>NZ_LT897781.1:2707227-3014454 GCF_900188315.1 Marinobacter sp. es.042
ATCGGACTGATGGCAGAGTCTGGCTGCGAGGTTGTCCTGTGCGAGAGCCTGAGAGACGAAAGGGAAGCCACTCGGGAAACTCTGCTGCGCGCAGCAGCATCCTCGGATCTGATCATTACCAGCGGCGGGGTGTCGGTCGGTGAAGAGGACCACGTTCGCGCCGTGCTTGAGGAAGACGGCAGCCTGTCACTCTGGCGCCTTGCCATCAAGCCCGGAAAACCGTTGGCGTTTGGTGCGATTGGTGGCACCCCTATACTGGGACTGCCTGGCAACCCAGGCTCTGTATTGGTCACTTTTCTGATGGTTGGCTTACCCTATATTCGAAAACGTCAGGGGCGAACCCCTCATCCACTGCTTGGAGAGAGAATACCGGCAGATTTTTCTGTCTCCTCAACCTCGGTGCGCCGGGAATTCGTGCGGGCCAAGAAACAAATCAGAGGCAGTGACATGGTGCTCGCAGCCCACCCCAATCAGAATTCCGGTCTTCTGAGCTCTGCCTGCTGGGCCGACGGTCTCGCCGTGGTACCCGAAAACAGCACGGTAAAGCCCGGCGACCTGCTAACCTACTACTCGTTTGCGGAACTGTTGAGCTGACCATGAGTGATAACACGATTACAGTGCGCTTCTTCGCCCGTCTGCGCGAAGACCTGAAAACCGACCAGTTGGCTATCGACGCCAGGCCTGGCCTGACAGCGGGCGATGTGCTTGCAGAGCTGGCCAGCCAGGGCGGCTCCTGGGATCAGTTGCAGGGCGACCAGCCGGTTATGATTGCGATCAATCAGGCCATGGCAAAACCGGGCTCTGAGGTGAAAGCCGGCGACGAGCTCGCCTTTTTCCCGCCGGTCACCGGAGGTTGAGATGATTTCGGTCCAGTCTGACGATTTTGATGTGGCCGCTGAATACGCGGCGCTGCGTGACAGTGGCGCCGGCACCGGCGCCATTGCAACGTTTACCGGCCTGGTGCGGGACAGCGGTGACTTGCAGGGCGTTACCGGGCTTTACCTGGAACACTACCCCGGAATGACCGAACAGGTGATTCAGGGGCTCATTGATGAAGCGTCGAAGCGCTGGGATGTGCGCAAGGCCCGGGTGATTCACCGGGTGGGCAGGCTGGCGCTGTGCGACCAGATTGTCTTCGTCGGGGTGTGCAGCGCCCACCGTGGGGACGCGTTCGCGGCCTGCGAGTTCATCATGGACGCCCTGAAGACATCCGCTCCGTTCTGGAAAAAGGAAATCACCTCAGACGGGGAGCACTGGGTGGAACAGAAAGAATCCGATCGGGCGCGCTCCGAGGACTGGAAGTAACTCACCATAAAAAAACCGCCCGTGAGCCTGTGCTCAGGGGCGGTTTCTGGTGACCTGCCTGCAATCAGAGATTGCTGTCCAGGAAAGCCGCCAGTTGGGATTTGGAGAGTGCGCCGACTTTCGTGGCGTCCACGTTGCCGTTCTTGAACAGCATCAGGGTGGGGATACCGCGGATGTTGAACTTCGGCGGGGTCTGCTCGTTCTCGTCAATGTTGAGCTTGCAGACTTTCAGTTTGCCGTCGTATTCGTCGGCAATCTCTTCAAGCACCGGGGCAATCATCTTGCAGGGGCCGCACCACTCTGCCCAGTAGTCCACCAGAACGGGGACGTCGGACTGCAGTACATCCTGCTCAAAAGAAGCGTCGGTTACATTTACGATATTTCCGCTCATTACCTTTTCCTGATTCATGCACTACTGCTGCACATTGGCATTTCCCTGAGGGATTATCCTTCCGGGGCACAGGTGCTGTTGACTGTCGCTGAAGGCCGTCCGGGTTACACAGACAACCTTTCACCCAAATCACGGTACGACATACTTTACGCGATTGATCAGCCGGATGTGAAGCGGTAAGAACCGATCCATGCCTGCCCCCCGTCAAACGCGCGGTTTTCCGGTTACTGACAGGCCTGAGGGATTTCGCTTATAGTACCCCGCACGTTCATCTCAAAAGGATTCCGACCACGTGACGGCCGCATCCACCGCCGAAAACGCTGCCGCCTCATCCGAGGTACTCGCAGCCATCGACATGGGCTCGAACAGCTTCCACATGGTGGTTGCCCGACTAGTTCATGGGGAAATCCGGACCCTCGAGAAGATGGGAGAAAAGGTTCAGCTCGGAGCCGGTCTGGACCAATACAACCGGCTCACTGAAGAAGCCCAGGAGCGGGCCCTGGCCTGCCTGGGACGCTTCGCTCAACGGCTCAAGGGGATGCCGCCAGAGGCGGTGCAGATTGTCGGCACCAACGCGCTTCGCGTGGCGCGCAATGCCCATCAGTTCATGGCCCGGGCCGAAGAGGCGCTGGGCTATCCGGTAGAGATTATTGCCGGCCGCGAGGAAGCACGCCTGATCTATCTGGGGGTTTCTCATACACTCTCCGACGATATCGGGCGTCGACTGGTTATTGATATTGGCGGTGGCAGCACCGAATTCATCATCGGCCAGCGGTTTGAACCCCAGGAGCTAGAAAGCCTGCACATGGGCTGCGTGTCGTTCCGGAACCGGTATTTCCCGGACGGCAAGATAACCAGGCGGCAAATGGACAAGGCAGTGACCCACGCCGAACAGGAACTGCTCAACATCCGCCAGCATTACCGCTCCGTGGGGTGGCAAAGTGCGGTGGGCTCATCCGGCTCGATCAAAGCCATTGCCAGCGTATTGGCGACCCTGAAGATCACCGACGGCACCATTACGCTCGCCGCCATGCAGGAGCTTCGCAAGCGGCTGGTGGACATGGGTAAAACAGAAAAACTGGGAGATCTGGGCGTACGCTCGGACCGCCAGAGCATCTTCCCGGCCGGATTTGCCATCCTGATGGGGGCATTCCAGTCCCTTGGCATCAAGGACATGGCGTTCGCCGATGGTGCTCTGCGGGAAGGTTTGCTTTACGACATTGTAGGGCGAATCCAGCACGAGGATGTCCGGGAGCGAACCATTTCCGCGCTCCAGGAGCGTTACCACGTTGACCAGGCACATGGCGCCGCCGTAGAGGAAACTGCCGTGGCCGCCTGGCAGCAGGTTGCCGACGCCTGGGCCCTGAACACCCCGACCGATGAAGAAGTGCTGCGCTGGGCCTGCCGACTGCATGAGATCGGCCTGACCATTTCCCATAGCCAGTACCATAAACACGGCGCCTACCTGTTGCGCTACTCGGATCTGCCCGGCTTCACCCAGCAGTTCCAGCGCGACCTGGCCACCCTGGTGCGCGGCCACCGGCGAAAATTTGCTTCGGCAATCTTCGAAGGCCTGGACCCGGAAGACATTGCCAGGCTGCGTTACCTCTGCGTACTGGTGCGCCTGGCGGTTCTGATTCAACACCCACGCAACATTGAACCGCCTCCGGCCTTCACCCTGACGGCACACAAGGACAAGTTGGTGCTGGAGTTCCCGCCCGGTTGGCTGGATGACAGGCCACTGACCCTGGCCGACCTGGAAAACGAAAGGGACTATCTCGCCAAACAGGACTTTGTTCTGGAACTGAACGGCGGCTGAGTGCGCTCAGCCAGCCAACTCGGCCTCCAGGGACTCCACCTCTTCGCTAACTTCAAGCCACTGCGCCTCCACCTCTTCCAGGCGGGCGGTAGCTGTGGCCTGCTCCCCCAACAACTCTTTCAGACGGGTCTTGCCGCTGTCGTCGTATAGGTCAGGGTCGGACAGCTGCTCTTCCAGAGCAGACAGCTTCTGCTGAAGCTGATCCATTTCCTTTTCCAGAGCACTCTGTTTTTTACGGTAGGGGCTGAGTTTCTGGCGAAGAGCCGCCTCTGCCCGCTTGCGCGCTTTCCGATCCTCGGCACTCTCGCCCACCGCCTCAGCGGCCTCGGACGCCCCGGGCTGGGCGACCGGCATTCGCCTCGGCGCCTCGGTTTCGTCTTTCCGGCGGTCCGCCAGCCAACGCTCATAGTCTTCCAGATCGCCCTGGTACTCCGTTACCCGACCATCATTGACCAGCCAGAACTCGTCCACGGTGTTCCTGAGCAAGTGCCGGTCGTGAGAAACCACCACAATAGCGCCGTCAAAGTTCTGCAGCGCCATGGTCAGAGCCTGGCGCATTTCCAGATCCAGGTGGTTCGTGGGCTCGTCCAGCAGGAGCAGGTTGGGCCTCTGCCATGCGATCACGGCCATCGCCACGCGGGCCTTTTCGCCACCGGAAAACGACCGGATGGCACTCAGGGCTTCATCGCCATGGAAATCAAAGCCACCCAGGAAGTTCCGTATACTCTGTTCTGACGCCTTCGGGGAAAGCCGCTGAAGATGCAGGAACGGGCTGGCATCCAGATCCAGAGATTCCAACTGATGCTGGGCAAAATAGCCGATGGCCAGATGCTCGCCACAGGTACGATCACCAGACATCAACGTGTCCTCACCCCGGAGTGCATCCATCAGGGTGGACTTGCCCGCACCATTGGGACCCAGCAGCCCGACCCTGCTACCCGGCAACAGGGTCAGGTTAATGCCGTTCAGGATTGCCGTACTGCCGTGCCCCGCCTTGCCATTGCGTATCGACAACAGCGGATTGGAAACCTTCTCGGCCACCGGAAACTCGAAGCTGAACGGCGAATCGATATGGGCCGGGGCAATGCGCTCCATCCGTTCCAGGGCCTTGACGCGGCTCTGGGCCTGGCGGGCCTTCGTGGCCTTGGCCTTGAACCGGTCGATGAACCGCTGGATTTCGGCGATCCTGGCCTGCTGGCGTTCAAAACCGGCCTGCTGCTGGGCCAGACGCTCACTGCGCTGGCCCTCAAAGGCTGAGTAATTACCCGTATACAGTTCCAGGTTACGGCGATCGAAATGCACGACATGGGTAGCGACCCGATCCATGAAATCGCGGTCGTGGGAGATAAACAGCAGGGTACCGGGATAGCGCCGCAGCCAATTCTCAAGCCACAGACAGGCATCCAGATCCAGGTGGTTGGTGGGCTCGTCCAGAAGCAGCAGATCGGACGGTCGCATCAGGGCCTGGGCCAGGTTCAGGCGGATTCGCCAACCACCGGAAAACGCCGATACCGGACGGTTCGCGTCCTCGTCCGAGAATCCCAGCCCGCGCAGCAAGGCCTCGGCCCGGCGGCCGGCGGACCACGCCTCGTGCACATCCAGCTCGCCGTGTATGCGGGCAATGGCATGATCGTCACCTGCGGCCTCGGCCCTGGCAAGTTCACCTTCCAGGCGGCGCAAATCCAGGTCGCCATCTAGAACAAAATCCCTGGCGCTGCGCTCGGTAGCCTCGACCTCCTGCGCCATGTGGGCAATTCGGCAACCACCCGGCAGAGAGACCGCGCCCTGCTCCGGCGCCAACTGGCCGAGCAAGAGCTGGAAAAGACTGGACTTGCCGGCACCATTGGCACCGACGATCGCGACACGCTGGCCGGGTTGCACCGTCAGGCTGACGGATTCTAGCAACCAGACGCCGCCCCGTTGTAAACTGAGATCGGTTATCGTTAACATGCTTTCATTTTATCAACGTAAAGTGTTCAGGGAAGGCACAGCGCCTATGTCGGTCCGCTCGGCGACCACCCCGGATTTTTCGACACCGCCGCTGGAACTTCCGGCAGATCTGGAACCGGACAACCCGCTCTGGCGTTTTGCCCTGGCGTTCTGGAAACGTCCGGATGTCCAGAACAGCTGCCTGGCGCTTCAGAATCAGGGCTGGAGCGTAACGCGGATTCTCAGTGCGGCCTGGCTTGCACTCTCTGGCAGAGTCTTCGCCGGGGTCGAGGACGCTACGGTAACAGAGTGGCGCGACCGTGTAACCGTTGCCCTCCGGAGCGCTCGGAAATCGCTGCCTGGCAGTGCCGACAACTGTCAGAAGCTTCGCACCGGCATCGCCGGCCTGGAGCTTGAAGCCGAACAGATTGAACTGGCCCTGAGCTGGCGAACGCTAATGACCATTAACCCGGAACACGCAGACATGCAGGGACGCGACGCACTGATCATCAACAATCTGGTTGCGGCAGCACCGACCTTAGCGGTTAAGGACGATGCAAGGCCCTTGCTGAATACACTGGCCGATACTCTGGCCCACTTTCCCAAGGGAGACCATCAGCCATGATGATGAAATGGCTCATACGGCTCTCGTTCCCGGCTCTCGGGTTGTTGCTGTTGCTGATTTTCTTTGGTCTGAATGACCCGGAGCAGGTCTCCGAACCTGTGGCAGAGCACGAGCAGCCCGAGATTCCCGCGTTTGAAGGGCTGGTTCCGTCCCCGATTCCCACCGAGGGCCCCGAGATCGTGTTCAAATGGCAGGATACCGACGGCAACTGGCACTATGCTGACCAGCCGCCCGAACAGGGGCGCTGGAATACCCTCGCTATCGAGCGACGTGACAAGGCCTTCCCCCGGATTCAGCCGCAAGAGCCGGAAACAGACTGGCAATCGCCCTACAGCGCACCTTTCTCCATGGGCCCTTCCGCTGCCGGCACCAACGGCAGCTGAGCTGACACGTCCGGTTTCTTAACACATGTTCAGTGGCATCTGATGCCGGAACCCGTTACCTTCTGCGTTCTGACAAACACAACGCGGGGCCCTGCCCCAAGCACCGACGTTAAAGGATAATGCAATGAAGAAAACGCTCCTTGCACTGGCAGTGACCGGCCTTGTGGCCGGCTGTTCCACACCACCCGAAGCCCCGGCACAACCGGAACTGGATTCCACCGATCAGAAGGTGAGCTATGGCATGGGCCTGGTTCTCGGCGAGCGCATGGGTAACGACCTGCCGAATCTGCAGATGGACCAGTTCCTCCAGGGCATCCAGCACGGCCACGCCGGCGATGAAGAAGCCAAGCGCATGAGCCGCGAGGAAATCCAGCAGGCCCTGATGACCTACCAGCAGCAGCTGCAGGAAGAACAGGGCAAACAGATGGAAGAACTGGCCCAGAAGAACCTGGATGCCGGCGAAACCTTCCTTGCCGAGAACGCAGAGCGTGAAGGTGTGGAAACCACTGAATCCGGCCTGCAGTACGAAGTGCTTGAGCAGGGTGACGGCGAAAAGCCGGCAGCAACAGACACCGTTCAGGTGCATTACACCGGTGAACTGCTGTCCGGTGAAGTATTTGACAGCTCCCGCGAGCGCGGCGAGCCGGTAACCTTCGCCCTGAACCAGGTGATTCCCGGCTGGACCGAGGGCCTGCAGCTGATGAGCGAGGGTGCCCGTTACAAGCTCTACATTCCGTCCGATCTGGCCTACGGCCCCGGCGGCAACAGGGCGATCGGCCCCAACGAGACCCTCGTGTTTGATGTCGAGCTACTCGAGATCAACCCTGGCTCCGGAGACTAAGCGCCAGAACAGGCAGCTGTCAGTTCTGAGGCTGCCACACGAAAAAGCCCCAGCCGGCGATGCCGGACTGGGGCTTTTTTTGATTCCGGGATTTCTCAGGCAGAGGCTACTTTGCCAGCATGGGCATTGTGCAGATGCTCGATCAGGAAATCCTCCATCTCGAACCGGGTCTCCAGAGTTTCACCCAACTTCGACAATTCACCGAACAGTTCTTTGACATCCTCTTCGGACAAATCCCGGCCATCCAGCCGGTCATTGAAGTTAAGGGCAACCTCGGTGGTTTGCTCAATACGGGGATAAACCTGGGCAGCCAGCTCCAGCCCGCCATCGTTAAATTCCCGAGCCTCTCGCACCAACTGCTCGTAGATCTCGAAATGACCGGTAGACACGTAGTCCACCAGAACTTCACACAGGCGTACGAATTTTTCTCTCAATGCTTCGGTCTGCGAGAAGTCGCTTTCTCCGGACAGGTCGCAGTAATGCACCAGAAGCTCCTGACGCTCCTTGAGCCAGCGATCAATCAGCTCGCTGACGCCGCCCCAGCGCTCCCTGGCATTTCGGCAATTTTCCAACATGACGCCTGTTCTCCGCTTGTCTTGACAACTTTTGTTTCGGTTTTGATTTTTATTAGGTTTGGATCAAGTTACCCCATGGCTGAGGTTCCCCGCAACCGTTTCAGCCTCCAATCCATTCCCGAGGTTTTTGCCGGCGAAACATCAAAACCAGACCGGTGATGACAAGCAGCGAGAAAAAGACAGCAGTCCAGCCGGGAATGCTCAAACCCAGGAACCGCCAGACCACTTCAGCGCAGTCCCCGGTGCCCTGGAGCGCCGTAGACAGAACCTCGAACCACGGCAGAACGTCCAGCATGTAGTCCACCGAAGGCCCGCATGCCGGCACCTGGTCCGCCGGCAGGCTCTGCAGCCACAACTGCCGCCCGGCAACACCCAGCCCTGCTCCGGCGGTCAGCACCAGCAGGAACCCATAGATCCGAACGCCGAATCCGGTGGGGCCATGGAGAAAGGCCAGGAAACTGACCAGACCGGCACCCATGAAGCCGAAGCGCTGTAACCAGCAAAGCGGGCAGGGCTCGAGCCCCATCACATGCTCCATATAAAAAGCCACACCAAGGAGTGCGGCACATACAAGGAAAATAAGCCCGAAAACCCATCTGCTGGTCAAAAGAACACCTCGAATCGTGAATTGAAACTGCAAGCGGCCACAGGGCCTGCTATTCTCGTCACTTAACCCTAAACCACGATCAACTTCAAGCCTATGACACGCCAGCCAAAATCTGTTTTGACGCTGCTTTTTCTATTGTTTGCAACGATCTCTTTGCCGGCCGTTTCCCAGGAAGAGGAAAATGCCGAAGAGGACGTGGCTGAAGAAAAAAACAGCTTTACCGACTACATCAGCATGGATCCACCGTTCGTGACCCACGTGGGCACGCCCGGCAACAAGCCAACCTATCTGAAAGCCGCGGTCAGTCTGCGGGCAAACAGCGCGAGCGCACGGCCCGCCGTGGATGCTCACATGCCCCGATTGCGACACGAACTGGTCATGCTGTTTGGTGAGCAAACGGATACCGATCGCCTCACCTCGATGGAAGGCCAGGAGGCGCTGCGCGAAGAAGCCAAACAGCGAATCAATGCGGTACTGGAAGAGCAGCAGACCGGCGAAAGCATAGCCGGCGTACTGTTTACGGAGTTTGTCGTGCAGAAGTGAAGCTGGAACCGGCCAGTGGTTCAGGCGATCCGCGAGAACAGATCATCTGACTGGTCGCGGTCATCACGGGCCACCTGATCGGCATCATCCCAACCAGCTTCCCAGGCCGCAATAACGACGTCACCACGATAGGGGCAGCGGGATTTGTCCATGCCCATGTTGGCCGCCATATAGCCCTGACGGTAAGCCTTGTTCAGGGCTTCCACGTCCCAGCCGAGTTTGATATCCCTTGCCATCGCAATCCCCTCCCGATCCAGATGTTACAAAAATTAACAGTCGGACCGGAGGGAGACAAATCTTTGTTCAGTTTCTGTGCGTCAGGTCCGCAGACTCCTGCGACGCCTCCCGAACCCAACGCTCAAGAGCGCAGGTACTGTTCCAGAAACTCGCTGAACGACAGGGTATCGGCGCTTTCCATGTCGGCCTGCTCGGTCAGGGATTCTGACGTCATGGCCTCAAACGCGCGGCGCACATCATCACCAAGACCCTCCTGCCTCAGGCTCTGCTGATGCTGCCGCGCCATTTCCATGCCCCACTCCCGGTGACCCAGGCCGGAGGAGCGCATGGCATCGAGAACCCGGGCAGACGGCACGGTCCATTCACCGGTCAACACGTCGCGCTGGGCGGCAAGGGCGTTGCGGTAGGTGTCATCACCCCGCCAGCTATCGAGCAGTTCCGCCAGGGGCTCCAGCTGCGACAGAATGTCGTTCGCAGCGTCGGATACCGGGGTACGATGCCCACCACGGCAAAGCGCCAACTCTCGATAACGCCCATTGGCGACCACATCCTTGTAGTTGTCATCCAGGCGCTCACACTCGGCATCGCCAATTCGGGGAGAGTCTGCTAACAGGCAGTCCAGCAGGAACAGATCCAGAAAATCGATCTGGGCCTCGTTCACGCCAACCGGCGAGAAGGGATCAAGGTCCAGACATCGCACCTCAATGTACTCCACACCCCGGGCTTCGAGGGCCTGGATGGGCTTTTCCTCACGCTGCGTCGTGCGTTTGGGGCGCACCGCGCTGTAATACTCGTTCTCGATCTGCAGTACGCTGGTGTTGATCTGGACGAACTTGTCGCCCCGGCGGGTGCCGATCGACTCATACGCCGGCCAGGTGGTGTGAATGGCTCGATCCAGAGTCTGGGTGTAGGTGCTCAGCTCGTTGAAACAGATATTCAGGGATGCCTGTGCGTTGTTGTGGTACCCAAGATCGCCCATCCGTAACGAGGTTGCGTACTCACCGAAACAGGTGCGTTCATCAAATCGCGAGAGATCATGGTTCACGCCGGCTACAAAGCTGGCATCCAGGGCGGGCGAAGCTCCGAACAACAACATCAGCAGCCAGCTGCGGCGGCGGAAATTGCGAATCAGCCAGAAATACTGGTCCGACTTGAAGTCTTTCAGGCTTTGCTCGTTGCCCAGCAATTCCTGCCACTTGTGCCAGAAACTGTCGGGCAGGGACAGATTGTAGTGGGCGCCCGCGATGCTCTGCATCATGCGGCCGTAGCGCACGGCCAGTCCCTGCCGGTAAACATGCTTGAGTTGGCCAATATTGGAGCTGCCATACTCGGCGATGGGGATACTCGGGTCACCATCCAGCTCACAGGGCATGCTTGTCGCCCAGAACACTTCGTCACCCAGGTTCTGCTGCACAAAGGTGTGGATATCCCGCAGCGATTTCAGCATGCCTGCCGTGCTGTCGAACACCGGCGTGATCAGCTCCAGCAAGGCCTCTGAGTAGTCGGTGGTAATCCTCGGATGGGTCAGCGCCGACCCAAGGGCTTCGGGGTGCGGGGTCTGGGCGATGAAGCCGTTGCGATCCACCCGCAGCCCTTCTTTTTCGACACCCTTGAGAAAACCATCCCAGTCGCTGGCAGCGAACTGACGAAATACGGAATGGCGGGATTCAGCCATGGTCGACTCCTGCTGCGGCCGGCTTGCTCTTTTGCACAACCGGCCGGTGAAAAGATTGTAAACCCGTCAGCTGTCCTTGCGCGCCGAGGCAAGTGCCTGGGCCAGCGCACCAGCCATGGCGCCCTGTGGGGGTTTCTGACCGGAACCGCCATTACCGGCGTTCCGGTTTCCGCCCTTGCGGCTGGCTCCGGAGCGGTTGGCAGCCATGGGCTTGCCTTCGTTTTTCTCGCCAGGCTGATCATCCATACGCATGGTCAGGGCAATTCGCTTGCGCGGGATATCCACGTCCATCACCTTGACCTTGACGATATCCCCGGCCTTGACCACTTCCCGGGGATCCTTGACGAAGGTGTGGGACAGCGCGGAAATGTGCACCAGGCCATCCTGATGCACACCAATATCCACAAACGCGCCAAAGTTGGTCACGTTGGTCACCGAGCCTTCCAGCACCATGCCGGGCTTGAGATCGCTCAGGGTTTCAACCCCTTCCTCAAAACTTGCGAACCTGAATTCCGGTCGCGGATCCCGCCCCGGTTTCTCCAGTTCCGAGATGATGTCCTTGATAGTCGGCAAACCGAACTGTTCTGTTACGTAATCCTGGGGATTCAGACCACGCAGGAACGAGGAATCGCCGATGATATCGCCCACTTCGCGATTATTTTTCCGGGCGATGGCCTCGACCACGCCATAGGCTTCCGGGTGCACTGAGGACCGGTCCAGGGGGTTCTCACCGCCGGCAATACGCAGAAAACCCGCCGCCTGCTCGAACGTGCGGTCACCGAGCCGGGTGACCTTGAGCAGCTGTTTCCGGTTGCGGAACATGCCGTTCTGGTTGCGGAACTCAATGATGTTCTGGGCTATGGTGTGGTTAAGGCCGGAAACCCTGGCCAGCAATGGCGCTGAGGCCGTGTTCAGATCCACGCCCACGCCATTCACACAGTCTTCTACCACGGCATCCAGGCTTCGGGACAGCTGCACCTGCGACACATCGTGCTGGTACTGCCCTACCCCGATGGATTTCGGCTCGATTTTTACCAGCTCCGCCAGCGGATCCTGCAGCCGGCGGGCGATGGATACCGCGCCACGAATGGTGACATCCAGATCGGGCAGTTCTTTGGAGGCAAACTCGGAGGCTGAATAGATCGAGGCGCCGGACTCACTGACCACAATCCGGGCCAGCTTCAGTTCGGGGTAACGCTTGCTGAGGTCGCCGACCAGCTTCTCCGTCTCCCGGGAAGCGGTGCCATTGCCAATGGCCACCAGTTCGATCCTGTATTCCCGACACCAGGCCGCCAGCTGCTCGATGGAACGGTCCCATTGGTTCTGGGGCGCATGGGGGAAGATGGCACCGTGGCCGGCCACCTGGCCAGTGCCATCGATTACAGCAACTTTCACCCCGGTGCGTAGACCTGGATCCAGGCCCAGGGTCGGACGTGGACCGGCCGGCGCAAGCAGCAGAAGATCCTTGAGGTTGGCGGCGAACACGTTGATGGCTTCGGTTTCCGCCGCTTCGCGGACCTGTGCCATGAGATCGGTTTCAATCTGGGTGGAGAGTTTCACCCGCCAGGTCCAGCGAACCACCTCCGAGAGCCATTTGTCGGCAGCACGACCATTGTCCCGGATATTCCAGCGAGCGGCGATGCGCTGCTCGGCCGGGTGGGGCGCACGGCGGTCATCCTCGGCATCACCAACAACTATCGTGTAGCCAAGAACGCCCTCGTTCCTGCCCCGCAGGATGGCCAGGGCACGGTGGGACGGAACTTTCTTCAGGGGCTCGACGTGGTCGAAATAATCCCGGAACTTGGCCCCCTCGTTCTCCTTGCCTTCCACCACGGTGACTTTCAGCTGGCCTTCCTGCCAGATGAAGTCACGCAGGCTGCCCAGCAGCTCGGCATCCTCGGCAAAACGCTCCATCAGAATATAGCGGGCGCCATCCAGGGCAGCCTTGGTATCTTCCACGCCGGCTTCTTTGTTCAGGTAGCCCTGGGCAGTGGTTTCAGGATCGAGAGTCGGATCATCATAGAGGGCGTCAGCCAGCGGTTCCAGGCCCGCCTCACGGGCAATCTGGGCCTTGGTCCGGCGCTTGGGCTTGTAAGGCAGGTAAAGATCTTCCAGACGGTTCTTGGTGTCGGCGTCCTGGATGGTGGCCTTGAGCTCGTCGGTCAGCTTGCCCTGCTCCTCAATGCTCTTGAGGATAGTGGCACGACGGTCTTCCAGTTCCCGCAGATAGCGCAGACGTTCTTCCAAGTTCCTCAGCTGGCTGTCATCCAGTGAGCCTGTGATCTCTTTCCGGTAGCGGGCGATAAACGGAACGGTCGCACCCTCGTCGAGCAGTTCGACGGTGGCGTTAACCTGTTGCTCGCGGACACCGAGTTCCTCGGCGATACGCCTGGAGATACTGTTCATGCAACCTCTGTCTGATGCTTTGCCAATAAACCAGCAAAGGTACAGCGGCTTACTGCTGCAGGCAAGCGGCCTGGCCCCGCTTGTTCAGGAATTGCACAAGATCCGCCCAGGGCATGGGCCGGGCATAGTAATAGCCCTGAATTTCATCGCAATGCTGCTGGCGCAGAAACTCCAGTTGCCCTTCGGTTTCCACGCCTTCGGCGACGACGCTGATCTGCAGGCTGTGGGCCAGACTGATAATGGCCCGGATAATGTGTTCGGCGTCTGCCGAATTACCCAACTCCTGCACAAACGACTTGTCGATCTTCACCAGCGAGATGGGCAGATGCTGGAGATTGCTCAACGATGAAAAGCCGGTGCCGAAATCGTCCAGAGCAAAACTGATACCCAACTGATTCAATTCCCTCAGGCAGCGCTGGGCGTACTCCGGGTCGTGCATCATGGCGCTCTCGGTCAGCTCCAGCTCGAGCAGACTGGTATCCACGTTGGCGTTAAAGATGATGCGGAAAATGGTTTCGGTCATCTTGCGATCGTGGAACTGCCGGAACGACAGATTGACCGCGAACACCAGCCCGGGGAAACCGAGCTCGGCAGATTCCTGCAGGCGCTTGCAGGCCTGCTCGATGACCCAGTAACCAATGGGCACGATCAACCCGCTGCGTTCGGCCACCGGAATAAATTCGTCCGGCCCCACCAGCCCGCGCTCCGGATGATTCCAGCGCAACAGGCATTCGACACCCCGTACTTCTTCCGTAGCCAGATCAATCCGGGGCTGATAGTAAAGCTCCAGTTCCTTGCCTCGAAGAGCGTTGCGGAGGTCCGCCTCCAGACGAAGCTGGTAACCGGCGGAAATGTGCAGCTGGCGGTCGTAGAAACGGTAGCTGGTGCCCGGATCCCGTTTTGCTTCGAACATCGCACGGTTGGCCCGGCGCAACAGATTCTCGGCGCTGTCTCCGGCTTCCGGGTAGGTTGCGACACCGAGACTGGCACTGACCACGACCGTCTGGCCATCGATCGTAACCGGCTCATCAAGGGCGTTGACCACCTTGCGGATAATCTGGGTGATATCGAGGGAGTCCTCGACCTTTTCAACAATAATGGCCAGTTCGTCACCCCCGATACGCATCAGCGAATCGACGCGGCGGAGAGAATGTCGAAGCCGCTCTGCCAGCTTCATCATCAACTGGTCGCTTTTCTGGTAACCGAAAGATTCGTTAATGCTGCGGAAGTCATCGATATTGAGGTGCAACAAGGCCAGCCGATGGCCAGCACGCTCGGCCCGCAGCAAGGCCTGCTGGAGACGATCGAAGAAAAGGTCCCGGTTGATAAAACCGGTGGCGACTTCGCGGCCCAGTTGGCCATGGGCAGACTCGGACAACTGATCCCGGTACCACAGGCACTTGACGGCCCGACGGAAATTCCAGTGGTCCAGAGTTTGACGAGAGAGATAGTCGGCGGCGCCGGCAGCCAGCAGCTCTGGCGCGCGCTCCGTAGGGGGCTCGGCACTGAGGGCCAGAACGGGCTTTTCATTGCTGGCAACCGCCAGATATTGCAGGAAAGACGCCTCTGAGCCACCATGAAAAACGCAGTCCCAGACGATGACATCAAAACTGGCGTTACGGATCAGATCATCACAATCCACCAGATCCGGGCACCAGGTCGCGTCCGCACCGATGTCGACGTCACCCGCCAGAAGAGCATTCAGCCAGAGAAAATCAGCGTAGTCTGGTGTAAGAACCAAAAGGCGCAATTGTCCAGGCCTCATGGTTTCCAGTGGCAGTGTCATCAAGCAGGATCCATTTATGCGTGAACAACCGAGTCCGTTCTGTTAATCATAGTCTATAGATCCCCAAGGTACAGTAACTCTGTCTGGTGTAGAATAAGACCACGTCTGTTATCCCCATTTCGTTCCATTCTGGCCATTTATTTGTGAACAAGCTCAACCCGAGACAAAGCGAAGCAGTCCGCTATGCCGATGGCCCGATGCTGGTGCTTGCCGGGGCAGGCAGTGGCAAGACCAGCGTGATTACCCGCAAGATTGCCTACCTGATCGAGCAACTCGGAATACCGGGGCGTCACATTGCCGCGGTCACCTTCACCAACAAGGCTGCCCGTGAAATGAAGGAGCGGGTTGGCAGGATCGTTGACCGGAAGCTGACCCGGGGCCTGATTGTATCTACTTTTCACAATCTTGGCCTCAATATGATCCGGGAGGAGCACACGCATCTTGGCTACCACCCGGGCTTCTCGATCTTTGATGCCGAGGATGCCAAGGCCCTGTTACAGGATCTGATGCTCCGGGAAGCCAGCGCCGAGGCCGGGGACGAACTCAACGATATCCAGATGACCATCTCCTCCTGGAAAAACGCCATGCGGGGGCCGGCCGAGGCCCTGAGCAAGGCGGCGGATGAGCGCGAACAGCGAATTGCCATCATCTACAAGAAATACAACGAGTACCTGAAGGCTTACAACGCAGTCGATTTTGACGATCTGATCCTGCTTCCCGTGATGCTCTTCCGCTCGAATCCGGACGTACTCGCGAAATGGCGGCGGAAGATTCGCTACATGCTGGTGGATGAATACCAGGATACCAACGTGTGCCAGTATGAACTGGTCAAGCAGCTGGTGGCCGAACGGGCCGCGTTTACCGTGGTTGGAGACGACGACCAGTCCATCTATGCCTGGCGCGGTGCCCGGCCCGAAAACCTGGCCCAGCTGAAGGAAGACTTCCCGAGCCTGAAAATCGTCAAGCTTGAGCAGAATTACCGGTCCACTGCCCGGATCCTGCGCAGTGCCAACACAGTGATTGCCAATAATCCCCACGTGTTCGAGAAGGCGCTGTGGAGTGATCACACCATCGGCGAGGAAATCCGGATTGTCCGGTGCCGCAACGAAGACGCGGAAACCGACCGCGTTGCCACCGAGATCCTCGACCAGAAGCTAAAAAAAGGACTCGATTTCCGGGACTTTGCCGTGCTGTATCGGGGTAACCACCAGGCACGACTGCTGGAAATGAAGCTGCAGGCCTACCAGATCCCCTACCGCATCTCCGGCGGCCAGTCGTTTTTCTCGAAGAACGAGATCAAGGACGCCATGTCCTACCTGCGGCTGCTGATCAATCCGGACGACGACGCCGCGTTTCTGCGGGTGGTCAATGTGCCACGCCGGGAGATCGGTCCGCGCACTCTGGAGCAGCTCAGTCACTACGCCCGGTCCCGCAACGTCAGCCTGTTCAAGGCCCTGGGCGACATGGGCGCAGAGACCCACGTGACCGAGAAGGGGCTGGATCGCCTCCGGCGTTTTGCCCACTGGGTGGACGCCACCTGCGAGCGGCTACACAGCGAAAACCCGATACCGGTCATCAAACAGCTGTTTACGGACATCGAGTACGAGGAGTGGCTGCACCAACACTCCGGCACCCCCAAACAGGCCGAGCGGCGGATGGAGAACATCTGGTACCTGGTGGAGTCCATCCAGCGCATGCTCGACGATGGCAAGGGCACGGCCGATGAGCTCGGCATCGAGGATGCCATCACCAAACTGATCCTTCGGGACATGATGGAACAGCGGGAGGAGGACGACGACAGCGACAAGGTTCAGCTGCTCACCCTGCACGCGTCGAAGGGCCTGGAGTTTCCCCACGTATTCATCATGGGGCTTGAGGAAGAAATCCTGCCCCACCGCAGCAGTATTGAAGAAGGTAATATCGAGGAAGAACGGCGGCTGATGTACGTGGGCATTACCCGCGCCCGGGAAACGCTGACGCTGACTTACGCGGCCACCCGAAAGCAGTATGGCGAGAAACTCGAAACCATCCCGAGCCGCTTCCTTGATGAGCTGCCCGAGGAAGACCTGAAATGGGAAGGGACTGGCGACCTGGATGTGGAAGCCAATCAGAAAAAAGGCAAGGCGACGCTGTCTGCCCTGCTTGGAGATCTGGGCCTTTGACAACCGGCAAAACGCAAAAAAGCCCCGGAAGGGGCTTTTTTGCGAAGGTCAGAGTCGACCGATCACTGGCTCTGCTCGACCATGTACTCAACAGACGCCTGAATTTCCTCATCCGGACAGCTGGAACAGCCGCCCTTGGCAGGCATGGCATTGAAGCCGTTGATCGCGTGACTTACCAGCGTATCCAGACCCTGATCGATGCGAGGAGCCCAGGCATCGGCATCGCCAATCACAGGCGCACCGGCAGCGCCGGTAGTGTGACAGGCCATGCACACAGCATCGTATACTTCGCTGCCGGAGCGCGGGCCGGAGCTGGCAGTTTCGGTGGCCGCCGCAGCCTCGCCACATTGTTCACCCTGGAGGCAGACTTCACCGACCGGGCTGATACGTGCACGGATTTCATCTTCGACGCTTGCCATTACGGCGCCAGCTGTCAGGCCTGCGACGACCAATACAGCAGCCAGGACTCTCTTCATCTTCACAATGCACCTCGCATTTGAGCGTTATAATCTTCGGTCGCCGCATTATAGCGACTGAAACCTGGCAAAAAAACCAAACAGCAAAATCATAAATTGATTTCAACCATTTTAATTGCGATTTCGTAAGTCAGAGGGAGTTTCGCAATCAATCCAGTTACCATGGTGTTCGCCGACGTTTCATCATTCAGGACCTGTTTCCATGACCAATTCGGAACCGACTTCACCCCACCCGTTGCGCAAACCGCTGCTTATTGCTGAATTTACGGCGCTTGCCGTTTTACTGGCTTCCATGGGGTGGTTTTCCAGCCAGACCGGCGACGGTCAGACCATCAGCGCCGGCTGGCTGCTGATTCCAGCCTTCGCCAGCCTCGGGGTCTTCATCAGCTTCATTGGCCTCATGTACCTGCGTTGGGTAGCCTCGGCAGAAAGTGGCAACCGGTTCAAGCATAAGGTTATTTTCTCACTTCTGGCCGTCACACTGATCGGCGTCTGGATCTATGGCATCGCCAACACCTGGTTCAGTCTGACCGCCAGCTAGGAGAGCACCTGATGACATCCCCCCACCTGTTGGCGCCGTCCACGGCCATCACTACCCTCTCGTTGATGCTGTCGGTGCCTGTAAACGTGGCGGCACAGACTGAGGAAGCGCCCTCCATTGATTCGCCGGAACAGTGCGCCCTGATTGACGATGGCATCAAGCGACTGGCCTGTTTTGACAGCCTCTACAAACCCACAGAGAGCCAGGCCCAGGCATCGGAAAGCGCCAAAGAACAGGCCGAGAAGAGCGCGGAGCAACTGGCGCCCAATGGTGAAGACCTCGATGCCGTTGCCGGCAATGCCCTGGAAGGTGATCCCGATGCAGGCGTCATGTCTGCCATGGTAGACCGCTATATGGCGGCCGAGAAAGCCGTGTTCTCCTTCTCTGGCAGTTTCGTGGGGCATCGGCCCACCTACATCCTGCCGGTCAGTTGGGTGAAAGACCCGAACGAATCGCCGTCTAGCCCCAGACTTGGGTCCACCGGTTATGACTATGATTTGGAACGGGAAGAAGCCAAGTACCAGATCAGCTTCAAGGTACCACTGCTGACGGGAATTCTGGATGACCGCACAACACTCTGGTTTGGCTATACCCAGACCTCGTTCTGGCAGGTGTACAACCAGGACGACTCCGCGCCTTTCCGGGAGACCAACTACGAGCCGGAGATATTTGCCCGGTACCAGACCGACTGGGATATCGGACCTGGCCGACTCAATGGCGTGACCCTCGGATTCAATCACCAGTCCAACGGGCAGTCAGAACCGAGGTCCCGGAGCTGGAATCGCATCATGGGCTCAGCCGCGTACAGTTATGATCGCTGGCTCTTTATGGTTCAGCCCTGGTATCGCATTCCGGAGAGCAGTGAGGATGATAACGCGGACATCCAGCGCTACCTGGGATATGCCAATTACCATGCGGTATACAAGCTGACCGAGGATCGGACGTTTTCGTTACGGCTGATGAATAACCTGCGGTCGGATGATAACAAGACGTCGGTGGAGTTCGGGTACAGTTTCCCAATGGGGGATACGGTTAAGGGGTTTTTCCAGTACTACAACGGGTATGGGGAGAGTCTGATCGACTATAACCACCGGATTCAACGGTTCGGTATCGGGATTATGCTGAACGACTGGCTCTGACTTCAGGTGCAAGACCGACTGGGACGCTTGTCCTCCTGAAACGCGCTCCTAACGGCACATCCCTGTGACGCTTGGGCTCCGCCATCCCTGGCTCCGCACAGTTCCATGAGGACAAGCGTCCCACTCGGCCCCAAAAAAAGGAGTTACCTCTCCTCGTTCAACCTCTGCATTTCTGCCAGCAATTCTTCCGTCTTCTCTTCCATCAACGGAATATCCGCCCTCGATTCCACGTTCAGACGCACAACCGGCTCGGTGTTGGACATCCGCAGGTTGAAGCGCCAGTCGTCGAATTCGATGCTTACGCCGTCCACGTGGCTGACGCTTTTAGCGCCAACGCTGTATTTGGCTTCAATCGCGGCAATAACCTTGGGGGGATCATCGATGGTGCGGTTGATTTCGCCGCTGGCCGGGTAGGCTTCGATTCGGGCGTCGATGAGGGACGACAGGGTCTGACCGGACTGGCAAAGACGCTCGGCGATCAGCAGCCAGGGGATCATGCCGCTGTCGCAGTATGCGAAGTCGCGGAAGTAGTGGTGGGCGCTCATTTCGCCACCATACACGGCGTCTTCGTCGCGCATTCTCTGTTTGATGAACGCGTGACCGGTCTTGCTTTCGATGGCTTCGCCGCCAGCGGCTTTCACCAGATCAAGGGTGTTCCAGGTCAGGCGGGGGTCGTGGATGACTTTGCCGCCGCCGGTTTTGCGCAGGAACTGGTCTGCAAGCAAACCAACAATGTAGTACCCCTCGATGAAACGGCCGTTTTCGTCGAAGAAGAAGCAGCGGTCGTAGTCGCCGTCCCACGCAATGCCCATGGCGGCGCCTTCCGCGATAACGGCGTCGGCCGTCGCCGCTCGGTTTTCCGGGAGGATCGGGTTTGGTACGCCGTTGGGAAAATGGCCGTCTGGCTGGTGGTGCACTTTCACGAATTCAAAGGGCAGATGCTGTTCGAGTTCATCGATCACCAGGCCGGCGCCGCCATTACCGGCGTTGCAGACAATGGTCAGCGGGCTAAGAGAGCCGGCATCGATATACCCCAGGAGATGGTCCACGTAAGCGCTCATCACCTCAAGCGGTTCATAGCGGCCCTGCTCGGGCGCATCACCGAACGGCTCCAGCACCCGGTCGCGGATTTCGTTCAGACCATTGTCGGAGCTGATCGGCCGGGACTCAGGACCGACCATTTTCATGCCGTTGTGATCTTTGGGATTGTGGCTGGCAGTCACCATAATGCCGCCGTCCATCTTGTAATGGCTGGTGGCAAAATACACTTGCTCGGTGCCGCACAGACCGATATCAAACACATCCGCACCGGCTGCCATGAGGCCAGAGCTGAGTGCCTCGGCAATGTCAGGGCTGGACAGCCGGATGTCGTAGCCCACAATGACTTTTTTCGCGCCAGTGATTTCCACGTAGGCACGTCCGATTTTTTCAGCCAGGACCGGATTCAGTTGGTCCGGCACCCGGCCTCGCAGGTCGTAGGCTTTAAAACAGGACAAGTCCATTGTCTGAAATTACTCCGCGGCGGATGACTGAAGCTGGATGTAGTTCTGGATTCCCATCTGGGAAATCATTTCCAGCTGGGTTTCCAGCCAGTCGATGTGCTCTTCTTCACTATCGAGAATGCTGCGGAACAGTTCACGGCTGGTGAAATCCTGCACTTCCTCGCAGTAGAGGATCGCTTCTTTCAGGTCGGTGTGGGCAATTTCTTCCAGTTTGAGATCGCAGGAGATCATTTCCTCGACGTTCTCGCCGATCAGCAATTTGTTCAGATCCTGGAGATTGGGCAGGCCTTCGAGGAACAGGATCCGCTCGATAAGCTGGTCTGCATGCTTCATCTCGTCGATGGATTCTTCGTATTCCTTGGCGGCCAGCTTGGTAATGCCCCAATCCTTGTACATGCGGGAATGGAGAAAGTACTGGTTGATGGCGGTCAGCTCGTTGCCGAGGACCTTGTTCAAGTGCTGGATGACCTTTTTATCGCCTTTCATGGTCGGGCTCCCTGATGGCCGAATGAATCAATGTCTTAGGATAGCCCCTTATGGCGCAGGAGAAAAACAGAACCGGACAATCGTGCCGGTCAGGCAGGCTGGGCGAGCATATTGGCCATGGCCAGGTAGTCGGGCGTGCGGCTCTCGCGCAAAATTTCGCGGGCAGTGCAGGCGCAGCGTCCACATTGGGTGCCCACACCCAGCTCTTTGCCAAGCTGGCGCATGGATGACACGCCGTTATCGGCAGCTTCGCGAATTTCCCGATCGGTTACGCCGTGGCAAAGGCAAACGTACATAGCAGTGACTCACCAATGACAATAAAAGTTAGTGATAATTATTGTCATTGGCATCTAGAAATGCAAGCCTTCTGGCTTAAATTTGTGCAACTTTTGTGTTGCGAGACTCACGAACCCCGGGTCAGATTCCTCGAACCTGCGTCGGTGACCACCACGTTGTCCTCGATACGAATACCCCCGCAGCCTCTCAGCCGGCCAATCAGCTCACGGTTCACGTATTGCCCCAGCTCGCCTTCCAGAAGAGGATCCAGCAGCGACGGAATGAAATAGAGACCCGGCTCAATGGTTACCACCATACCGGGCTCCAGCCGGCGGGTGAGGCGAAAAAACGGCGCCTCTTCCGGAGGCGGCGTTGGCTTTCCAGCCACGTCGTGAACCTGGACGCCCAGGAGGTGACCGATGCCATGGGGGAAGAACACACGGGTGATGCCCTTTTCGACGATGTCCTCATCATCCAGGCCGGTAACTAGGCCGGTCGCCGACAGCAGGGCGGCAAGCCCCTGATGGGCCTTGCGATGGATGTCGATGTAGTCCACCCCGGGCGCGACCATGTCGCAGAGCCTGACCTGAAGCCGGTCGAGACCGTGGATCAGCGCTGCGAAGTGCGACTCTTCCGGACCTGCCGTGGTACGGGTGATATCGGAGCAGTAGCCCCGAAAACGGACTCCGGCATCGATCAGCAGGCTGCGGGTCTGCCCCGGCGGCTGCGTATCGTAATACTGGTAATGCAACGTCCCGGCGTGCTCGTTCAGCCCGATAATGCTGTGATAAGGCGCTTCGGTTTCCCGCTGGCCGGTTGCCTGCTGGTAGGCCAGATTGATGCCAAACTCGCTCTCACCGGCCAGGAACGCCGCCCGGGCCGCCGCATGGCCTGCCAGAGCCAGTCCGTTGGCCTTCGCGAGACACTCGATTTCGTAGGGCGTTTTGCGCGCGCGGGTCTCGTCCAGTTCCCTCAGCAGGGCCTCCGGGTTTTTCTCACCCGGAATATTCGATATCAGGGCAGGATCCCCGATCACCGCCAGGCTTTCGGGATCATCTAGCAGCGGAGCCTCGGGTGAGGCACTGCTGCGAACCTCGATAAATTGCTGCCAGGGCTCTTCCGCCAGTGGCGAATTGGCGTGCCAGAAGTCGACCGGTTCGAACAGCCAAAGCACAGGCTTGTGGCCGGCCCGGATCCAGAGCCAGCAGTGTTCGCGACCGGCCAGCCCGGTCCAGTGCAGAAACGGACCATAACCCTGGAAATGCCAGGCCTGGTCATCTCCATAACGGTAAGGCGCGGCGCCGGAAGCAATAAGCAGGCTGCCGTAGCCATGCTCCTCTAACGCCTCTGTATAACGGTTCAGAAGAATCTGGAGGTGTTCCACCTGGAGTGAAAGCAGGTTCCGGTCAGACATATCCAAGACCTCTTACAAACGAAAAAACAAAGGCAGAATCAGAGCGGTGAAGACGCCCGTCAGGCCCATACCCAGGGAAGCAAATGCACCCGCAGTATGGCTGATCTCGAACGCCCTGGCGGTTCCGATGGCATGGCCATTCAGCCCCAGGGCAAAGCCCAGAATCCGTTCGTCTTCAACAGGCAAAAGCCGCGCGAGCAGGTCAACGAAGAGGGTTGCCACCACGCCCGTGATCAGGAGCCCGCCCATCATTAGGGGCACAGAACCGCCCAACTGCTCAGTAATACCGATGGCGATAGGCGCAGTAACCGACTTGGGCGCCAGCGAGGCCAGGACCTCCGGCGTCGCGCCCAACGCCCAGCCAATCACCACTGCGTAAACCGCCGCCATGGTGGCGGCAATCGGCAGCGTGACCACAATCGGGCGCCACATGGCACGGATATGGTGCATCTGCTGGTACAAGGGAATGCCGAGGGCGACGGTGGCAGGCCCCAGCAACACCGTCAGCCAACGCGCGCCCTGTTGGTAATCCTGGTAATCCACCGCCAATGCGATGAAGCCAGATAAAAGACACGCAGACAAAACAACCGGCGGCAGCCAGATAGGCCGGCCAATGCGGGAAAACAGCCAGTTGCCGGCAAAGAAGGCACCGAGGGTCAAACCGATCGCAAGAATCGGGGTGGCGGCAAGCGACTCCGGCAGGGCCTGGAAGCGCACAAGGAGCTCACTCACCATCGCTAACGCCTCTTTTCGTCACCGCCTTCATCAACAACAACGTCGTCAGCACACTGAGAAAGGTGCCCACCAGCAATGCCGCCGCAACCGCCAGCCACTGCCCGGAGAACTGGTTCGCCGTGAAAAACACACCCACCACCCCCGGCATGATCAAGAGCACCAGCACCGATATCAGCCCCTGGCTGGCCTGAGCAAGATCGTCACTCACGCTGCCTTTAAGCATCAGGGTGAAGGTAATGACCACCATCCCCAGCACCCCGCCACTCACCGGCAGCGCCAGCAGGAGGCGCACAGACTCGCCAAGAATAAAAAACAGCACCAGAACCAGAAAACCACGCAACATCGGCATGCGCTTACACTCACCCGGGAAAGAATTGCATTACACTAGCCCAAACCCCTATCCCGATACCAATGCAGGAAGCCCATGGCGCTCAAAGCAACCATTCTCAAGGCAACGCTCAACATCGCCGACATGGACCGTCACTACTACGCGGATCATCAATTGACCATCGCCCAGCATCCGTCGGAAACGGACCTCCGCGTGATGATCCGGCTGCTCGCCTTTGCCCTGAACGCCAGCGATGCCCTCGAATTTACCAAAGGCCTGAGCACCGATGATGAGCCAGAGCTTTGGCAGAAAGACCTGACCGGCGAAATTGAATTATGGATTGAGCTGGGCCTGCCCGAAGAAGACCGTATAAGGAAGGCCTGCAACCGCGCCGGGAAAGTGATCCTCTATACCTATGGCGATCGCGCATTCCCAGTCTGGTGGGACAAACACCACGGCAAGCTGGAACGTTTCGACAACCTCACCATTGTCCACCTGCCGGGCGACAGCACTGAGGCCCTGGCAGCGCTCGCGGACCGGTCCATGAGCTTCCAGGTTACCATCCAGGATGGCGAGGTCACCTTCAGCAATGATAACAATCTGGTATCGATTACCCCCGAGCAGCGACTACCCCAGAACTGAGGGCAGGACTTGCCCTCGGGGGCTGGACAGACACCCGCTACGCACGTAAGATTGCGCACTCGAAATCGGCGAGCCATCGTCGAGCTCGAAGCGCCCGTAGCTCAGCTGGATAGAGCGTTGCCCTCCGGAGGCAAAGGTCATAGGTTCGAATCCTATCGGGCGCGCCATATATATGAAGGACTTGCGTGAGAGCGCAGGTCCTTTTTTTATGGCTGTGTCCAAATTGTGGCCATGGTGTGTCCAAACGAATCCGGAAACGAATTGAAGTAGTTTCGAACTGACCTTTGCACCGAATGAGGTCAAACAATGTCTAGGACACAGAGTCGAGGGATAGTGTTCACCTAGGTCGCGAAGCGGACGTTCAGGTCAATAGACCAAAACGCACCTTAGAGAAATTCAGCCTCTTTTTTAACATGCCTGTAGTAATCGGGTAATCCGGATTTTTTTATCTTGAGTTCAATCATCCAATCACGGGTAAACTGATTCGGGACCCGTTCAAATTCTGCACGGTCGAGGAGCACTAAAACCTCGTTATCCGTTCAATGCGACAGGCGCGGCTCTGACATCGTCAGCGCTGGAGGCACCAATCGCGACTCCAGAAAAAACATATAAGACTGTAGTCGCCAAAGCCTAAATGCGGCCTTCGAGAATACGCATGCTCAACCCCTGTTGATCGCCAATGTTCTGTTAAGTACGCGGCCCCGGTTTAAGGGTTCAAATGGATATTGCTGAGTGCGAGATTCCACCTTATATTAGGCGCAATGACAGACCCATTCGATAAAGAAAAACGCTGCTTCCACAACGGCGAGCGCATTCTTCTCGCCTTTGCCAGCCAGACTGACACCGCAAAAGCCCTTGCAACACGGATCTATGAACACAATTCATCCATGTGCGATCTGGTAAATCTGGCGGAGATTGAACCCGAGACGCTGGAGCAATACGGGCGCCACATTTTTATTGTCTCGACATTTGGTGAGGGAGAGGCGCCCACCGAGGCGCGTCCCTTCACACAGGCGTTCGACCAGTCGAGCATCAATCTGGACCAGGTAAAATTTGCGGTGCTGGCTCTGGGTAACCGGCAGTACGCGGACTTTTGCGGTTTTGGTAAACATCTGACCCAACAACTGCTTCGTCAGGGCGCGGACCCGCGAGTTCCGACCACCGAATTGCATCGTACTGACGCCGCCGTGTTCAGCCATTGGTGGCAAAAGCTGTCGGAAACCTTTGGCATCGCGCTGGAACCCGATATGAGCGACTGGGAAGTGGCAACCGTGATGGATACGGAGGGGCGAACCGAGTCAGCGCTCGACCTCATCTTTTACATTCAGTGTCTGGAGCATGAACAGGCGACGGCTCTTCGCTTTAAGCCCAAACGAAAAAATCCAAACCTCGAGCCATTTGTCGCCGAGATCAACCCGGACCCCTCGAATCCCTTTACCCGCATCCGAATCACCACGGACCATACAAAGCTCGATAAGAGCGGAACCGCCAAACTACTGTTGTCTGCACAGCCAGGCGATAAGTGGCACGTTCAGGTGACGGGCTCAGAAAATGACGACTGAGCGGCTTCTTTGGGCAAACCGAGAAGGCGTTTGCTTAGGCTCAGTGAAGGCTTACCGCGCTCGTTGCAAAATCAGATGCTGTGGGCGCACAGCGAACGTTCATATTTGTGCCCCAAAGCCCACGTCTGAGACTCAAAAGAGAGACGGTTGATCGACGAGAGAGCCAGTTTTAGAAACGGCCTCCTTTGCGGATTTCCCGGACTGGATTCGCTTAATACAATCTTTGGCAAACTTGGCGCTCGCTTTGGCGTCAACGATGGGCGATGGATAGGGCTCGTAGCCTCCAGAGAAGGCTTCCTGGGAAAGGTGCGAACTGGTCAACTCTGGCTGTAAAGCAGCTCCGCCTTCCAGATCGGACAACTCCGGTAACCATTGGCGTACGAAGTCACCCTTCGGATCGTGGTCAAATCCAGCTTTTATCGGGTTATAGACCATCATGCGCTCGAAAGGCGTTGTCCCACTTATCAACTGCAAGATGGGGAAATGAACGGCAGGTTCCCAATCGATAAATTGGCGAGCCAAAAGTCGCGCGACGCCGTCCTGATCACCAGAAAAGACCGGCAGAAAGAGATTCATCGTAGCAAAGCTGGCCAGTGTCGCTCTGCCCCGCATGTGGATATGGCCCGTCGCTCTTAAACAACGCATCAACGCATCAACAAATGGAAAACCGGTCCTCCCCTCTTCAAAACGCGTCATCAGCTCTGGGTCGTATGTCTGCGGCCTCAAACCATTAAACTCTGGCAGCATACATTTGTATTCAAGGTCAGGCTGATCTTCGAAGGTTTGCATGTAGTCCCTCCGCCAGGCCAACCGATCTAGGTAGAACCGAGCGGCTGATTCGAAACGATGGAACGCTATTTTGGGCATCGACCCGTTGGCGTCCGTCACTGCCCTGTCGACCGCCTGAAAAATCTCTACGTCGCTGATGACGCCATACGCCAAATAGGGACTCAGGCGGGAACATCCATCAAATGCAGAGTTGGGGCTTGATAAGCGCTTTGGGTATGCAAGTATGGTGTTGGCCTGAAAAAAAACCTGCATTATGGCCTCGGCCGCTTTCCTGCCTCCGCGTGCCCGGTAGGCTTTATCCGCTCCGCCTGCCAGGGGAATTTCAACAGGATCGACTGAGTGGAAAGGGGGCGTTGCAAACCTTGCTGTAAGATCGACTCCCCTGGGATCACGAACAGTGTGATTGCGAACGGACTCGGCGAAGTAGTCTGGAAAGGACTGCCGGACTTCGGCTCCGCGAGCAATTCCGTTTTGGGGCATCTCATCGAAAGGAATGTCCTGCCCGGAAAGAAAGCCTCTCACAGCGACATCGCGGGTAAAACCGGCCTGGTTTGTCGTTTCTCGGTGAGACCAAACCTTTGCAATTGTGTGCTGGGCGTGGATTCGCTTGAAGACTTCGATAGCTTCTCCACACAGTTCGACGAGTCTACCCCCTATGGCTTCAAAATCCTCCGCCAGTTCGCCCAAGGTTTCCTGAACAAACATCTGATGTTGCCGAGACACATCCGGGTGCTCAATCTGGCTTGGCTCGTGAATGTAAATTGGCAAGACTGAGCCGAAACGCTCAATGTTGGAGCGTTTGAGCGATTCAAAGAGGGGTCGTGAATCTTGCAACCGAAGGTCGCGCTTAAACCAGATAATTTGCATGAGGGAATGTACGATGAAATCGGGCCATGGACGTACTGATATGTCTTTGATTGAATAAAACTCTATACACCATGAAATGGCTGCAAATGGTCGCAAAGCGAACATTCGGGCGAAGCACCAAGCCCAGCCACTTGTTTAATTGCTTGGACTAGCCAGTGACCACGCACCACATGATGAAAGCAACCATGCACCCAACAAAGTTGGCTACCAATTTTTTATGGTAATGCTCGCCTTCAGGTTTGAAGTTTTCAATTAGCGAAGGTAATCAGAGTTTTTGGTCAAATTCCGCTTTACGTACATTGCCGCCCCACAAGCTTACTGACTGGCTCAATTAGACCTTGAGTTCAATTGCGGTCGTTAGACTCTAGTTTTAAAAAGCGAATAATCGAACTATAGCTGACGATAGAAAATTCGAACTATCAGACTATATTGAGAGAAGTATCATCATACGACTAATCAAACTTGACCTCAAATAAGTCTGTTTAAATAAAACTTATATTAAAAACAGATCTGCAAATCTTTAGGAGACGCTTGCCTTGAATGCTTACCTGCGTGGGAAACGTTGATTAATAGACGAAAAATAAAAGACTTTTCACTCTCTAAAGAACATTTAATAGATGTCAATATGTTAAACATGAGGCGTCATGTATTTAAAGTTTAGGAAAAATGACGTTTTATTTTACCTATACTCTGAAGCCTAGGCGTTTTCACATTGCACTAAACAGATTGTCGACTTGAATATCGGCGCCTGTGAGCAAATCTTTTGTTAAAAATAGAGGGGGTTTGTCAGGGTTAATTTGATCCCCATACAGAAATCCAGCGTACCATCACACCATGTTAATAAACTCATCAGTTCCATGATGAAGACTGTGATGAAGAATATGACAGCACAACATCGCGTCGCTTGGCGGTCCTTCCCGACAGGCCCCGTGACAGCAGCGTATAAACGCATGGTGGATGCGGGGGAGGTGCGACGAGATGACGCGCAGGTCGCTCTGGCGGCAAAATTCGATGCCCTGCACGAGTCTCTTACCTCGCTCCCACCAGTACCAGTACGCAGCGACGAACCGACAGAGGGCAGCTTTAAAAACAGCAGTCCACTGTTACGGTTACTGGCGCGATCCTTGGCACACGCTCAGTCTTTTCTTCGAAAGAAGTTCCATTTGTGGTCTTTTGGTCCACCACCGCGAGGCATGTACATTCATGGACCGGTCGGGGTCGGTAAGAGCTTTCTAATGGATCTCTTTTACGCGTCGGTTTCTGTTCCTGATGATAATTCTTGCTGTACTAATGACAGCCACAAACACATAAACATAACCAAACGCCGCGTCCACTTTCACGAATTCATGCTAGACGTCCATCATCGCATCTTTGCCTACAAACAGGAGTACCCACGAGGTGATGCGATTCCCATCATCGCGCAACAATTGGCACAAGAAGCCCAACTCCTCTGTTTCGATGAATTTCAAGTGACAGACGTTGCCGATGCCATGATTTTGAAGCGACTTTTTTCATTATTATTGGATTTGAATGTGGTGGTAGTGGCTACCTCGAATCGCTCTCCCGCTGCCTTGTATGAGGGAGGCATTAACCGCTCCCTCTTTTTGCCTTTCATAGGCATGTTAAAACACACATTCGACATTATTTCCATGGAGGATTCCAGCAAGGATTATCGACTTGAAAATCGAGCGGATGGTCAATCCTATTTTTGGTCAAACAAGAAAGTTCATAGTGATAATAATAGTAAAAACAACATGCAAGCGCAGTTGGAAAAAATATTTGGTAGCACTGCATCCGGAACTGAGGCCGAGATCATTCCCGTCCTCTTTGGTCGCACCGTCCAGGTGACCCGATTGAATGACCGGTGCGCCTGGTTTGACTTTTCCGAGTTGTGCTACCAACCGCTCGGGGCGGCCGATTATATTTCTCTCTGCCGCCGATTTCCGGTCATCATCATGGAGCGCGTCCCCCAACTGGACGCCAATCACCTCAACGAAGCACGACGATTCGTGACCCTCATTGACGCGTGTTATGAATCTCGCACCCGCTTGGTGCTGGCGGCACAAGTCCCGCTCGACGAGTTGTTTGTTGATTTTGAAGCGCAAGCCGAAAGCAGCGACGGAGATGAAGAATTGATTGTCAATGAAAAGGGAGGAAACTCAAGTTCCTTTGCGACCACCATGATTCGCACCAAAGAGGGAGAATATTATGAGTGGTCGGCGACGGGTCGAATTGGCGTGTCGCTGGCACAATTATCGTCTGCCAATGATCTCGCCTTTTCCTTTCGACGAGCCGCTTCTCGGTTGGTTGAAATGGGAGGAAATGAATGGGGACGGCAATGACTAAAGGTCTTTATCTTGCAAACCTATGTCAGGGCAGTTCATGAATCTGATCTGGCCAATGGATTTGGGCTCACTTCAGTTCCTGCCTCTCTGCACAAAAAGTAGGGGCCCGTAATGAAAGACCTCGCATGGCAATACTTGTTTCCTTCATCAACCCGATGCGTTCATCCAATAGCCGGTTATGTGTGCAGACATCATCTTCACCATTCAACCTATTCGCGGCAATTAAGATAGGCAGTTATAGCCAGTGGCATTAATAAACGAGTCACGGCACATACCTTTCGGCATGCCTTTGCGACAGAGTTATTAAGATCTGGAAGTGATATTCGAACGGTGCAGGAAATACTCGGGCACAGCGATATCAGAACAACTGAAATCTACACGCATATATTGGGCGATCGACGGGCGGGAACCGTGAGTCCTTTTGATCGATTGCCAGGTTCATAATGCGCTTCATTTCGATCGTTTTGGTGGGAAAACAGCCATCATTTTTGATCGTCGCGAATGTTCGCTTTTGTTTAAAAAGCAAACAATCTGTTAAGCCACGAGCTAGTGAAACTATCACTAAATCACTCGCCAGGTCATTGTGACCTAAGAATGCATGTTGGCGCGATTATAGGAAACCGTTTGCATGGCTGGAATCAATGAACCACTGCAGAGCGCTGCCAGTTGGCCTGGCAGCTTTTTACTTTATTATTCAGGGAGGTAAAACGATGAAAGACACCAAAACATGGAAAATCACCGTGCAAGGCAAGCACGGAGAGGAGCAAACCCTCCACAAAAGTTTGAAGGGTACTGAGCCATCAAGTTCCGAAACCGCCGCCCACGGATTCGAGATTAGAAGCCAGCATTAAAGGGCTTTATTATCGAATTCGGTGACCGCCTGGACGGCCACCTATGATGGGATGGGCAGTTACACATATTTAGTTGCAGGCTCCGCTGTGGTAACCGGGCAGCCCCCAAGTATTAAGAAATCTCCGCTTCGCCCACACTTTGAGGCATATACTGGGGAAACCGGCTGGCGTTACCAATAGACATCAGGTGGGCGTAGATCCAGCCCAGGTAGCCATCCCGGTTCAGCTGCCCGATCGTGCTGTCGTCCAGTTCACGTAATTTGGCTTCATCCACAATCTTCAGATCCCGCAGCAGAAAATTCTTCTGCTCCCGGTTTGAAACGCGAATTTCGCGCGTTACCAGCAGATCCAGCTCCTTCAGTTTCTGCGCAAATTGCTGTGTACGGTCGCTTTCCGCCAGATAGCCATTCAGGAAATTGATAACGCCTTTAAGATACTCAGTATCCTTGCCCTCGTCGTCAAAAAGTGACTCACCTTCCTCCTCTGAGAAGGCATGGAAGCTATCATCAAGGCACACGGTGTAATCGCCGTCTTTGCCACCCTGGGCGAGCACAAACGGGTAACGGCGAACAAATGCGGGCACATAACAGCCCTCGCGCCAGGCATCCTTGTCATCCAGAAACAGGTTCTCGTTCTGACGCAGACCCAGCAGTGCCACGGCACCCAGCTCATCGGCTTTCTCACCAGCGAACACAATCGGGTAGTCACGGGCGGCCTGGAAAAACTCGCTGCCGGCCAGCGGCACGTAGTGGGTGTCGCGGGCAAATGCCGCGGTACCCAGCCCGGTCTGTATCTTCAGATTGCGGTGGTTATCCCGGTTCAGGGGTACGATGTGGTTGTAAAGCAGCATGCAAACGTCCTTCTTTTTGGTCGCTATAATTCAGAACTGGTAACTGATGCGGGCCTGCAGTTTTCCGCCATCCTGGTCGGGTACCACGTCCCGCAGGGTCTGGCCCCAGTACAGCTCTCCATTCAGGTGATCACCGTATTGCCAGCGCAGACCGGCGCCCAGGCTCTGTAGCTCCTCGCTTGAGGGGCTGACGTCTTTGATCTGGCCGTAATCGGTGAAAGCAAACGGCTCCAGGCCTGGCCGCCAGCGATAACGCAACTCCGCACTGGCGAACAGGCCGTCAGCGCCAGCCACTGCCCCGGACGGATAGCCGCGAACGCTGCCGGCACCACCGGACTGGAACAGCAGGGTTGGCGGCACGGTGTCTTCGTCAGCGAACTGCCAGCCGCCACGAAACAGCCCGAGAAACCCGCCGCCAAACGCCTGTACCCAGGAAGCATCGCCCTCGTAAAGCAGGTAGTTATCGGTGACACCGAACACATTTTCGACCTCAGCCCGAACCACGCCCTGCCGGAAGCTCCAGTTGGCGCTGGCCAGGTACCCGTTGATCTGCGCGCCCAGTGACCAGCGGTCGACATCAAATTCACTGATCGCCTGGCCCTCGAGTTCCGTGGTGGACTCGATCGCGGCGTTTTCCAGATAGGATTGAACCAAAACCGTTTCACCGGAATACCACGGCTGGTCCCAGCGCAGGGCAATCTCCTGCGAGTCGCCGGTGACGTTCAGGGCCTCAAAAGGGCCTTTTACAATCTCGATGTCGCCCTGGCTGAAGCGCGCGCCCAGACGACCGCCCCAGCGGTTGACCGGAGCGTCGTAGCTGAATAGGCCGTTCAGGGAGCCTTCCGAGCCCACCACAAAAAGTGTCATGCGGTCATCAATGCGCAGCGGCCCATTGACCACCAGAGATGCCCCCAGCCGCTCCTCGCCGGTGGTCTCTGAACCGGCATTATCAACAAAGGCCTGGCCGATCAGTCTTGGCTGCTCATTGACACTCAGGCGGATGTCGGTTTCCCCGGGCTTTTCACCCGCAGCCAGTGCGGCCCGAAGCTGAAAGTTCGAGGTTCGGTTAATCCGCGTCAACGCCGGGCGCAGCTCACGGATATCCACCACCGTTCCGGGTTCGGCCGGTAACCCCCAACGTACTACACTGTCCCGGTTGTAGATCTCATTAGCGACAACCACCTTGCCCAGTCGCCCTTCCACCAGCTGCAGTGTCAGAACCCCGTTCTGGATCTGTTGGGGCGGCACGATGACCCGGGCATTGACCAGGCCTTCCTCGGCGTACAGATCGTTGAGGGCATCTACCAACGCATTGATGTCAGCGAAACTGACCTCGCGGCCCTCGTAGCGTGCTATCTGCTCACGGATGATATCCATAGGCAAAAGCTCAGATTCGTTGATCCGGATTTCCTGAAGCTCGAAGGTGACATCGGACTCTGGCAATCCCTGGCCGTTAATGTCCGAAGGTAATTCCAGCGGGTCCTGCTCCCGCTCCCGAGGCTGTTCCCGAAAGTATTCCTCGCTCTCAAACGCACGCTCCTGTTGCAGGCTTGGGTCCAGCGTCCTGAGGTCCGGGGTCGGCGCCTGCTGGGCAGCCACCACGCTGCTGCCCACTGCCAACCCGACACCTGCGGCAACCATCCAGCCCTTTCGGGCAACCCGCAAGTGATCAGACATCTTTTTCGTCATCCGTGCTCTCCGTTGTGTTGGCGGCCTGAAGGTCATCCAGGTTGACCGCGCTGCCGCCGATACTGTCGGTTTCAAAAATCACTGCCGGCACGCTCTGCAATGGCATACCCAACGCCTGCATCAGGCCCCGGGTGACCGCATCCACACCGCCCTTCATGAAACGATCATTGTCACGGGCAACGCTGGCGCCGTTGTACTCGATACCGGTGTATTCACGCTCGGCGTTGTAGTTTGGGCTCTGCACATCATGCCCCGGCCGATAGTGGCTAACGTAGGCATCGGTCCAGGTCCAGCCATCGCGCATTTGCAGGCTAAAGCGGGTGTCCGGCTCGAACAGCTGAACGTCCACATCCCGTACCGAGGCATCCCGGTTGTTCATGTACAGGGTGTTGGTGCCGGTCAGAACCGACAGCTCAGTGCCGATCCAGCCGGAATCGATGGCAAACTCGCTGGTGTTGGTGGTCACGGAGGCCTGTTCGGCATGCATCTGTGTCAGCTCAATACGTCCCTCACTGTTGATGGTAAGAGCCACCAGGTCGGCCAGGTTGCCATCGTAGCCCGTTACCACACCGGTGAGTTTCTGGCCCGTGTGGTCAATGACGGTATCAATCACGCTTCCTGCCAGGTTTACCTCCTGAGGAACGAAAATCGTTCCACCAGTGATGCTATCGCCGGCCGCAACCGAAACCGGGCCACTTGCACGCAGCTGGCTGAAAGCGACATCCTCACCCGCTGACAGTGATTGGCTACCGACTGACTCGATGACGTCGACGAGGATTGTGTCGACAGCCCGCAGGCTGACGTCAGCTCCTGACGAGACCACATTCAGCATGGAGATGCTGTCGCCCGCCTCAGCCACCAGGTCTCCAGCAACATCAATCGTCTCTGCCATCAACAGGTTCCCGCCCGCAGTGGCGTTCATCTGCCCACCAACGATTACGCCGCCTGCCACCTCCAGGGATTCGCCGGCCGTCAGGGTAGCGGAGCCGCCTACAGCCATGCCGTCGGCTATTGAAAGGCCTCTCCCGGCGGCAGCGTCAAGGTCATTCCCTGCCTGGATGGCGCCGCCGATGTCCAGTTCATCCGCAGCATCCAGAACAATATCAGCACCGGCATTCAGGCCATTGCCGAGCATGATACTGCCACCCGCTTTGGCAATGATGTCCTGGCCTGCGTCGATGCGTCCTGAAGTGGCTCCGGATCCGCCGTCGTATACCTCAACACGGATATCGCCCGCGGCATCCAGGTTTACTGTTCCCTCTCTCGCAAGCAGACCACCAAGCAGAATGTCGCCGCCTGAACCATCGGCCCCAAGCGTCGCCAGGGAAATGTTCCGCCCTGCCTCGATAGAGCCCTGGCGGGAATCAAAACTTCCCCCAAGGGCCACATTGATGTCCCGCCCCGCGCTGATTGTGTAACCTCGGCCGGCGTCAATGCGATCCAGGAACAGTTCGCCACGCAGGGCCCGGGTAATCACGTCCCGGCTGGCCCGAACCAGATTGCCGGTGATATTACCGTTCGCGGATTCAAGGAATATATCGCCACCCAGATCAACGGTATCGCTGTCTTTTCCGGCTATGGCTTGCCGGAAACTGATGTCACCCTCGGAAACAAGTTCCACCCGGCCGTCCGCGGTCAGATACCCCTCGGCCGCAGGATCCTTCTGGCCATGGGTCTGGGTACCGCTGGTGCGGATGCGAATCTCGGCGTCGGCGCTATCTGCGTTGGCAAATTCCACCGCCGCATCAACGGCATCAACAATGACGTTACCGCTGACGGATTCAACCCGTTGCAATTCAGCGGTCTGGCCGGCATTCACCACCAGATCGTTTTCGGAGGTAGCCTCCCCCACCGTGACATTGCCATTTGCAACCAAGTTGATAACAGAACCGGCGTTCGCATTGCTCACGGCCAGGTTGCCGTCACTTGCTAGATCCAGGAAAGTCCGGGTCGCGACCGTGCCGAGGGCCCCATTGCCGCCAAAGTTGCCGGCAATATCACCGTCGGTGGCCAGCACACTGTCGAGCGTTACGTCCGCCAGACTGTCGAAACGGATTGTGCCCTCCAGCGAGGCTATTCCACCGCCGGTCACCGTGTTCAGGAAAGATAAATACAGCGAGCCAGTCTTGCTGAGCACTGACGGCTCAGCGGATGCAATATTCAGGCGCTCATCAACACTGCCGATATCACCAACAGCGGTCAGACTCAGCGGGCCACCGCTGGTGAACCGATGGTCAGGTCCGTCACCCTGTATGGTGGTGGCGGTTAATGTCATGGCCCCAGCCGATTCCGCCTGCCCAATCAACAGGTCGTTGGCCTCGACTCCCAGCCAAACGTCGCCACTGGCCTGAAGGTTCAGAGTTTCACCAGCGCCGGTCAAAACATTCAGGCTGCGTGTGTCGGAACCAATATTGCCATCCACGTTCAGGTTGACAGCCCCGCCCTGGATCACATTGATACCCGTGTCATCGTAGGCACCGACCAGGTTGCCGTCAGCAACGGACAACCAGATGCCGTCTCCGGCAAAGGCCCGACCCAGGCTCAGATTGCCCTGTTGGTCCAGGTGCAGAGCATTCGCCGCCCGGGCACTGAGGTCACCGGTGATCGCGGTCTGGATGGGTGCGGCCGCCGAACCAATATTACCGGTGGCGGACTCCAGGACGACATCGCTGCCGCTGACCACGGTCTCGCCCGGCCGAGCGGTGGTAATGGCGCCACCGGTGGCAATCCGGACGGAGCCGCCATCAACGTTATACAGGTTAAAGTCGGTTTCGCCGCCCAGGAAGATATCCTCATCCGCCGTGGCAGTAATGGTGCCGCTGGCCTGGATATCCAGGTCTTCGCGCTGAATCACGCGAATCAGCTTGGGGTTGTCCACATCAAAGATGACGTCATCGAACTCCGCCGACGCCAGCGCCAGCAGATCGTCTTCGCTAATACCGTCGAGGCCATCGGTAACATCAATGACCACATCATCCGCCAGGGTGCGGCCGATGTTAGCGGCACTCAAGGTCACGTTCTGGCCGATGATATTGGCGTCCTCGTTGACCACCGATCCTCCGGCATCTTTCTCGATGAGGGCCCGGGACACGCTGTTGCGAAGCTGACTTTCGGTCCAGATGGCGCCATCGGCGATATCCGTCAACACATCGGCGTCGACTTCGTAAACAAAGGTCTCATCGTAGGCCGCGCCGCCGAACTCCTCGTGAAGGTCGTGGTAGGACTGGCTCTGACTCGCCTCGTAATCGGCCAGCTGAGTGTCTGTCCAGCCACTTTCGTTCACCAGGAAGTCACGCTCAGAGCTGTCCAGAGTGTACCGATAGTCCGGATCATAATCCGCGACCACCAGATTGCCCGCCTCATCCCGGCTCAGGCGCAACTGCCAGTAACGCTCATAGCGTGCCTGGCCGGCGTTCTGCAGCGCTTCTTTTTGCTGCTCCAGCGACGCCTCCGCGCCTGCACCCAGAAGGTTGGCGTTGTTCCAGACATCCAGCAATTCATCGGCCCGGCGCTCGTCGCGTACATCATTGGTGTTGGCATCAACCAGGTCACCGTCGGCAACTGAGATGCTGACATCTCCACCCGCTGCAATCTCAACCACGCGGATGTCGCCAATCGTCTCGTTCAGCGTAATGTCGCCCTGTGCCGCAGCCGTCACCGTGCCGTCGCGGAACCGCGTCCGGTTACTGTTAATGTTAAACGCACTGCCGACAGCGCCAATCGAACCCGCCCGTGCGGTGAGCGTCAGGTTGTTGCCCCGCACCAGAGAGTCAGGCCCAAGACCGACCAGGTTGCCCTGAGCTGAGAGCAACACATCGTTATTGGTGTCGACCCTGTCCACCAAAAGATCACCACGAATGGCATCCAGGTCGACATCCCCGATGGCGGTGATGGCGTTCAGGCCGCCCGCCCCGACATCAATCGCCAGCGTGCCCTCGTTTCCAATCCCGGAGAACGCATCAAGCTCGAGACGGTCAGCATCGATCACCACGTCCGAGCTGACCGCGTTGATGCTGCCATTGCTGGCTTCCAGGCGAGTGACGCCGTCGGCGTTGTTGAGCTCACCGGCCAGGGTCAGATCCGAATTGGTACTGACAGAAAGACTGCCGCTATCGTAACCACTGAACGTGATCGCAATGTCATGGTCTGCATCGATCACGTTCCTCGAAATACTGAACCCGCCCTTGGTTTCCGTGTATTCCTCGTAATAGCGTTCCGTGAGGCAAATCAGAACCCGGGTAACACATTCTGTCCAGGTGCTGCGGTCCCCGGTGATCGGATTTTCTCCAGTTTCGAACGGTTCACCGTCAAGTTCCGCCACATTGAAACCAACGTATTCAGCTCCATCCATCGGCGTGGCGCTGCCCTGATCCACCCAATCCCCGATGGTGGTGCTGGTCGCCTCGCCGCCATCAATAAATCCAATGATGGTGTCCCAATACCTGGTTATAACTCGCTTCTGTGAGGTCTTCTGACCCTCAAGCCAGACATAATCCAGGCCCTCCGACGGCGAGTAGCTTGCCTGCCGGGTATTGTCGAGGGTCTCATTGAGGAACGCCTCCGTCCGGGCTATCTGGTCATACTTGCCTTTATAAATCTGCACATCGTCGCCCAGGCGGGTGTAGATGGTGCTGTTGACGACGGTCTCACCACCTTCTACATCGGTGTCATTGATCCGCAGCACACCCTCGATGTCATTACCCAGGCTGATGTCGGCAAGGCGTAGATCCCGACCGGTGGTGTTCCGGATATTCACCCGGCCGTAACCATCCATCACCCGGATTTCACCACCACCGGTACTCATGATCTCACCGGTGAGTTCCATGTAACCGCCAGCCACATCCACTTCGTCCAGTACAATGCGCTCGTTGGCGTAGTCATAGCGGAAGCCGATGATGCCTTCGCTCGGGTCTGAATCGGTAATGCGCACCCATTCACCCGCAACGGGGTTGGCCGGGCGATTACTGTCAATCAGGCCCATCGCAGCCTCATCAATCACCACCGACCAGTCCGCGATGCCCGACTGAATGGTGCCATTGATATTCAGGTAACGCGCGCTGGCGACCAGATTGTTCCCCGCAATAAAGGTCCCCGGGTCATAGCCGGGCTCATTAAAGTCGGCACCGCGAGGGTCATTACCCACATGCCGGAAACTGTCCACATAGCTCAGCAGGATGTTGGCACCCGCGCCGATGTCGAGGGAATCACCCCGGATATCACCCTGGATATACAGACTGCCCTGGGTGCTTTCCAACTCGATACTTCCGCCCAGGTTCAGAATGTCTCCTTCCACAAAAATATCGGTGGGCAGAAGGCCACTGAACAGGGCATCCCCTGTTTCAGAGGTGTCTGGCAGATCCACGTCTGAAGGGTTGAACGTGTTATTCACGGTAATCGACGGCGCATCTGAATTAGCGCCACTGATGAACTGGCCGAACGCCGCGCTGCCATGGTCGCCGGTATTTAGCGAAGCAAGGTCCGCATTATTTTCGACCAGTGAGTCGTTAAATGTGATACCGCCTGTGGCGTCGTTCGGGATTTCCAGCCCACTCAGGCGCAGGAAGGCCGGGCTGCTGTTCTGGATCTCAATCGTGGCATCGCCCGGGGCGTTCAGTGAGCCCGAACCAACCAGCGCGTCACCCGTCACCTTGATGTTGCCGCCGCGGGCAATCACAGGGTCAACCTCGACAATCTGGATGGGCAGGTCTTGCGGTGCGATCAACCGGCCATTGTTGAAAATGGTGTCCCGGTCGTACCCGAGTTCTTCCACATAGAAGTCCGCCAGGGCTTCCCTTAGCAGATTGATCTCAGACTGAAAGGCTGCCCTTTCGGTGGGTGAGGCTGCGTACTCCGCCTGCATGGCGGCGAGTTCGTCAATCCGGTCCTGGATGGTCTGGTTGTAAGAGCCCTCTACGATGCGGTAATTGATGCCATTGGTACGCTCGTTTTCAACGATGACAATTTTGTCGTCTGTGATGGTGTAGCCCAAATCAAGGCGCTCGCGGTTGTGCACCCCCGCCCTGAGCGTGCCGTTGACCGACACCACTTCATCCGAGGTTGATTCAGCCACCCCGGTCACCGTCTGGAGAGAAATCTCCTCACCGCCCACCAGATCACTGATGCCATTGGTGATACCCTCGACGGCCTGGGTTGCCAGATCGGTGCCGGTGCCCCGGCCAACCAGGTCCTGGCGGCCGGGACGCGCGTTCAGGATGATGTCGCGAACACCCTCGACCACACTGCCACTTTCAACGGTTACCCGGGAACGGTTTTCCAGGTCAGTCATCGCGACCGGGGGATTATTCATCGCAATGGCGGTGTTATTCCACAGGTCGGTGCGCCCGGTGAGCTCAAAACGCCCGTCTGTGCCCCCGGAACTCATACCGGCGTTCAGGGTAACGTCGCCGTATCCCTTCAGAAACGCACCCGTACCGATGGTAACCGTGTTATCTGCCGTCATTTCAAGATTCGTAAGGCCCGATGCAGCGCCCGAGAAGCCATAGGTCTTGACGCTCACACCAATGTCGGCCCGCGCGTCGGTACGCGCGCCCATGGCCAGCTCACCTACGGAGGTTAAACGGGCATCCTCCCCCACTGACACATCGGCCACAGAAATCAGCGTGGCATAGGCCTCACCACGGCCATTGGGCAACGCCCCGCCGGCATCAATCAGCAGGCGGTCATCGATGTCAAAGACCGTTTCAGCATCAACCAGGAATTCACCAGGCGCACGCCAGTCGCCGGTGACTTCCAGGGCAGCGTTACTGCCAATGTTCACCAGGCTGTTCAGCGTCACGTTGGTGGTGACCGTGGCCGCGGCTGCGTTGGCAATACCGCCAGCCCCGGTGGTGAGGTTGTAGCCATCACCGGTTTTCCTGGCCTCGGCCCGGCTGTCGATATCGATGTTGCGGGCGTCTACCCGCGCACCATCGGCAACAATTGCCTCCGCTGTCGCTTCCACATCGTGGAAAGATGTTCCGCCACTGGCGCCCAGGGCCGATGCCTGAACGGTACTCACCTGGGCGTTGAAATCAGACGTGTGGCTGGCATTGATGGCCAGCCGGTTCAGCGTGGCAAGACCCTGGTTAGCCAATTCAGCGATGGTTGTACTGGTATCACTGGTGTTCGCTGTAGTGGACGCACCCGCAATCAGGCCGCCGCTTCCGGCTTCGGCATCAATACGGTTACGGGTCTCACTGTCAGCCAGGATTGTCAGATTATTGCGCACGGGGAAATCAAGAGCACCGCCAAAACGTGCTGTGGTGGTTCCATCGGCCGTCGCACTGGCTTTGTTGGTACCGATAGACCCGGCAAGCCCCACCGCGAAACCGTCGGCTTTGGCGTACTGCCCATTGGTGTTTTCTGCATTGACTTCAACGTTGCCCAGCACAGACACCGTCGCATCCAGAACCGCCGCCACATCGGAAGAACCGACAGCATTGGCTTCAGTGGCGCTGTTGCCCACACCAATACCACCGGCGGAACCCTCGGCAATAGCTTCCGCGCTATTGGCGCTGCTACTGGTTTTATCAACACCGGCGTTGACCGACACACCGCCGAAGCCGCCAACCAAGCTGTCACCGTCCACGGTGGAACCCACATCGGCGCTGGTCTGCGCGTTGGCAATGGACGCGCCGATAGCCAGGCCGCCAGCAAAGTTGACACCTTGTGAATACGCAGTGGTATCGGTGGTGGCGCCGGCAATCACATCCAGCCCGGCACCCTGAACCTGCAGGTTGCTGTTGTAAACGCCGGCGTGAACGCTGGTGCTGTCCAGAGCGGTTGAAATCGCACCTGAACCAGCGGCTGCAAGGCCGCCGGCCGCTGCCATGGCATGGACATCCACGGCCCCGGAAGACAGCGCCTCTACCCGGGTACCAAAGCGGTCATTGTATGTGCTGTTTTCAATCCTGGCGTCGACATCACTCTGCTTGCTGCCGGTCGCCACCACCACACCAACAGCCGCCGCTCCGGCTGTCGCGCCAATGGCATCCACCTCGACGGATGTGGCGTCTTCGGCTTTGACCGCCACGGTTGTATTGGTAGCGCCACCCCCGCTGCGGGAAACCGTTCCGGAAACCCCTGCGTGCACCAGGTTGTCGATACGGCTGTCAACCACCGAGGCCCCAAGGCCCACCAGCCCCGCACCACCGGCGAACGCCGTGGACCACAGTGCGTGGTCGTAGCCGTCACTGGCCAGCGCATGAGCCTCGACCGCAAGATTACCCCGCAGATCAAGGGTCGAAGCGCCCGTTACTTCGGCGATAACCGTGTTGAACGCCCGATCAATAACAACGGCACCGCCAGCGCCAATCCCGCCGGCACCGGCGGCTCCTGCGGTCGTCAGAATGCCGGTTTTATCTGTTGCGGTTACCGAAACATCCCGAGCCCGAATCGCCGAATCGTCAACCCTTGCGGTTGTAGTATCCGCCAGTGCGGCATCGGTGCCGGCGTAAACGTCGTAGCTTGCATTGGCCGAGATCGCCTCAGACTCGCCATCCGCCAGGAGCTCTGACGCCGCGCCATCGCGATCTGCATTGGCAAGACTGTTCAGCTCATTCAGGGTACCCGCGTCGTCTTTGTCCAATTCCTCGTTGGCGTCACCCCGGTCGCCATTACCAATAAAGGTGACCGAAAGCGCACCGGAAATACCGACGGTGCCGCCGGCCCCCGCAGCCACACTGACGGAATCGACGGTGGTGTTGCTCAACGCATCGACTACGACATCGCCGGTTGTTTCAAGACGGCTGTTCTCGACGGAAGCGGCAACGGTGGAATGCACAACAGACACCGTACCACCGGCGCCGACACCAACCCCGGCAGCAGAAGCGCCGATACCCAGGGCGCCGGCCAGGCTATTCACATCGATATTGTCTTCGGCGGCGACACGGATTGCTCCGGTGGTGCCTGCATTGCCTACATCGGCATCCCTGACACGGGCAACGGTTCTGTTCTCTCCAACGGTGGCCGCCACACTGCCGGCCACGCCCACGGCGCCAGCGCCGGAGGCGCCCACTGCCAGGGTATCAATCTTGCTGCCGGTTCGGGCCTCAACCCGGGTTTCACCGCTAACATCAATCGCGCTGCGCTCGCCGGCACTGCCGCCGTCCCGTGCGCTGCCATCAATGGTCGCTTCGGTGGTCAGTGAACTGATCGCCAGGTTCATAGCCCCTGCGACCGCAACCGTACCGGCACCGCTGACAGCACCGGCGGCCAGCAATAGCTGATTGTCAGATTCTGCATTTACGCTCAGGCCGTCAGCGGTCACCGAGGTACCGCTATCCATGTAAGCGAGCGTGGTGGCGTCGTGAAGTGCGAAGGTACCACTGCCGGCGGCAACCCCGCCCGCACCGCCAGCAGCGCCGGCAGACAACACCGTTGAACCGATACCCGTATAGGCATCGACGGTGACATCACCGGCTGCGCTTGCCGCGACATCACTCAGGAACGCTTCGGTCTGGCGGTTTACAATATCCGCCACCAGCACGCCGGTGCCGGCACCACCACCACTGCCGGCGATACCCAGCCCCATGTTGCTGGTGTAGGCATGGCTGGATGCGCGCACATCCAGTTCCTGGGCGGCATCGGCACCGGTTTCGGCATTGATTGCTGCACTGGAGACACCGGCTCGTGTACTGCCACCGACGATATTGGTGGTACCCGTGGCTGCGCCGGCACCGGTGCCGGAACTGAACCCAGCGGTTACCGCCAGCGTAGACACGCTCTGTAAAGACTGGGCATTGACCGCAACACCGCGGACCTCACGGGAACTGCCATTGAGGTCAGTGGCGGTCAGATCGGCAAGCTCCTCCAGGGCCAGCAGTTCTGGCTTCTCGGCCAGGCGGCCGTCGGCCACCTCAAGACCGCTCGGGTCACCCAGCGCCAGTGCACTGACCGAAGTGTCCGGCCCGGCGATCAACGCCTCAGTGTTGGCCAGCATATGATTCACAACCAGCGACGCGCCGCCGCCAAAGTTGCCAGAACTTACCCCAGCGGCACCGGCAAACACTTCCAGAACGTCGTTGTTGCCGGCCAGCACACCCACATTATTCTGGGCCACCACCTGGGCGCCACCGGCAATCTCAGCCAGAGTGTTGGTGTTGAGCAGGTTCACCGACACAGAGCCGCTCAATCCATCCGTACTGCCTACCGAGAGGCCCGCCGAAACCGTGCCAATCCGGGCATCTGATTGCGCCTGAACCAGCAGATCAGCAACGTTGAGCTGCCCGCCCTGAACAGACGCCTCGATATCATTACCAATCCGGTTGACTGCCACGGCTGCGCCAACGGCTGACGCGCCGCCCTGGATGGCGCCTGCAAGGCTGTCAATCGAGCTGTTATCGGCCGCAGTGACAACAACGCCTGCAGCTTCATTATTCAGCCTGGCGCCTTCAACTCGCGCACTGACCGTGTTGTTGATAAAACTGTTGGCGTTTGAAACACCGAACGAAAGCCCAGCGGCACCACCGGCAGACGCACCCAGCGTCTTGATCTCCGAGTAACCACTGGTGTTAACCGCCAGCGTGTCAGTCTCCAGAAACTCTGTGCCCTCAACCCCTGCATCGTAGGCGCCGGTGATGGTATTGGTGGCCGATGCCAACCCGACACCCGCAGCACCACTGGCTGTTACAGCACCGGCCAGCGACCAGATACTCGCACGGTTGTCTGCGGTACCCGTGCGCACCGTTGCTGCCACATCGCCAGCCGTCACCTGGCCGGCATTGATCAGGGCACTTGTGCCCAGGGTCATGATGTTGACACTGGCGGAACCGGCAAGCGCGACACCTTCCTGGTTTGCCGCGACCGAACCCGCGACCGCGATGGAGGCAATATCGGCGTCCTGATCAGCTGTAACAGACACCGTGCCTTTCTCATTGAGCGCACCGCCATCGGTAACGACGGTGTTGCCACCGAGTTCGGCAGATACGGTGCCGCCAATCTCGTTGTAACTGGCCGAGGCGCCAACCGCCGCCTGACCGCCCGCACTCACAGCCACGCTGCCCGCGAGTGAGAAGAAATTACCATCGGCTGCGGCACTGACGGACACGTTGTCGGCATCCAGAGCGCTTTGCCCCAGCACCCGGGCGACTACCTCCGTGCTGCTCAGCGTGATTGCACCCGAGCCCATGGCCGATACGCCGTTGCCGCCAGAGACGCTGGCACCGGCCGCCACACCAATGGCCTGCCGTGAATTGCGGGCCGACACGTCCACGTCGCCGTCGGTGGCCGTCACGTCCGCATCGCGGATTTCCGCCACGTAACTGCCGCGCAGGTCAGTGAAGCCAATGGAAGCGCCGGCCGCTGCGTTACCGCCACTGACACCGAACGAGCCAGCAAAGCCCAGTACCACCTCGCCCGAAGCCAGGCCTTCAGCATCCAGCCCCAGATCCGGCTGTTCTTCACCAACACCCAGCAATGCACTGCCATTGAAGTCATCCGCCGCGCCGGCGGTGTCCATGCGGAACAGGTCTTCCGGCACTGTGGTACCGGCATCACTGCGGGCGGTGACCCTGACATCACCAGCCGACTCCACCGCCGACGCCGCCAGCAGGTTGTCGTAATCCGGCACATCCGGCGTTTTCGCATCGCCGTCATGGTCTTGCGTACCATACAGGCCGGTGATGCCCGCTTGCAGATCGCTGTCGACGGTCAGAATGTAGACTGAACCTGCACCTGCGAAGGAGCTGCCGGTCGCCACGCTGCCACCGAAGGCGCCACCAAGGATACGGGCAGCGCCGAGAGCACTGACCCCCACCTCATCAAAACCGGTCAGATTACTGCCGCGAATCATGGCGCTGACGTCGTTATCGATACGTCCGTAGGTGGCCGCAAGGCCGACACTACCGCCGGAGCCAGAACCCAGGTTCAGCGCCAGCGAGCCGCCGCCGGTGAGGATGCGGGAGCGATCATAACCGGTGATATTGACGCTGCTGCCATCACTCTGGCCCTGAAGGTTGCTGCCCTCCACTTCGGCATCGAAATCGGATGCGATAGCAGCAACCGACAGTGATCCCGCGCCACTGGCGCCGGAGCTGGACGATGACGTCGCAGACATCGCCAGGCCAATGGACAGAATGTCACCCGAACCTGCCGCGAGAACATCCAGAAGGTTAACCTGACCGTCCACGCCATACAGACCAGCCCGGACTTCGTTATCAATATCGTTAAACGCCGCAGACGCCGCCACGGCAGCCGCGCTGCCACTACCGCCGGCAATGGCAATAGCCGCCGCACCCGCCGCGCTGATCTGATCCACATCGCCAATGGCACGAACATTGACGTTACTGGCGGCGCTGTCCTGCCCGCTGATCAGAGCGGTATCCCGAACCTCGGCGATGGTGTCCATCTGTGCCATGTTCAGGGTGACAGACCCGGCCCCGGCTATGCTGCTGCCGGGCTGCCCGCCGGCGACCGCTCCAAACGCTGAACCAGCCGCCGAAAGTGCCGCCGTGAAGCTGCCATTCTGAGCCTGAGTTGCGGTGGGCGAAGGGGACGGCGTTGGGGGTGGCGGGGTACCGCTGGCCGGCGTATTGACGGCGGCTGCGCCGGCCGCGGCGATAACGCCCACGGTGCCCCGGCTGATGGCATCCACGTTCAGGTCGTCTACCACCAGGCCGGCAGTTTCACCGCCAGCGACCGGCACGTCAGTCGGGGTTGAGCCGGCTTCTTCGCCCTCATCCAGTGCCCGGTCGTCGCTGTTATCACCGATATACGCTCGGGTGTCGCTGTGAACGTCGTTATAGGCAAACGCAATACCTATGGCTGCTTTCGTTGATGAGCCGGAGCCATCGGTACTGGGCGGGGCAATCGCCACGGCTCCGCCGATGGTCCACAGGTTGATGCTGTAATCCGCGCCCAGGTTAACCGCATTGGCCTCAACTCTCGCACCCTGGTGGATGCTGGCACGGGTGGTGGCATTTACGTTGGCGTAGCTGACAATGCCGTTACCGGCAATGCTCTCGCCAGAGCCCGCCGAGGGCGCAACCACGTACATCAGTTCGGTGGTATTGGCTTTGACACTCAGGTCCGTGGTGGTGATGTGCGCACCATCACCAATACCCGCGATGGTGCTGCTGCCAAACTCAGTCCAGCCAACGGAGCCACCCAGCGAGTTCCCGGTGGGTGAGTTACGGGCAGTAATCCAGGTCAGGAACGAGACATTACCCGTCACACCCGCCGTTTCAGAGAACGAGCGGGCATCAATATCCACGCCACCGGCCCAGTTCCAGTCGTCAACAAAGTCCAGATCGTGGTCATCCTCGCCCTCGGGCGGGTCAAACGGCACCGCGAACTCGCTGGACCACTCTTCATCGATACCGGTGGTGGTCAGCTTCGCGCCTTCGCCTACCCAGGCTTTAGTGTCATGGCTAGCGAAGGTGCCGTTGAAGCTGCCATAAGCAGCGGTAGAGGTTTCGCCGGTTTGTGCGATGCTATTGGCGTAAGCGTTGGCGTAGCTGGTCAGCAAGTTATCGGCCAGGCCAAAGTTCTCAAGCGCCGCTACGTCCGGGTCGAAGTACAGCTGCGCGATCTCGTTGATCGCCGCAAAGAAGTCCTGAGGGCCGTCCCAGTCTTCCGGGTTGAAGGTCGACAGAATCTCATCGTAGTCGTTGTCGATCGGCAAGGCGCTGCGTGCGCCCACGCCGATGTTACGGGCGGTGATATCCGCTCCGTCGCCAATAATCGCCTGGCTGGAATGGAGGTAATCGCCATAGGTAAAGGCAACGCTTCCAGTGAACTGGGCACCGTCTTTCTCGGACAGCGAGTTGGCGCGGCTGTCGGCGATGCTGCGAACCCCCTGATTCACCACCCGGGAACGCACCGACACATTGCCATCGGCATTTAAAGACACGCCCTCGCCAATCTCTGCGCGGGCACTCTGCTGGCTGAACGTCAGGCTGGTGGCGGCGGCGATTCTCAGATCGGCCGGCTGGCCAGTCCTGCTGACCTGGCCCTGCACAAACGCATTAATGCCCTGGCTCCGCTGGCGCTTACTGCCGACCAGGTAGTCGATGGCATTGAAACCATTCTGGACCTCGGCCTTGGTGACCCGGGCATCGCTCAGGTTGTCTGCAACCACATCCAGCGAGTTAAGGCCGGCGTCGTCCGCCATGCTGGCATTGAACGCAGCATGGGCATTGGTATTCCAGGCCGAGATGGCCAGCGTAAGCGCACCCTGAGACGGCGCATTCGTCGCCGTGCTGCCTGCCGAGCTGCTCGCCTCAGTGATAAATGTGTCAAGATTGCTGGCGCGCACCTCCACGTTCTCTGCCGCCAGCTGCACGTCTTTGCCTACCGTTGCCTCGGTGTCGGTGGCGGCGACACCAATGGCCAGGGAAAACGCACCCACAGTGTTGCCGGCATTGCCCCGCCTTGCCCGCTCAATCTCCGCTTCGGAGGCTAACTCAAGGGTATTCCGGCTTTTGGCAACAACGGCAAGCTCGGCCGCGTTCACCTCGGCATTACCCGAAATCCGCGCGGCGCTGGTGCCAGACACTTCGCCGTAAATGACGCCAACCCCGAACGGAGGCAGCGAAGCGGTCGCCAGGCCGCCGGTACCACCGATCGCCTTGCGCTGTGCGTCTGCTGTGACGTTCACATTGCCGCTGGCGTCCAGCAGCGCACCATCACCAATCTCGACCACCGCATTGCTGTGGACAATCGCCGTGGTAACTGGGAAACCCAGCGCCAGCAGGCTGGTAATATCCCAGGGGTCGTCAAAGCTCTCGAGGGCATTGTCCTGAATGTCTTCAGACTCAATGTCTGCGATTTCCTCGGCCACCGTCAGCGCGCTGGTCGGGTCGGCGGGGTCCAGAGAGGACAGCCAGCCGAAATCCACTTCACCGATGGCAATGGCAGACACATCAATATCAGCACCGCGCAGCGCACCGTTCACCTCAACGTCGGCGTTGGCGGTGGAAACCCCTGCAAACTTCACATCCGAAGCCCGGGCTTCGAGTTTGATATTACCCGCCTCACCAGCAGCGCCGGTGTAACCGGTTCGCTCTACGTAGCGAGCGTCCAGCAGGGCGCCGTTTTCAACGTTGATCGACACATCGGCGGTCTGGGCAACCCGCACGGTGTTGGTGACATTGCCCACACTGGTGAAGTACTCACCGGGGTTCTGGGACTCACAGATGTTGCAGGTGAAGTTATCGCCGGAGACCAGGTTGATGTCACCCGCAGCGAAGCCGTCCGTGGCGAAGGTCAGGATCTTCGCGCCGTCTTTGACTGTGATATTCGGCGCCTGCAGGGTGACGTTGCCCGAATCGCCCTCAGAGGCCGTGGTGTATAGGTCTGCGGCCGATGCATCCGCCAGGCCCGCAGGGTTGTCCGCCAGGGAACTGGCCGGATTGATACTCACGGCATCTTTGGAGCTCTCAATACGGCGGGTGTTGATGGTCGCGCCGGACTCGATGGTTACCTGATCACCGGCGTTAATCAACACATCGCCGCCATTGGTGTAGTAGGCGGTAGATGCCATCGTGACGTTGGCGTTACCGACAACAAACTCGCCGTCTTCTCCTCCGGTTCCGCCAGACAGATCCGCGTTCAGGCCTGCCAGCGTGAGGTTATTGCCCGAGGTTTCCAGGCGACCACCGTTGCCGGTCGCGCCGGCAGACGCATCCAGCAAAGCACTGCCGTCAATGGTGTTGGTACCCAGAGCTTCCAACGTAACGGTGCCGCCATCGCCGCCGCTTTCCGCGCCCGCAGCACTCACCGATGCAGAGGCGCTAACCGCGATATCCTGTGAGGAAGCGAGATTGATCTTACCGCCGCTGCCTGCACCACCCTTGCCAGAGGCCGACAGCGTGCCATCGAGGTTCAGGTTCTCGCCGGTGGCGATCTCGATGAACCCACCGTCACCGCCGGTCGACGCGCCATCGGCGCGCACGGCGCCGGTGTTGCCAACGGTCACATTACCTGCAGCGGCCATAGAAACCTGGCCGCCCCGGCTCCGGTTTTCAGCCGCAGACGCAGCCACAAGACCGTTTACAGTGACATCGCCGCTGCCAAGAATGGCAATACTGCCTGAACTGACATCGATATCGGTGCCAACCTGAAGCCCCTCGGTATTTACGGTGGCTTCAAACAACGCTTCCCGGGCCTCGTCCGTGGCCGCGCGCAGAGAGCCATCTACCGCAACATCGGTGCCATAAATGGCGATGGTGGAGGCGCTGTTGATGGTACCTTCAATGGAAATAATGCCTGTTGCAGACTGTGGCGCATTACCACCCAATAGGTCGCTGACCGCCTCGTCACCAATCACGCCATCCGGGCTGATCAGCTCGTCCATGAAGGCACTGGTGGGCGTAGCAAACAACACGCTGCCAACGTTCAGAACACCCTGCGCTCCCACAACAATTCCGTGGGGATCGGCAAACACGATGTGGCCACCAATCTTCCCATCCATCAAACCATTAAGGGTGCCGTCGATCACCGCCTGGGTGTCATGAACAAGGTTAATCAGGTTGCGGGTTTCGGCGGGGAGGTGGAGATTTACGGTATTGCCGGCTGCAACCTGGAAGTGGTTAAAGCTGTTGAAGCCGCTGTTGCCCCGGATAGTGTTTGTGCGAATGTCCGTAAAGGATCCACTTACATCCACAGTCGTGTCCGTGCGGCCACTGATTTCGATGGTATTGGCCGCTACCTTTACCCCGGGCGCAATGCCAAGCGCCGCCACAATGGCGGACGCCAGGGGATGCTTGACCGAAGGGAGATCAAGCCTGCCAAACCGCCGGCCCTCCCGTTTCTGTTGACGGCTGGGAAGGTGCCTGGAGCGTACATTCATGGCGCAAGTCCTTTACTGCGTTAACCCTGTCTGGCGTCCCGGCGGCAGGTTTGGGTACTGCGTGTCAGCACTACAAAATTACAGCCAACGCCCCTGTCATCATCCAATAGATGACTTTTCACATTATTAAAATGATAAAGCGACCGTCTGGTCGGTTTGAATTACACCTTGAGAGATACCTGTCGACAATCTTAATTCGATGAACGACAATTCCAGCTCGATAAACAACATCATTTCGGTGTGCGCATGCCCCCTACCTTTCATCATTCTGACTGGGCCGCGGTCACTAAAGCGCTGCTGAGCAAGCCTCGCCAACAGGCCATGGATCAGGTCCTAGAGCGTTTGGGCCGGGCTTGCAGTGTGGACCGGGCCTGGATCATCCGCTACAACGACGCCTTCACTCATTTCTGGAATGTCTATGAATGGGTGCGCTCCGGCGTGCCACAGTATGTGCACGATCTGCAGGGCATACCGGTAAGTCTAGGCCACTGGCTCAACCAGGATTTGCAGCAAGGGCGTACCTGCGTCATTAACGATCTGCAGGAAATGCCTCGTACGGCCAGTGCGCTGCGCAAGGAGTGGGAGCGACAGGGTATTCGGAGCCTGCTGGCCGCGCCGGGGCTATGGGAGGGCAGGCTGGTGCTACAGGTCGGTTTCGATTGCGTACATGAGCAGCGCGCCTGGGCACCTGCGGATATCGAGTTGCTGAGCGCTGTCACGCAGGTTCTCACCGTTGCTCTTTATGGAAATCGGGGGCAGACTGCTGAGGACTCGATGGATTTCCCGCCCTGCGCGCCCACAAAGCCGCAGGCAGTTCTGCGCAGGTTCCTGACCCATGAAGCGAAAGCGCTGGAGGGTCTTCTCCTCATCCGTGTCTCCGGAGACTATTCTTATTTGAGGTTCCGCGATGGCCATGAGGCCGTGGAGCTCCGCAGCCTCAAGTACTGGGAGGCAAGTCTGCCTCGGGAGCTATTCTGCCGAGTGCATCGCGGGGCACTGGTGAACCTGCGTGAAATTGAGCGCCTGAGTCGCTCGGGCGGGCACTGGGAGCTGTACCTGAAGGGCCTCCGCGAGCCGGTGCCGGTGGGGCGACGTTATCGGGATGTCCTGAAGCATCATCTGGGCATTTAATGCAGGATTAAGTGATGCCTTTACCCTAAGCATGTTATCTCGATGGTTAAAAGTGTCAGAAAATAGCCCGAACAATCCGAAGATCCGAGTGTTCGCTTTTGTTTATAAGCTGACAATCAGATATCGCAGCCTTCCGCCGTTTCGAGAATCATGTCAGCAGCCTTTTCGGCAATGGCAATCGTAGGCGCGTTGGTATTGCCGCTAATCAGCCGTGGCATGATGGACGCGTCCACCACACGGAGGCTTTCGAGCCCGTGCACCCTGAGTTGTGGGTCCACTACCGCCATCCTGTCAGTTCCCATTTTGCAGGTGCCCACCGGGTGGTATACCAGGCCCACCTTTTCCTTCACCTTTTCGATGATCTGCTCATCGGACTGGCGATCTGCGCCCGGGTGGAGTTCCTCACCCCGATAATTGTCAAGGGCCTTCGCCGCGAGAATCCGGCGGGCCTGGCGGATACCATCCACCATGACTTTGCAGTCATCGGGATCGGCAAAGAAGTTGTAGTCGATTTCCGGCGCCGCAAACGGATCCGCTGACGTTATGGTCACGGTGCCTGAGCTCTTCGGTCGCAGCACACAGACATGCACTGAATAACCGGGGTTGGACATGAGTTTCAGGTCCCGACCGTTATCATCAAACAGCAGCGGCAGCATGTGCAGCTGAACATCCGGGCGATTAACGCTGTCACTGGATTTGATAAAACCGCCAGCCTCGGTTATGGATTTAGCGAGTTTGCCCCGTTTACTGAGGAGGTATCGGATGGTATCCGGGACCATTTTCAGCAGGCCGCCGAGCGAGGCCGTGAAGCCGTTGTTTTTCCGGCTTGAGACCAGCACACAGGCATCCACGTGCTCCTGGAGGTTCTTGCCCACTCCCGGTAATTCGTGCCGGCACCGGATACCCAGGCTTTCCAGCGCGTCGTGGTCCCCGATGCCGGAAAGCTGAAGCAACTGTGGTGAATTGATAGCTCCACCACTCAGGATGATCTCCCGGCTCGCATTCAAGACAAGGTCTCTGTCTTTGTGACGAAGCTCCACCGCAACGGCCCGATTCCCCTCGAGCACCAGTTTTTTGACTCGCGCTTCGGTAAGGACGGTGAGGTTCTGGCGGTTCATCGCGGGCTTTAGGTAGGCATCGGCGGCACCAAACCGACGGCCGTTTTTGATGTTCAGATGGAAATACCCCACACCTTCCTGTTCGGCGCCGTTAAAATCACTGTTGTAGCGAAAACCGGCCTGCCGGGCCGCATCAACGAAGGCTTCAGACATCGGATATTCGGCCGTTCCCGGGGCACTGATATAGAGGTTGCCGCCCTTGCCGTGATAAGGGGTTCCGGCCAGTGTCTCGTGGTGTTCCGATTTCAGGAAGTAAGGCAACATCTCGGCATAGCCCCAGCCTTCATTACCCAGAGCCTCCCACTCGTCGTAATCCTCTTTCTGGCCCCGCACATACAACATACCGTTGATTAACGAACTCCCCCCAAGCCCTTTACCACGAGGGGTAAACAGAGGCTGGCCACTACGCAGTTGCTGATCGGGTCGGGCGTTGAACGCCCAGTTGTATGTCTTGATGAACATATGGGCAGCAAAAGCGCCCGGCGTCCGGATTGTGAACGAACCCTTGCCGGGCCCGGCCTCCAGCACGCAGACAGAATATCGGCCGTCGGCTGACAGGCGGTCTGCCAGTACGCAGCCGGCAGAGCCGGCACCGACGACGATATAATCAAAGCTCTTGAAGATCATTGCACCGTCACCGGTTCAATGATGGCGAAGTTTGATGGCGGCTGTTCAAGCATTTGCAGCAGGCCAAAGAAGGCGTCCATTGATCCTTCAACCTGGATATCGCCGGCCTCCACCGCCTCCGGGAAACTTGTTTTTTGCAGGAGGATATTGTCCAGAACAGCTCGGGACATACTCACGCTGGCGTGGGCATGCTTGTCCAGCTCCCCCGACCGATGGGTCAGCGTGGCGTTCTGGAGGTTCAGCCGATAATCTTCGCTCTTGTCGGTGATGGACCAGTTGATCACCCGGTGCTTTCCGGCCGCTTTTTCCGGGTCAATCCTTACCCCCATGGCATCAAAAAACATGCTGGTTTCCAGCGCCTGCATCAGGTCTGGCTGCAGCCCCACATGTTTCGGAGTAATCACGCCGTGGCGCAATTCGTGCGCGCCAACAAGGTAGGCGCTACGCCAGGTGCCTGCCTCAGCCTGATAGCCAAGCTGCTCGAGAGCGTCCGCCCCCAGTTCCCGCGCTTCACGGTTTTCAGGGTTGGCATACACGAGATGTCGCATTACTGATGCCACCCAGCGATAGTCGCCGTCGGCAAAGTCTTTACGGGCCTTTCGGAGCACTTCCGCCTCACCGCCCATGTAATCAATGGTGCGTCTCGATTCTTCACGAGGTGGCAAAGGGTTTAGGTTGGCGGGATTGGCGTCATACCAGCCCATGTAGCGCTGATATACACCGCGGGCATTGTGGCTGACGGTTCCGTAATAACCGCGCGCTGACCATTCCTGGTTCAGGCTTTCAGGCAACTGCAGGTTTTCAGCAATATCCCCGGGCAACATGCCACGGTTCATCATACGAACCGTCTGATCATGGATATGCTTGTACAGGTCCCTTTGAACTTCCAGAAAATGCGTGATGTCTTCCGGGTTCCAGATCGGCCAGTGATGCTGGGCCACCAGAATCTCCGCGCGATCGGCGAAGCGAACCAGCACCTTATCGATAAATTTGGACCAGGAATTGGCGTCCCGAATCGCGGCTCCGCGGATGGTGTAGATGTTATGCAGGTGTTGGCTGGTGATCTCGGCGGTGTTGAGCACCCGGAACTGAGGGAAATACATCATCATCTCAGATTCGGCTTCGGTGCCGTGGGCCATCTGGAACTCAATATCAATGCCATCAATGGTCAGGTTGGCGTTGTCAGGTACCGTATCCGTGGGTGCAATGAGGCTGAGCCCGCCACTACCCAATGCCTTGCCAAGTCCGGTGTCAACATGGCCTCTAACCCCTGGAGGCAAGCCGGCGCCAAACTGGTAGGTGGCGCGACGGGTCATCGCGTTGCCGGCAATCACGTTCTCTGCAATGGCATGCTCCATGAACCCCTCCGGAGCATAGATCCGCACCTTCCCGGCCCGGACATCCTCCTCATTAACCACACCTTTCACGCCCCCGAAATGATCCGCATGGTTGTGTGTATAAAGCACGGCCACAACGGGCTTCTTGCTTCGGTGCTGGTAATAGAGTTCCAGACCGGCGCGGGCCGTGGCAGGCGTCAGCAGGGGATCAATGACGATCAGGCCGCTGTCGCCCTCGATGATGGTCATATTGGACAGATCCATGTTGCGGACCTGGTACATGCCATCCACCACCTCGAACAACCCATGGATCGCATTCAGCTGCGCCATGCGCCACAGGCTTGGGTTAACAGAATCCGGCGCTGAATCACCATTGAGGAAGGCGTAGGGCTCCATGTCCCAGGCCACATGCCCCTCTTCGTCCACTACCCGGCCATTCGGCAACGCACCCACGAAACCACGACGCGCATCCTCAAATGATCGCGTGTCAGCAAACGGCAGCTCGTTCAGCACTGCCTGGTTAACTTTCGCTGTCACCGCAGTTGCCGGCTTGGAGGTTTCGGCCTGAGCGATCGCTGGGAACAGTAAACCGGCACCTAACGCTGCCAGCATGGCCTTCTTGAATAGGGGTAGCATGCGGAATCTCCTCTTTTTGGCGGCACCTGGGTTTTGTTGGTTTTGAATCGTGCGCCACGTAACTGCAGTTTGAAGCGAGGTGTTCAGTTCATCCAATGCAATGTTTCTTGACTTGGCATGCGCAAAACGCATAGATGTAGTGCCATGGACACACGACACATCCGGCATTTCATGGCGTTGGTTGAGTGCGGGAGTTTTGCTCGCGCCTCTGAGGTCGTGCACCTGTCTCAACCGGCGTTAAGCCGCAGCATCCAGGAACTGGAGCGCCAACTCGGGGCAAGACTGTTCGATCGGGGGCGCTTCGGGGTGGTTTTAACCGCGCACGGGCGGGCCGCTCTGCCTCATGTCCGGGGCCTGCTGGCCGCGGCAGAATCTTTAAGGCAGGAAGTCGAGGCCATCGACGAGCTTGAGACAGGCGAATTGAGTATCGGAACTGGCCCCTATCCGGCGCTGGCCCTGATGGATAAGGTCTGTGCCCGGTTTGTGGATCAATACCCGGGAATCCGCCTCAACATTCGAACAGATAACTGGCAGGACTTACGCCTTGCGCTGCTGGATCATGAGATAGAGCTGTTTGTGGCCGATACCGGCGAATTGTCTGGCGATCCGGACCTGGACATTACCCATTTGCCGCAGCCCGAGGTTGTTGTGTTTTGTCGTCATGATCACCCGTTGGCCCGGGGAAAAGGGGTCGTTTGGGGAGATTTGCTCGATTATCCCCTGGCCATGACCCGTGTTCCTGAAGATATGGAACGGAATATCCAGGCCATGAGCGCGCAACAAGGCGGGCTTAAACGGAGAATAGAGTGCGACAATATTGCCATGCTCGCGGCCATTGTTACCGGCAGCAAGGCCGTCAGTATTGCGCCCAGACCTATCGTGGCTGACTTGCTTGAAAGCGGAAAGGTGACAACCGTTTCTGTAACCGGGATTGAAACTCTTCGGACCCGTTATGGTGTCTTGCAACGCTGCGGGAGACCGCTTTCACCGGCGGCAGGTAAATTGCGCGCCTTGATTCTGGAATTTGCAAATCTTCAATGAACCACCATCGCGGCATCCGCCGTCCTGTCTAACGTATTGAACACCTGAGAATAACTGGCAAAGGAAATGGCCATCGCCTTGCGCCTTTAAAGCAATATGTTGACACATTATTTTAGCGAGGCGTATTGTGAAGCTAACGAGGCTGGACCAGGTTTCAGCTTCAGCCAGGCCTTTTAATAACAAAAAACCGGAACGAACAGGTGAAAAAGATGGATACAGGCATCACTCTTAATCCGGAACGCCGTGCCGCGATGATCAAAAGCGGCGCGTGGAACGACAATATCATTACCGACTACTTCGAGCAGACGGTCGCCAGCACCCCGGACAGGGAAGCCATCGTCGGTTACCAGGTCACCAGCGACACCCGCACCGCCCTCACCTATCGGGAACTCAATGACAAAGTCACTCGCATGGCGGCGGGCCTGGCGGCTATGGGCATCGGAAAGGGCGAAGTGGTGGCCTGCCAGCTACCCAACTGGTGGCAGACCACGGCCCTGCACCTGGCCTGCATGCGCATCGGCGCCATCCTGAATCCGCTCATGCCCATTTTCCGTGAGCGGGAGCTCCGCTTTATGCTCAAGCATGGCGAAGCCAAACTGCTGGTGATTCCAAAGGTCTTCCGGGACTTTGACTACGAGGCCATGGTTGACGGTATTCGCGGGGAGTTGCCGGCCCTGGAAACTTTGCTGGTCATCGGCGGAGAAGGTGAACGCAGCTTCGAACAACGCCTGATGGAGACGCCCTGGGAAGAACAGCAGGACATCACGAGCCTGTTCGCAGAACGCCAACTCAACGCTGATGATGCGATCCAGATCCTCTACACCTCTGGCACCACCGGCGAGCCCAAGGGCGTAATGCACACCTCCAATACATTGTTCTCCAACGTGCGCCCCTATGCCGATCGGCTGCACCTGACTTCTGATGACAAGGTACTGATGGCCTCGCCCCTGGCCCACCAGACCGGGTTCATGTACGGCATCATGATGCCGGTTTATCTGGGAACCACCGCGATCCTGCAGGACATCTGGGACGCGGACTATGTCTGCAAGGTGATTGGTGCCGAAAAGCCGGCCTTCACCATGGCCGCCACTCCGTTCCTGGCCGACCTGGTGAAGACCGCGCCAAAGCACGAGGGTGAACTGGACTCCCTGCGGATCTTCGTCTCCGCCGGCGCACCGATCCCCAGCGCTGTGGTTGAGCAGGCCGGCAAGGTACTGAAGGCAAAGATCGTCTCCGCCTGGGGCATGACCGAAAACGGCGCTGTCACCATGACCTGCCCGGAAGATCCAGCCGAGCGGGCCAGCCAGTCCGACGGAAAGGCCATGCCCTTCATGGAAGTGAAGGTCACCGATTTCCAGGGCAACGAACTGCCTGCCGGTGAAGAAGGCAGCCTGCTGGTTCGCGGCTCCAGCCTGTTTGTCGGTTATCTTAAGCGCCCCGAACTCTATGGCGTAGACGAATCCGGCTGGTTCAACACCGGCGACCTCGCTCGAATGGATCAAGACGGCTACATCCGCATCACCGGCCGAACCAAGGACGTGGTGATTCGAGGCGGTGAGAACATTCCCGTAGTGGAGGTAGAAAACCTGCTCTACAAGTTCCCGGGCATTGTCGATGTCGCCCTGGTCGGTTGCCCGGACGAACGCCTGGGTGAGCGCCTGTGCGCCTATGTCACCCTGGATGAAAACGCCACCGACCTGACCCTGGAACAGGTGAAGACCTACCTGACCGAACAGCAACTGTCCAAAAACTACCTGCCTGAATACCTGGAAGTGATCGAGGCCATGCCTCGCACGGCCTCCGGAAAGATCCAGAAATTCAAACTGCGCGAGCAGGCCAGAAACGTTCGCCTGGAACCGAACAAACACCATTAATCCCATTGATCTCACAACAACAGGAGCAAGTCATCATGAGAGGCCTCGAGGGAAAAACAGTCATCGTGACCGGTGGCGGTGGCGGCATTGGTCGTGCCGTGTGCCTGCGCTTTGCTCAGGAAGGCAGCCTGGTGGCGGTGCTGGACCGTGACGAGAGCACCGCCCGGGCCACGGCAGACCTGATTACCGAAGCTGGAGGCCGGGCAAAAGCTTACGCCGCCGACATCACCGATTACGCCATGATCACTGACACCGTGGCCGCCATCGAAAGCGATCTGGGCGTACCCACCGTGCTGGTCAACAACGCCGGTTTCGACCGCTTTATGCCATTCCTTAAGACCGAGCCGAAACTCTGGGACCAGTTGATCGCTGTGAACCTCACCGGCGCCCTGAACATGCACCATGTCGTGCTGCCAGGAATGATTGCTGCCGGCGGCGGCAAGGTGATCAACGTCGCCTCCGACGCGGCCCGGGTGGGCTCATCCGGAGAATCCGTCTACGCCGCCTGCAAGGCCGGCCTGGTGGGCTTCAGCAAAACCGTGGCGCGGGAGCTGGCCACCAAAAATGTGTGTCTGAACGTGGTCTGCCCCGGCCCCACCGACACCGCCCTGCTCAAGGGCGTGGCAGAAACCGCCCCAAATCCGGAGAAGTTGCTGGAAGCCTTCCGCAACGCGGTGCCCATGAAGCGCCTGGCCCAACCGGAGGACTACCCCGGCCTCATCGCCCTGCTCGCGAGTGACGATGCCAACTTCATCACTGGCCAGGTGATCAGCGTGTCCGGCGGCCTGACCATGGCCGGCTAAGCAACCAGTTACACGATTCAGGAGAACGGACCATGACTTACGAAGACATCCTCTACGACGAAAACAACGGCGTCGCCACCATCACCATCAACCGGCCGGACCGCTACAACGCCTTCCGGGGACAGACCTGCATGGAACTGCTGGACGCGTTTAACCGCGCCGGCTGGAACAAGGACATCGGCGTCATCGTGTTCACGGGCGCCGGTGAAAAAGCGTTCTGCACCGGCGGTGACCAGGGCGCACACGAGGGCCAGTACGACGGCCGTGGCCTGATCGGGCTGCCGGTGGAAGAGCTTCAGCGCACCATTCGCGAAGTGCCAAAACCGGTGATCGCCCGGGTCAATGGCTTCGCCATCGGGGGCGGCCACGTGCTGCACGTGATCTGCGACCTGAGTATTGCCTGCGAAACCGCCATCTTCGGCCAGGTCGGCCCCAAGGTGGGTTCAGTGGACCCCGGCTTTGGCACCGCCTACCTGGCCCGGGTCGTGGGCGAGAAACGGGCCCGGGAGATCTGGTACCTGTGCCGCAAATATTCCGCGCAGCAGGCGCTGGAGTGGGGCCTGGTCAACGCCGTGGTTCCGCCAGAGCAACTGGACGAGGAAGTGCAAAAATGGTGCGAGGAAATCCTGGAAAAAAGCCCAACGGCCATTTCCATCGCCAAGCGCTCTTTCAATGCCGACAGCGACAACATTGCCGGTATCGGCGCCCTGGGCATGCAGGCCCTTAGCCTCTACTACGACACCGACGAGTCCAAAGAAGGCGTGAACGCCTTCCGGGAAAAGCGCAAGCCGGAATTCCGCAAGTACTACAAGTAACGGCCAGATCGCCCGGAGAACACCATGAATTTCGGATTCAATGAAGAACAGAACGCGATTCGCGAGGTTGTGGCCCGTTTCAGTGCCGAGGTTCTGGCTCCGGGCTATCGCAAGCGAGACCAGGAAGGGGTTATCGAAAAGGAGGTCATCCGCCAGCTCGGCGAGATGGGATTGCTCGGTGGCGAGCTACCGGAGGAATTCGGCGGCAGCGGCATGGACTGTGTTACCAGCGGCCTGATCATCGAGGAGATCTCAAAGGGGGATTTCAACGTTGGCTACATTCCCCTGCTGACCTCCCTCAACGGCCAGATCATCGCCAGCCATGCCGCGCCGGACCTTGCCAAAGAATGGTTGCACGGCATGACTAGTGGCCAGAAAGTAGCCTGTATCGCGCTGACCGAACCCCACGGGGGCTCCGACGCTGCCAACCTGCGTCTGAAAGCGGAGAAAAAAGGCGACGTTTACCTGCTCAACGGCGAAAAAACCTCCATCTCCATGGCTGACCAGGCCGATGTGGCGGTGGTATTTGCCCGCACCGGCACGGTAGAACAGCGCGCTTCCGGCATCAGCGCGTTCCTGGTTCCGATGGACAGCCCGGGCATTACCACAACCCGCTTCGAAGACAACGGCCAGCGCGCGATCGGCCGCGGCTCAATCTTCTTCGATAACGTGGAAGTGCACGCCAGCCAGATGATGGGCGACGAGGGCAAAGGCTTCAAACAGGTGATGCAGGGCTTCGATTACAGCCGCGCCCTGATCGGCTTGCAATGCCTGGCGGTGGCCCAGCAGTCCCTGGATGAAACCTGGCAGTGGCTGACCGAGCGTACCGCCTTCGGCCAGAACCTGTCTGCATTCCAGGGTCTGACCCACCCTCTGGCCGAATACCAGACCTATGTTCATGCGGCCCGCATGCAGTGCTACCATGCGCTCTGGCTCAAGGACAACAATCGGCCCCACAACGCAGAAGCAGCCATGAACAAGTGGTGGGGGCCAAAGCTCGCCTTCGATGTGGTCAAACAGTGCCTGCTGGCCCATGGCCACACCGGGTGGGGTGAGGATCTGCCTTTCGCCCAACGGTTGCGGGATGTTCTGGGCCTTCAGATAGGTGACGGTACCGCGCAGATCATGAAAAACATTATCGCCCGCGAATACCTGCCAAAGTGACGCGTCCCATGCCTTCCGTGATTCCGGACGCCGAAAACCGCCCTCAACGGTTCAACCGCCAGCAGGGCATTACAGGAGTACAGATGATCGTCAACGAATCTGGAGGCATACCCAACCGCCTGTTTTTCCGCCTGTTCCAGACCGGAAACATTCTCCAGCGCCAGGTCCAGAATGAAATGGGCATCAGCGCCGTGCAATGGGCGGTTCTTGGCGCACTGTCGCGAGAAGGCTTCGAAGGCGGCACCTCATTCAATCAACTGAAAGAGTACCTCTACGTCAGTCGACAAAACCTCGACGGAGTGCTCAAACGAATGGAACGGGACGGGCATGTCATTCGGATACCGGACCCCCAGGATCGCCGAGCCAGACTGGTCGTTCTGACCGAGTCTGGTCGGCTTTTCTGGGGCCGGCTGCAAGACTCGATTGCCGAGTTCTACAGACAGGCCATGCAGGGGATGAGCTTTGATGATGGTGTCAGCCTGCTTCACCTTCTGAAAAAGCTTCAGCATGAGCTTATTGACGTTTCGCTAGGCCCCACCATTCCAGAAGACGGTGGCACTGAGAATCTCAGCGCCAAGTAACGCCTTACTCGGCCAGCATTACAACCCCCAATCAATTACCACGATAGGTAGAGTAACCGTAGGGGCTCAAGAGCAGCGGAACGTGATAGTGCTCAAGCGCGCCGTCCATGGTAAACACCACCGGGATCTCCGGGAAGAACGAGGCCGTGTCCTGCGTCTCGAACCAGTCGCCGGTTTCAAACACAACGCGATAGGTTCCTTCTACGAGATCCTCGCCTTCCGGATAAAGCGCGCTGATTCGGCCTTGCTCGTTGGTGACCGCCTCACTCAGCTCAACCCATTTGCCGTCCTCATGCCGCTCAAGCGTCACCGCAACATCCGGCGATGGCAGGCCATTCTGAATGTTCAATACATGAACGCTCAGCGGATTCCCGGCAGCCAAAGCTGAGCCGGAAGCGGAGGCGAGGAAAAGACCGGTCACAAGTGCTTTCTTCAGGTTCATTATCAATACTCCTAAGTCATTTAGTTTTTCAGGGTTTCAAGTGCGGTTATCGCACAGCCTTCATCGATAGCGGATCCGCCGGCACCGGCAACGCCAATAGCACCGATCACCTCGCCGCCAACCTGCACGGGTACTCCGCCACCCAGCAGCAACAGATCATCGACTGTGTTCAGGTTTTCAGATTCGGGATTATTTCTGGCGATACCGGACAGCTCCCGGCTGGCGGTTTTGGTCGACAGAGACGTGAACGCCTTCTTCTGGGCAGCCGCGGTGTTGTGTGGACCAATGTTGTCATCCCGCTGCAGCGCCACCAGTCGTCCGCCTCGGTCAACGACAGCAACTACTGCAGACCGACCGTCGGCATGGCACGCCTGCAACGTAGCGTCTACAAGCTGATTGGCCAGCGCCAGTGACATGTTCTTTTGATGCAGTGGTTCGGCGTTTGCGAATGCTCCGCCAGAAGCGAGCATCAAGCCGATGACTGCGCCGGAAAACCAGGATCTCTTATGCATTGCGTCACTCCGTTACCTCGTAAATGTGGGGCCAGAATGACAGTCGGACAGGAACAGAACGTTTGCGCTTTTATTACCAATCGGTAACTGAAAACTGGTCAGAATTTCCGCAATCTTTCGGCTCGTTTGCCACCGATATTTATGCCGTTGAAAGGGGTGAGGATGCGCATTCTTGTTGTCGAGGATGAAATAAAAGCGGCGGAGTATCTTCGCAAGGGCCTCACCGAATCAGGCTTCCTGGTGGAGGTCGCCAATGACGGCCTCGATGCAAAGCATCTGGTTAAGGAAGAAACCTTTGATCTGGTTATTCTGGACATCATGTTGCCGCAATTGAACGGCTGGCAATTGCTGGACGTTCTCAGGGCAAAATCCGACACGCCGGTTCTGTTCCTTACTGCGCGCGATTCAGTGGAAGACCGCGTTCGAGGACTCGAGTCCGGAGGTGATGACTATCTGGTGAAACCTTTCTCCTACGCGGAACTTCTGGCAAGAGTCCGGTCCCTCCTCAGGCGAGGCTCAACGGTGAAAGAGTTGGACAGCTTCTCCGTGGCTGACCTCGAATTCGACGCCAAGCGACGGAAAGTCACGCGCGACGGGCAGCCAATAGCGCTAACAGGTCGAGAATTTGCCCTGATGCAGCTCTTGCTCAACCATCAGGGCGAGATTTTATCCCGGGCCGATATCGCGACTCAGATCTGGGACATGAATTTCGACAGCGACACCAAGGTGGTGGACGTTGCGATTCGGCGATTGCGCGCAAAGATCGACGACGGTTTCCCGGTCAAACTGATAAAAACCGTCAGGGGTATGGGGTATGTCCTGGAGCCGGAGCCAGAAGCATGATCCGCTTATCCATCGCCCAACGTTTGGCACTGATGTTCGCTCTGATCAGCCTGTTAACCCTGGGCACGATCGGCGTGTTGCTCTATTCCTCTCTGGAGCGCGAACTTGCCTGGCGGGATGATCAAACGCTGGAGGGCCGACTGGAGCGCATGGAAAACCTGCTCGTCAATGCCGGAACAGTCTCGGAGTTACGAACCCAGCCTCAGCTCTATGCCAACATGCTGGGCAACACAGACAACGTTCTGTGGGTGCTTAACGAAAACCGGGAAGTTCTCATCGAAATCAACCCTCCCAACCTGCCGATTCCCCCGGTGGCCACAGGCTCTTCGATTGAGTTTACAAATGGCGCGACTCCGGTCGACTACCGTTTAGCCGGCTACAGGGCAGACATTGGCGGACAAAGCCTCACCCTCATTGCGGGCAAGACGCTCACCGAGCGAAACAGAATGCTGGCGGGCTACCGCTCAACCCTGTGGTGGGCGCTCATCATCGGTGCGGTTATCAGTGGCAGCGTTAGCTGGCTTGTCAGCCGATGGGGATTGGGCCCGGTCCGCCAGCTGTCGAAAAATGTGGAAAGCATTCGCACGAACAACCTGGACACACGTCTCCAGCCATTGGACCAGTACCCTGAGCTGAGCCAGTTAACTAGTCGACTGAACGAAATGATTGCTCGATTGGAAGCGGGTTTTACGCAATTGGCGCGTTTTTCAGAGGATCTCGCTCATGAGATGCGGACGCCTCTGAACAACCTGTTGGGCCAGACCCAACAATGCTTATCCAAGCCACGAGAGTCTGCTGACTATGAAGCATTGCTTCTGTCCAACCTTGAGGAATATGAGCGACTCTCGAGAATGATCAACAGCATGTTGTTTCTCGCCCGAGCAGAGAAAAACGGCACGGAGACTGGGTTTGAAACGGTTTCCATTCATTCGTTGGTTGAGCGTTTATTCGATTATTTCTCCGACATTGCTGAAGACAATCGAATCTCGCTAATCAATAAAACGGAGGGCACGCTCAATGCCTCCCCGGACCTTCTGCAACGAGCTCTGGCTAATCTGGTCGATAACGCTTTAAACCATACCGCCGACAACGGGACCATCATCGTTTCAACCCATCATGATAAAGGCGTCAGCCAGATAACCGTTTTTAACAGCGGAGAGCACATCAGTGAAAAACACCTGGATCGTGTTTTTGACCGTTTCTATCGATGCGATCCGGCCAGGCAAAATGCCTCACAAACCGGTGGTCTGGGGTTGGCAATCGTTGACTCAATCATGAAAGGGCACGGTGGCCACCCCGAGATTCGGAATGTCCCGAGTGGCGTGGAAGTAACAATGACGTTCCCTCGCCTTCATCACGGATAGATCAAGCCATTCTCAGAATGGTTCTTTAGAAACCGTCTTCACCTTGACCCCCTCCCCTTTTCTTCTTTTAAGCATCGTTTTTTTCGATGTATATATATCAATATTAGCGATTTTTTAGCTTGCTCCATTCGACTAAAGTCTTACGCCCTTTCTGACCAACCAAGAGCAAAGGGCCATGACAGCGATAAAAACCGATGTGCTGCTCATCGGTGGCGGCATTATGAGCACCACCCTGGCAACGCTTATAACAGAGCTCGACAGCAGTCGTTCCCTGACCATTATTGAGCAGTCCGAGCAGCTCGGGCAGGAAAGCTCGGATGCATGGAACAACGCCGGCACAGGCCACGCCGGTTACTGCGAATTGAATTACACGCCACAAGCGCCCGATGGGACCGTCTCAGCCGAGAGAGCACTGGACATCAACGAGCGGTTCGAAGTCTCTCTCCAGTTCTGGGGGTCACTTGCCCACAAAAACGTGCTGCCCTCGCCGGAATCGTTCATCCGAAAAGTGCCACACCTGAGCTGGGTCAAAGGCAAGGTCGGTCGCGAATTTCTTGCCAACCGACAAAGCGTCATGGTCAGGAGTTCACTGTTTGAGGGCATGGAGTTTTCCGATGATCAAGACACGCTCGAGCGTTGGCTGCCTCTTATCACCCGAAGTCGCACCGATAATGAGGTTATGTCCGCCACCCGCGTAGATCACGGCAGTGACGTCGATTTCGGCGCCCTCACGCGCAGTTTCGGTAGTTTTCTGAGGGGCCAACCGCAGGTCTCGACCATGCTCCAAACACGGGTAGTCAGCCTGAAAAAGCAGGGTGATCGCTGGTCAGTAACGGTCAGAAACAGCATCACCGGTGAGCTCAAGGACATTGACGCGGGCTTTGTTTTCGTCGGCGCGGGCGGCGCAAGCCTGCCGTTGTTGCAAAAGGCCGGCGTCGAGGAAGCCAAAGGCTATGGCGGCTTTCCGGTCTCGGGTATCTGGCTTGCCTGTCACAACGAGGCACTGGCACTGGCGCATAGCGCCAAGGTCTACAGTCAGGCTGAGGTAGGCGCCCCACCCATGTCGGTGCCCCATCTCGATACCCGCTACATCGACGGCAAGCCAGCGTTGCTGTTCGGTCCCTTCGCCGGCTTCACCACCCGATTTCTGAAAGCTGGAAGCCTATTTGACCTGATTCGAAGCGTGCGCCCGGACAACCTATCCAACCTGATGCACGTGGCAGCTACGCAATGGCCCCTTACCCGCTATCTGATAAAAGAAACCTTGAGTTCGCGCGCCGATCGATTGTCCCACCTCGCCGCTTTTATGCCCGCCGCCGATCACAGCGAGTGGCGCCTGCGGCGGGCTGGTCAGCGGGTTCAGATCATCAAGACCGGCGCCAACGGAAAGGGTGCGCTGGAGTTTGGCACCGAGGTACTGACCACGGCCGATGGTTCCCTGGCTGCGCTTCTCGGTGCATCGCCGGGCGCTTCCACCGGCGTCTCCGCGATGCTGACTGTCATTGAACGGTGTCTCCCGGAACTGACCCAGGGCCACCATCGCCAGATTCTTCAGTCACTGATCCCCAGTTACGGACACTCCCTGAAGGACGATCCGCAACTATTGAGAAACGTTCGCGCTTTCACACACCCCACACTGGGACTTATGGGCCCGATGTCCTCCTCACTTTCAACACGGAGCGAAAACCATGCTGATAGGAATACCGACAGAGACAAGAGCCGACGAGAACCGGGTCGCGATCATACCGGCCGGCGTGCCGGAGTTGCTTGAGGCAGGCTACGAAGTCATCGTTGAGCAGGGCGCCGGGCTGGCCGCTCACTTCACCGACGAGGAATACCGCAGCAGCGGGGCCATTATTGCCGACAATGCCGAATCGCTCTACCGGCAGGCCGATATTCTGGTCAAGGTGCAGCCACCCAGTGAGACCGAGGCCTCAAGCCTTAAAGCTGAGTCCACGCTGATCTGTATACTCGAGCCCTGGGACAACAAAACGCTACTGGAAAGACTGGCAGAGCGTTCAATTCAAGCGTTTGCGCTGGACCTGGTTCCACGCACTACCCGCGCGCAATCCATGGACGTTCTCAGCGCCATGGCAGGCATCAGTGGCTATCGGTCCGTGTTGCGCGGCGCCATGTCTTTGCCACGCTACTTTCCGATGCTGATGACGGCCGCCGGCACTATCCACCCGGCAAGGGTCCTCGTCATCGGCGCCGGTGTTGCTGGCCTGATGGCCATTGCAACGGCGCGCCGACTTGGCGCCGTGGTCGAGGCCTATGATCTCCGCCCGGAAGTCAAAGAACAAGTGGAAAGCCTGGGCGCGGACTTTATCGAGATTGAGGTTCCGGAGACCGATGCCTCCGGCGACAACGGTTATGCCACAGCGCAGTCCGAGGCTTTCTACCATGCCCAGCGGGAACAGCTCGGTGACTGCGTTGCGCGGGCCGACCTTGTTATCACCACCGCGGCCGTTCCTGGCAAGCCGGCGCCGAAGCTGATCGACAAAGCGATGATCCATCGCATGAAACGTGGCTCGGTCATCGTTGATCTCGCCGCCGCCCGCGGCGGTAACGTTGAAGGCACCGTGCTGAACGAAAAGGTTGATGTGGATGGTGTCACCCTTGTCGGGCATGTCAACCACCCTTCCCGGGTCCCGGTGCACGCTTCCCAATTGCTGAATCGCAATATCATCAACTTCATCAAAAACATGACAGAAGAGGGGCGTCTGGTGCCCAGACAGGAGGATGACATCGTTTCAGCCACGATGGTCACCTGCGAGGGTCAGGTTTATTTCGGGCAGGACAAGAGCGCGCCTGCGCCCGCAAAAGCATCACCAGAAACAGAAGAGGACGTTGCCTGATGGAAATGCTGGTATTGAGTTTCACCATTTTTGTTCTGGCGCTTTTTGTTGGCGTGGAACTGATCAACAAAGTCCCACCCACCCTGCACACGCCGTTAATGAGCGGCACCAACGCGATCTCAGGCATTGTGATTGTAGGCGCGATTGTCAGCGCCGGCACCAATCACCTGTCACCGACGCTCGCCAGCGTTCTCGGATTCATCGCAGTGACGCTCGCCAGTATCAACATCGTGGCCGGCTTCATGGTCACAGACCGTATGCTCAACATGTTCAAGCGTAAGGGTTAATCATGTTTGCTCTTGTCAATCTTTCCTATCTCACAGCCGCGGTGCTCTTCATTCTGGGCATCAAGGGCATGACCAAGCCGAAAACCGCTGTCCGCGGAAACCAGATTGCCGCGATCGGGATGCTCATCGCCGTGGTTGCGGCCCTGCTGCACCACCAGATTGTCGGCTTCACAACCATCATTGCGGGCATGGTGATTGGCGGTTCTATCGGTGCCTGGCTTGCCCGGAAAACCGCCATGACCTCCATGCCGGAGCTGGTGGCGAGTCTCAACGGTATCGGCGGTGGTGCCTCTCTCGCGGTTGCTGCCAGCACCTGGCTGACGGCTCTCGGAACGCAGAGCGCCGGGGCGACGCAGGCCAGCACAGCCTGGACACTGGCCATCGTGTTCTCCATCGCCATTGGCGCGGTAACGCTGACCGGCTCTGTGGTGGCGGTTCTGAAACTGAAGGGCAACGTGGGCGATAGCCGTCGCGCCCGCCAGTGGCAGGCTGTCGCGTTGCTGAGCCTTGTCGGCGTCATTACCTGCGGGGTGCTGTTCTTTAATGATAGCCAGGCACCGCAACTGATGTTGCTGGTTCTGGTTGGGCTCTGCCTGTTGCTGGGTGTTGGGCTTGTGCAGCCAATTGGCGGTGCAGACATGCCCGTAGTCGTCGCACTATTGAACGCCTACTCCGGCCTCGCCGGCGCCTCCACCGGCTTTGTACTGGAAAATCAGGGCCTGATCATCACCGGCTCGCTGGTAGGAGCATCCGGTCTGATCCTCACCGCCGTGATGTGCAAAGCCATGAACCGGTCGCTGCCCAATGTGCTGTTTGGAGGTGCCTTTGGACAAAGCGCGGGCACGCAGTCTGCAACCAATGACGACGAGTTCTATGCTGGTAAAGTGAAGTACGCAACACCGGATGACCTGGCAATGCTGCTGGACGGCGCGCGTAATGTAGTGATGGTGCCAGGCTATGGCCTCGCCGTCGCTCAGGCTCAGCACGCCGTCAAAGAACTGGCGAACCAGCTGGAATCCCGCGGTGCAAGGGTGAATTACGCCATCCATCCGGTCGCAGGTCGTATGCCGGGGCACATGAACGTTCTCCTCGCAGAAGCTGAAATTTCCTATGACCAGTTAAAGGATATGGACAGCATCAACCCGGAACTGCCCCAGGCTGACGTTGCCATTGTTCTAGGTGCCAACGACGTGGTGAATCCGGCTGCTGCGGAAGAACCCAGCTCTCCGATTTACGGCATGCCCATTCTCGACGTACATAAAGCGAAAACCGTAATTGTGGTAAAGCGAAGCCTTTCACCCGGTTTTGCCGGAATCCCCAACAGTCTGTTTATTCGTGATAACAGTCTGATGGTGAAAGGCGACGCCAAGGATGTGCTTCAAGCTACCACCAGCGCCATCAAAGAACTCTGAGGTACCCAAAGGAGCCCCCGCATGAAACTTCTGAATCGCCTTAAAGCACTGGAAACTTTCGCGATTCGTATCATGCGGGAGGTTACTGCATACTTTGAGAATAGCCGCATACTCCATTTTACGAGCATGGTTCAAGCCGGCTCAAAACGCTCCTGAAGCCACGCCTTGATTTCATCGGATTCGTAGAGCCACCGCTCACTGCCATCCTCATGCCGAATCTTCAGGCAAGGCACTTTGACACGACCACCACCGGCTTCCAACGCCGCACGATGCTCCGGGTCATGCTGGGCGTCGCGGGTTTCGATGTTGAGACCCAGCCTGGCAATTTCCTTTCTTACCTTGATACAGAACGGGCAAGCCTTGAACTGGTAAAGGGCGAGATCCTTGCTGGCCTCATCGACACGGGCCTGCTCTTCAGCGCTTCGATTCACGCTTTCTGGCGTGCTGAGCTTTTCGCTGAGTAGCATAAAGGGCGTCAGTACCAGACGCAGGGTACGGAAAAAATAACGAATTATAACTTTCATGGGTAAGGCTCGAACTCCTCATTAAAGGTGGCCTGCAGGGTAGCGGCATCCAGGATTTATTTGCGTGCCTGATAGTGGTGTACGAGGATATCATTTCAAAGGATGAAGTGTTCAGAGTAACGGGGCAGCCCCTTCACAGATGGAGAACCAGATGCCTGAATCCGGCACCAAGTCACTTCGCAAAACCCTGCGGTTCTGGGGCTGGGGCTATGCGGACGAGGATCTGCACCCGGACGAACATGCCATGATCGAAACGATCACGAGAATGTTTGTACCGGAAGGTCTGGTGGAGATTGAGCCACCAGCGGTTGAAGACTTCGAGCTTCCCGCATCCCGATTACCAACGATTCCCGGGCACCTGTCAGACATTATTTCCACGACGTCCTACGACCGTCTGGTGCACAGCTACGGAAAGTCCTACGCCGATATGGCCCGGATGCTGATGCGGCAAGTGCATAATCCGCCCGACGCCGTTGCCTTTCCCAAAACCGAAAACGACATCCAGCAACTGTTCAGTTATGCGGCCGCAAACAACGTTGCACTCATCCCCTTTGGTGGCGGCACCAGCGTCTGTGGCGGCGTGGAGCCCGATGTTGGCGACAGCTACCGGGCGACCATCAGCGTTGATATGGAGAACCTGGACCGGATTCTGGAGATTGATCCGGTCAGCCGCCGTGCACGGATTCAGGCTGGTATCAAAGGCCCGGATCTTGAGCGGCAGCTAAAACAGCACGGACTGACGCTGCGCCATTATCCGCAGAGCTTTCCGTTTGTGAGCCTGGGAGGCATGCTCGCCACACGGGCTGGCGGGCACTTTGCGACGGTCTACACCCACATTGAAGACATGGTGGAAGCAACCAGGCTGATCACGCCCAAAGGCATTATCGAGACCCGGGCCTTGCCCGGCTCAGGCGCCGGTCCTTCGGCAGATCGCATGATCTGTGGTTCGGAGGGCACCCTGGGCATCATTACCGAGGCAACCATGCGACTGCAGCACCGTCCCACCTGGAGAGCCACGGCCTCCGTGCGGTTTGACAGTTTTATGAAAGGCGTCGATGCGGTCCGGCAGATTGCGCAATCGGGCTTGTTTCCGTCGAACTGCCGCCTGCTGGATGAAGCCGAAGTGATCATCAACCGGATTGCTGACAGGCCTTGCGCCGTCCTGGTTCTTGGCTTCGAATCCGCAGACCATCCCCAAGACCAGAAAATCGAAAGGGCCGTTGCTATTGCCGAAGAGCATGGCGGCATTCTGCAGAAAGATGGTATTTCCTATAACCCGGATCACTCAGAGAAAGGGGCCAGCGAGGCCGAGTCGTGGCGTAATGCCTTTATTCGCATGCCCTACTGGCGTAACCGCCTGACGGCCATGGGCATGATTGCCGACACCTTCGAAACCGCGATCACCTGGGACAAGTTCCCGGACTTCTACAAGGCGGTAAAATCCACCATGGAGACCGCGCTTCGTGAGATCACGCAACGTCCGTTTTCATTTTCCTGCCGCTTTACTCACGTTTACCCGGACGGTCCCGCACCCTATTTCACTTTTTATTGCGTGGGCGACACCACCGGCGATCTGGGCAAAGCCCTGCAAAAGTGGAAACAGCTCAAACGCATTTCCATGGAAGTGCTGGCCGAGCAAGGCGCTACCGTCACCCATCACCACGCCGTTGGCCGGGATCATCGCTTTGGCTATGAGAAGCAGACATCACCGCTGTTTCGTCAGACCCTGGCGGCGGGCAAGCACTTCCTGGATCCTCAGGGCATCCTGAATCCGGGTGCACTGATCGACCCGCAGGACAAAGACGTTGGTATCGGGGGGGTGTTATCAGATCAGGGCAGCTCTCTCAGTCTTGACGCACACCGTTGAAACGTCCCCGCAACCAGGCAGTCCGGAACGTCTCCGTCGCCACCCCGGCCAGGAATCCGAAAAACGGGTCGACCCAGAACGTAATCAGTGCGGTGATTCCGATCACCGGCCAGCAGGATGGTTTGGCGGTCCAGAGACGCCTGGTAAGGCCAAGCTCGACAGCTGCGACCATGAGCAGGGCGCCGAGACCGGCCGCGGGTACAGCGGCGATAAACGACAGCCCGCCGGGTACGATTGCCACCAGAAGCAAACCCACGCCCAGCAGGACCGGCGCAAGACCCGTGCGGGCACCGAAGCGATAGTGTGCCGCAACACCGCCAGCGCCATGACACATGGGCAAGGCACCGAACGGAACCAGGCACAGGTTGGCCAGGCCGGTTGTAACGGAAAGACGCGCAGGCGAGACCCGGGACTGGTCGCCGAAATAATCCCCGACCACCAGGGCCGTCAGAACGATCGCGTTGGTGATGGTCAGCGCCAGTTGTGGCAGCACCAGGATGGAAAATCCCTGCTGCCATTCATCCATTGAGGGCAGCTCCGGCATCGAGAAAATCGCCGGATCGGCCGGTAGCGGTAGCCCGGGGGAGCCCAGCAACGCCCCGAGAGCCATCGCCATGGCAAGACCAAGCAATGCCGCAGGCCAACTGGGGAAAAGTTTCAGGGTGACGGCCAGCAACGCAAGGACCAGGAGACCCAACGGCAAAGAGGTGGTCATCAGTTCCAGGCCCATGCTGGCCAACAACAACCCCAGCCCCAACTGCAGACCGCTCAACACCGATCCCGGAACCAGGCGTGCAGCCCGGTTGATCCACCCGGTTGAACCCAAAATCAGAAGAATCGCGCCGATCAGAACACCACTGGCAACCAGGCTCTGGGCGCTGACCTGGGTGGTGAGAAGAAGCGCGGCCACCGCTTTCATGGGTTGCACAGGAACCGGCAGACGATAATACAGCCCGGTGGCGATATAGAATAGGGCAAATCCCAGCAGAACCGGTACCGGCGCCAGCCCGGCTACGCCAATGGCACCGAGGCTCAGTGGCAACAGGGTACCAATGTCACCCAAAGCGCCACTGAACTCTTTGACCGTTCTGTTTCCGATTGACCCCATGCAGGCCCCTGCTTGATCTGCCTGTTTATTATTTTTGCTCAGGCGTTGTACACAACGTTTCCAAGCTCACTGATATTATAACCACCCAATGCCTCCGCTCGCTGAACAAATCGTTCACTGCGGGCAAAAGCCAGCAATCGCTGCATGGCGGGTTCGAAGTAATGGCGCCGGCGCATGGCCAGGTCAAAATGCTCCTGCTGCAGCGGTATAAACGCCAGGCCCTGGCGCCTTGCCGCCGCTTCTATACCTATGCCCACGTCCGCCTCCCCCTGGCGAATGGCGAGGGCCAGATCATCCTCGCTGAGTGAAGGATGCTCGGCCCAGATCAGCTCACTGCTCTCGATACGATGACGGGCAAGCAGGCTCTGCAACAGATGACTGACGCCGGCATCCGGCTGTCGATGGGCGAGGCGAAGGCCGGGCCGTCCGATATCCACCAGTTGTGTCAGCTTGTGAGGATTGTCCGGCGCCAGGAGCAGGCCCTGCTGGCGCTTGGCCCAACGAATCAGCACCAGGTCTCGCATCCCGGTCAAACCCAGGGTTGCCGGATCGTTATAACGCTCGCTCTCGGCGTGCCAGATATGCATACCCGCGAGCATGGCCCGGCCATCGACCAGCCGCTGCACCCCATCACCGCTTCCCTGGCACAACATGGCCAGCTCTGCGTTGCTCTCCTTCACCGCCCATTCGAGCAGCGGATCCTGACTACCCACCAGCACCGGCGGGGTTGGTGCACTGATCGCGTCGTCCCCTTCCAGATGGTTCATCAGCCACAAATCAATACGCTGGCGCGGGAACAATAGCTTTCCGGTAATTCGCACACAGGGAATGACACCCTGGCTGACCAGATCGTAGACCTTGCGTTCTTTCAGGCGCAGATACTCGGCGGCCTCGGCCGTAGTGAGATAGGCGGGAAGGGACATCGGTTTCTCCGGCGGATCGGGCACAAGCACCAGACTGTTTTTGGCTGCATATTTTTCAACAGGCTGTGCAAAGCGTAGTTAAAAACGCCACGATGCTCAACATTAAGGAGACGCTGCTGTGGAAGATAATGCGTTTTACGTAGCGCTGTCGCTACTGGTGAATCTCGACGCCTCGCTGTACCAGATCGTGGTGCTTTCGCTGCAGGTTTCGCTTCTGGCAGTCCTGATAGCGGCAACCCTGGGTTTTCCGCTCGGTGCGGCAGTCGCGCTATGGCAGTTCCCCGGGCGCGGCGGGGTGATTGTGGCGCTGAATGCGCTCATGGGACTACCTCCGGTTGTGGCCGGGCTCGGCGTTTACCTACTGCTGTCTCGGGCCGGGCCTCTCGGGGAGCTGGGGCTTCTGTTCACGCCCGGCGCCATGGTGATTGCGCAGGTGATTCTGGTATTGCCCATTCTCGCTGCGCTTTCCCGGCAAAAAGTGGAGGAGTTGCTTGGTGAATACCGGGAACAGTTTGTCTCTCTGGGCATGTCCAGGGCGCGCATGATGCCCACCCTGCTGTGGGATGCCCGCTTCGCTTTGCTGACCGTTCTGCTCGCAGGATTCGGGCGGGCCAGCGCCGAAGTAGGCGCCGTGATGATGGTTGGCGGCAACATTGATGGTGTAACGCGGGTCATGACCACAGCCATCGTGCTGGAAACAAGCAAGGGCGCCCTGCCCCTGGCGTTGGGTCTGGGCATTGTGCTCCTGACTCTGGTTATGGCCATCAACGCAACGGCCTACATTCTGAGTGAAATGGCAAAAAGGCGCATGGGATGACTTCGTTGAACGTGCCTCTCAACAATTCGATCGAGCTCAGCGCACCACCTTCGCTGCGTTTTGAAAACGTTGAGTTCAACCCGCTCGGACACCAGCTTTTTGGTCCTTGCTCGTTCACGCTTGATGGCCCCGGGCCCACTCTGGTAATGGGCCCCAATGGCGCCGGCAAGAGCCTTATGCTGCGACTGGCGCACGGCCTGCTCACACCAACGGAGGGCGCCGTGAGCTGGTCAGGCGCCAGTGCGCCCCGCCAGGCCATGGTTTTCCAGACGCCAATCCTTTTACGCCGTTCGGCGCTGGCCAACCTCAGGCACGCACTGGCGGTCAACAACGTGCCACGCAAGCTGCGCACAGAGCTGGCTCTCGAAGCCCTGGCCCGGTTTGGTCTCTCCTCCTGCGCCGACACGCCTGCGCGGGTGCTGTCCGGCGGGGAGAAGCAACGCCTGGCACTGGCACGTGCCTGGTCGCTTTCACCGGCAGTGCTGTTTCTGGATGAACCCACCTCCGCACTGGACCCCGCTGCGATAAAGGCCGTGGAAACCGCCGTTAAAGAATTTCACGCCCGGGGCACACGCATTGTGATGACAACCCATGACCTGCACCAGGCCAGGCGACTTGCCGGCGACGTGCTGTTCCTCTCTGGTGGCCAGGTACAGGAGCACACGCCTGCAGACGTGTTTTTCGAAACGCCGGTTTCACGCCAGGCACAAGCTTTTATTTCCGGTGAACTTGTCGCCTGATGCACCACCATAAAAACCCATCAATCCAATGCTCACCCGATGAACGAAACCCAAGATGGAGATAACAAGATGAAAAAGACCCTGAATCTGGTTCTTGCAGCCGTCACTACCATGGGCCTCGCCTTCAGCGCCCACGCCGAAGATTACATAACGCTGGCCTCGACAACCTCAACCGAGAACTCGGGGCTATTTAATTCGATCCTGCCAAAGTTCGAGGACGCCACTGGCATCGAAGTGCGCGTTGTCGCCGTTGGTACCGGCCAGGCCTTCGAAATCGCCCGCCGTGGCGATGCCGACAGCCTTCTGGTGCACGACACCGCCGGCGAAAAACGTTTTGTGGAGAACGGCTACGCCACAGAGCGGGCCGACGTGATGTACAACGACTTTGTGTTGATTGGCCCTGCCGATGATCCGGCCAACATCAGCGAAGCGAAAACCGCCGCTGAAGCGCTGTTTGCCATTGCTGAAGCAGAGGCACCGTTTGCCTCTCGTGGTGACGACAGTGGCACCAACCGTGCAGAACTTCGCCTGTGGGAAAGTGCCGGTGTTGAACCGGGCGGCAGCTGGTATCGTGAACTGGGCAGCGGCATGGGCCCCACGCTCAACACTGCAGCCGCCATGGATGCCTATGTGATGTCAGACCGCGCAACCTGGGTCGCGTTTGAAAACCGCCAGAACCTGAAGCTGCTCTTCGAAGGTGACAAAGTGCTGTTCAATCAGTACGGCAGCCTGCTGCTTTCTGAAGAGAAGCACCCGCATCTCAAGCATGAGATGGCTGCAAAATGGCACAACTGGCTGCTTTCCGACGACGGACAAAAGGCAATTGCCGACTTCAAGGTAGACGGACAGCAACTGTTCTTCCCGAACGCCCAGTAAGACAAAACGGGCAAAGTTTTAAGGCCCCCGGCCTGACCCGGTTTTACCCCAATAAAAAACCCCGGCCATGCCGGGGTTTTTTATTGGCTGAAAGCAGCTGTTTTTCCAGAATGCCAAATAAGCTAATCTCTGCCCATCTCCGTACAACTTCCACTCTGCGGCATTCATGAAACGGCTATAACAAAAATGACGATTGATCCCATACTTCCCGATCCCACGGATCCCCGGCTTTCCCGGCCGGTAGAAGGTGTTGACGAAAACGGCGAGGCCAAATCGATCAGCGTGATCGAAGAGCGCCCACTGACCATCTACCTGAACAGCCAGGAGATCGTCACGGCGATGACCATTGGCGATCACCCCGAGTACCTGGCCCTCGGCTTCCTGCTCAACCAGGGCATGCTCAAAGAAACCGATGAGGTCACCGGGATCGATTTTGATGAGGAACTTGAGGTTGCCGTGGTTCGAACCTCCAGCGTTACTGATGTTGAGGACAAGCTGGAAAAGAAAACCCGTACCTCCGGATGCGCGGTGGGCACGGTCTTTGGCGACATGATGGCCGGACTGGAAGGGCTATCTTTGCCAGACACCCCGGTACACACCAGCACCTTTTACGACCTTTCCTACCAGATCAACCACACACCTAGCCTGTACATGGAGACCGGCGCCATCCACGGTACCGCGCTGTGCCAGGGCCAGAAAATCCTGGCCTATATGGAGGATGTCGGGCGCCACAATGCCGTGGACAAGATTGCCGGCTGGATGCACCTGAACAATATTTCTGCGGCCGATAAAGTGCTGTACACCACCGGGCGACTCACTTCGGAAATGGTGATCAAGACATCGCTCATGGGCATTCCCACTCTGATCAGCCGCTCCGGCTTTACTGCCTGGGGCGTCGACATTGCCCGGCAAGTCCGGCTGACCCTGATCGGGCGGATGCGAGGCAAGAAATTCACCTGTCTGAGCGGCCAACACCGCTTGGTGTTCGATCAGGACCTCTCGCAGGTTCCCGATGAAGACAAAAAGCTGCGTCGAAAAGGGGCTCGGCATGATTGACGGAGGCACGGCGTGACCGATTGCGCAGTCATCCTGGCCGGCGGCCAGGCAAACCGAATGGGCGGCGGCGACAAAGGCCGGCTTATGCTCGGCGACCAGTCATTGATCCAGCGGGTTATTGAGCGAATCACGCCGCAGGTCGACGCGGTGGTACTGAATGCCAACGGCGATATACATCGGTTTGACGATCTGGGTTTGCCAGTGGTCGCAGACTCCATCGAGGGCTTTCCCGGCCCGCTGGCCGGTGTTCTCGCCGGCATGGACTGGGCGGCCGAGCAAGGCCATGACTGGCTGATCAGCGTTGCCGCGGACACCCCCTCCTTTCCCCGGGACCTGGCCGCACGACTGGCCGGACATGATACCCCGGTGGTACTGGCAGCCACGCCGGACCCCGAGCGGGGCCGACTGCCACAACCAACGTTTGGTCGCTGGCAGGTATCCTTGCGCCACAACCTCCGGGGGGCCCTGAACGATGGGGTTCGCAAGATCCGCCAGTGGACTCAAGCCCAGGGCGAAACCCTGGTGGTGTTCAACGAAGGCGACTTTTTCAACATCAATACGCCGGAAGATCTGGCCTGGGCGGAGCAGAACCTGAAGTGAACGTTATCGGCATTGTAGGTTGGAAAAACTCGGGAAAGACCACCCTGGCCTCGGCCCTGATTCGTGAGCTGTCCAGCCGGGGGTTAACGGTCAATTCGATCAAGCACGCCCACCACATGGTGGATGTGGACCAACCCGGAACAGACAGCTACAAGCATCGTGACGCCGGCGCCCGAGAGGTCATCCTCGCTGGCGGTCAGCGCTTCGCCATCATGCACGAACTCCGGGGAGCGGCGGAGCCGACGCTGGATGAATTGCTGGCACGACTAAGCCCCTGTGACTGGGTCGTGGTGGAGGGATTCAAAACCCACACCCACGCCAAGATTGAAGTGCATAGACGAGAGGGTTCGAGGTCACCGCTGTTCAACGAGGACCCGAGCATTGTTGCTGTGGCGTCGGACTACGCTACCGAATTCTCGGGCCCGGTTTTCGACATAAACGACATTCCCGCCATCGCTGATTTTATTCTGAACCGCAAGCAAGCCTGAACAGCATAACCAGGAGCCGAAGATCCATGAAACCGCTTCGCAACGACTGCTTTGCCCTGCCCCCCGGCGTCAACTGGACCCCGGTCGAGGAGGCCCTTGAGCGTTTGCGTTCACGGTTGCACCCTGTGGTGGAGACTGAACGCGCCGTTCCGCTGTCCAGGGTAAACGGCCGTATCCTGGCAAGCGACGTCTACGCTCCCCGTGCGCACCCACCAAGCAACAATTCGGCTGTTGACGGCTATGCACTGGCGGGCCCTGTAACGGAGGTTCCCTGCACGCTGCCTCTGGTCGATGGTCGCAGTGCCGCCGGCGAGCCTTTCAAAGGCCAGGTTCCCGCAGGACATGCGATCCGGATTCTCACCGGCGCAGTCATTCCATCCGGGACAGACACAGTGGTCCTCGAAGAAGACTGCGAAGTCCGGGATGGCCAGCTGTATCTGAACGGCACTCTGAAAGCGGGCGCCAATGCCCGCAAAGCCGGTGAAGACATCCAGGCCCGGGATCGAATCCTGATCGCAGGAACTCGCCTGACGCCCACGCAGATTTCAGTACTCGCCAGCGTTGGGGTGGAGTCGGTCGACGTCTACCAGAAGCTGCGGGTTGGCGTTCTGTCCACCGGCGATGAGGTAAAACCGGTAGGCGCCCCGGTCACTGATTGGCAGATCTACGATGCCAACCGGCCGATGCTCAGCGCCCTGGTCTCGCAACTGGGCTACGAGCTGGTGGACCTTGGCCATGCACTCGATCGGGCTGACGAGGTCAAATCGGCGCTGGAAACAGGGGCGCAAGAGTGCGATCTGATCCTCACCAGCGGCGGCATATCGGCCGGGGACGAAGATCACGTGTCGAAAACCCTGAAAGCCCACGGCGACATCAGCAATTGGCGCATTGCCATCAAACCGGGCCGCCCGCTGGCCCTCGCCATGTTCCAGGGCACACCCGTGGTGGGCCTGCCGGGCAATCCGGTCGCCGCCTGGGTCTGTGCCCTGCGTTTTGGTGCCCCGGCAATGGCATTACTTGCAGGCGGAGAATGGTTCGAACCGCAGGCCTACGTGATGCCGGCGAATTTTTCGAAAAACAAAAAGCCCGGACGCAGCGAGATGCTGCGGGCACGGGTCCGCGATGGACAGGTAGAGGTGTTCGGTTCGGAGGGCTCCGGCCGGGTGACCGGCCTGGCCTGGTCCGAGGGGCTGGTGGAACTGGATGAAAGCGCCCAGCAGATCGAGCCGGGCACTCCCGTGCGGTTTATTCCTTACGGCAGCTTCGGTCTGTAGTCAGTCGACGCTGCCGTGAACCGCAAAGGCCTCCAGTGAGGCATCCTGAGGCCCCCGGGAACGGTAGGTTTCCTCGACACCCAGCTCGGTCAGGGTGCGGCTGACCATCAACAGCGTGTTGTCCTCGAAATCCTCGCACATGCTGCGCATCTGATCGATTTCCTCACAGGCCACGGGGTAGGCCGCGTCGATATCCGGCGCGCCGTAATGGTCAACGAAGGTCTGAGCGAGGGTCCTGCGCACATGCTCCAGTTCCGGTTCGGTAATGTTGCACACTCCCACGAAACTGGCACGCCCGCCTGATTCAATGCTGTACCAGCCGTTGCTGAACGCCTGACGGGCTTTGCCTTTCAGGTCTCCCTCGGTCCAGTTGGAAAACTCGAAGCCACCGGAGATAGCCCACTCACCGCTGGGTGCAGGCTTTTCAAATACGTTTTCGTCGGAAATATCCAGTTGTAGGGTTCGGGCCAGTTTCATACGTGCTCCGCGAATTCGATCAAACTCAGCGTCTCGGTCATGACATCCTGACGCAACAGCATCCGGCCTTTTTCATCCAGGCCAACGAAGGTGCCGGATCTGGGCCGCTCAATCCTTTTGCCCAAGGTGTCGCACCTTGGCCGCCACTCGTTATGTACCCGCTCAAAGCCGCTGTCCAAAAAGTAGGTCAACCACAACAACGTATGCTTGGACCAGCTTTCCAGAAGAGCCATGGGCGTGATCTCGATGCATCCTTCTTCGTAGAGACAGGTCTCATCCGGATTTTCTCCCGGCTGGTCCGTCTTCGGAATAAACGGCACCTCGATGCCAATCACCAGCCAGTTGGGATAGGCCTGGGGATCGGATACATCGGATGCGAAACGGACACTGCCGCATAGCGCACCGTTTACCTTAATGCGATCAGGCCACTCAAAGTACACCGGCACTTCCGGCGGAGCGAGCGCACCCAGACTCTCGGCCAAACCTATCTGGGCCACATAAACCACCTGAATGGCCTCTTCAAGTGGTGTTTCGGGCGCCAGGACCAGGGCCGCGCGCAGGGTGTCGTCTTGCTCGGAGTAGAACACCGTGCCGGAATCGACACCCGCGATGGCCCGGCTGACGGCTTTATCAAACGGGTCCATGTGTCTGGGCACCACTTCTCCCGCAAGTAACGGTGGGAATTGGGGTGATTCGATCATTGGATGGCCCGGGCGTAGACGTCAGAGGCGACAATTTCATCGGCGATGCGCTGGAAAGCCTGGGCCTGGGGGCTGTCAGGCTTCGAGACCACGATCGGGACACCGCCATCCGACCCTACCCGGATATCGAGATCCAGGGGAATCTCTCCCAGGAAAGGCGAACCCAATTTCTCCGCCTCGGCCCGCGCGCCGCCGTGTCCAAATGGGTGGTGTTCCTTGCCACAGCCATCACAAACAAACGACGCCATATTTTCGATCAGCCCGAACAGCGGAACTTCCATTCGCTTGAACATATCAATGCCCTTGCGAGCATCCATCAGGGCAATATCCTGCGGCGTCGAGACAATGACCGCACCCGCTACGAAAAACTTCTGGCTCAGGGTCATCTGGACATCACCGGTGCCCGGCGGAAGATCCACCAGCAGCACGTCCAGCCGGCCCCATTCAACCTGGTTCATCATCTGCTGCAAGGCGCCCATCAGCATCGGCCCGCGCCAGACGATAGCTTCGTCCTCCGGTGCCATCAGGCCCAGGGACATCAGCGTTACGCCGTGATTTCTCAGCGGCAGGATGGTGCTTCCATCCGGGCTGGAGGGACGACCGGAAACCCCCAGCATGCGGGGCTGGCTCGGGCCATAGACGTCAGCGTCCAGCAAGCCGACTTTCAGCCCTTTCGAGGCGAGAGCCACAGCCAGGTTGGACGACACGGTCGATTTGCCAACGCCGCCCTTACCCGACGCAATGGCAATTATGCGATCCACGCCCCTCGGGTTTTTGTCCTGAGGCCTTGGAGCGTCAGTTCCGATCAGATTCGGATTTTTTCCTACTTCGGTGTACTCAACCATGGTGTGTCCTGTTGTTTTTAACTGTCCAGATAGTCATCACTGGTGCGGACCCGCGGGCGCTCGCCACCGGCCATGGGCGCTGTGCTGCCATGGAACTGTGCCTTGACCCGACAGTCATCGCACATCTTGATGAGCTGCACGTTATCAGAGTTCTTGTACATCCAGTGCTGGTTTTCCAGCTTCTCGACGATGCGGTTAATCGTGCTGGCTACGCCAAACGGGGTGCCACACTTGATGCATTCGAAGGGCTCTTCACCGTGCAACGCCCGGGCACTGAGCGCCGCCTTGGATACATCAAGCTGGGGCTTCAGGGTGATGGCGGTCTCTGGGCAGGTACTCTCGCAGACACCACACTGGACGCAGGCGTTTTCCGTGAACTGCACCTCGGGCCGATCCGGATGGTCACCGAGGGCACCGGTCGGGCATAGTGATACACAGGCAAGGCAGAGCGTGCATTTATCGGAATCAATTTCGATGGCACCGTAAGGCGCACCTTTGGGCAACGGAATCGGCTCTTCAACTTTTTCCGACATGGCAGCCACTGTCACCCGGGTGATATCCCGGCGACCGCCTACCAGCAGCACAGGGTCGCTCACGCGACCGGCATTGTCCCCGGCGTCGCAAAGCTCGATGGCGGAAATAATCCTGATCCGGCTCGGCGAGTTGTGGGTACCCTTGAGCATGGCCTGGGCCAGCTCCACTTCTGCGGTCACTGCACGGCGATCCAGCTCGTTGTCCGCAAGGATCAGAACCTCGGCGTAGCCGGCACCAAACGCCGCCATGATTTCAGCGTGGCCGATCCGATCGACATGCTCCAGCCCCATCGGGATCAGATCATCCGCGAGACCATTATCGTAGCGGGCCAGGTTGGCAATGGCCTCTGTGCCGGCCTCCAGGGTGTGGAAGACCAGGCGGGGCGATTCGTGGGTATGCTCGCGATAGACTTTGGCCATCACTTCCACAGCCTTGGTGATAGCCTCGAACGGCGTCTCATTCATGGTCACTGCAGAGGTGGGACAGACGGCAGCGCAGGAGCCGCAACCGGCACAGATATCCGAATCAATCTGGATGTGATCCCCGAAGGAAAAAATAGCCTCTGTCGGGCAGACATCCAGGCACCGTGTACAACCAGGCTTGTTGGCCCGGGAGTGCGCGCACAAAGACTCTTCGAGTCTGAAATAGACGGTTTTTTCGAATTCACCCACCATTTCCCTTGCCGTCAGGGCAATGCGCTCCAGCTCGCCGGACTTTTCCGGATCGGCCCAGAAGTAGCCGTTGCGCTTCTCGTGGCTCGGAAATGCCGGGGCGCCGCCCCGCAGATCGATAAACACATCGCATTCGCTGCGGGCGGTGGGCTTGGCCGCCTCGTAACCCAGCTCACCGCGACCGGCCGGGTGCAAGGGTTGCAGATGGGCAAATTCCAGCTTGAAATTCCCTAGTGCACCGTAGGCTCCCGTCAGCTGGCCCTTGGCCACGTCGTAAGCGGCAGATGGCAGCTGGATGGGGCCGGCATCATTAACAATGCAGGTAACACCCAGTTCGTCCTGCACCAGTCCGGCCATCCGGATTGCCTTCTCGGTAGGACCGACGATGCAGCACACGCCGTTGGACTGAATGGTTTTCGCCGGCGCCATGGGCGACGGCAATTGGGCGGCGGCAACCAGGGCTGCCTGCTTCGCGTGCAGGCGCTCGGGCTTCGCATCGGGGGCGCTCCAGCCAGCACGATCCCTGATATCAATGGATTGGAGTGGCGCGGCGTGTTGGATCTCGGCGTGAACGTCCTCGGCAAGGCGCTCGAACAAAGCGGCCTGCTGGCCACAGGCAATCAGGACATCATTGCTGGCGCCCAGATGCTCGGCAGCAACGCTCAGTTCCTTGCCGCACAGTTGATCAACTGCAATCGCCTGTTCAGCGCCTGCGGCTTTGCGCAAAGCCTCTGAATCGAAGGTCTGTGATTTGTCGCAGCTGCATAGTAATAAGGTCTTATGTGCCGTCATCAGGAAATTGACTCTTTCGTTGTTTTTATACGTATACGCTTACGTATCGCTTTTCGAGCATGCCACAGGCATTATCTTTTGGACAATTGGATAATCTTTTGTGCCCTGCTAGTTTTACGCTATAACAAAAAATGAGAAGCACCATGAGTAGTCGTACAGAACAGTGGAAACGCGAGCTGAGGGTTGGCGCTGTCGTTCGCCGATCTCCGGGCGTCACTCGCTGGGTAAAAGAAATCTGGAAGCCGGTTGCCGTTATACCTGGCGCACCTGATGCATTCTGGAAAGAGTTGGTTCGCGAGGAAGATGTGGTCGATTACCACGCGGGCACCGTTACGATGGAGCTTTTTCGGGCCGACGTCGAAGGCTATCTGGTCTCTCTGAACATGGCCGCTCCATCCGTATGGATCATCATGGATAGAGATGTAACGAGCCAGTCGCCCTCCGGATGGGTCGTAAGCACTATTACCGCCAGCGCCCATGAAGCACTGGACGCCCTTGATAGCGGCGAAAGCATTGTTGAGGCGGTTCCCATTCCCGAATCAATGGCGGCCTGGATCAAGGAATTTATCGACATGCACTACATCGAGGAGCCGTTCAAGAAACGTCGCCGCGATGAAGTTCGCGTTGATGGCGCCGAGGATGCCAAGGGCGACCCGCGCATTCGCCAGGAAAGCGACGTTTACCGTGCCCCTGCGAACATCAAAAAGCCGAGAATTCAGTAATGTCCGAATCAAGACTCCAGCGTTGGGCTCGCAAGAAGGCCGAAGCCGCCAAGCGCCCGGAACCATCCCCTGCTCCGGTTATCGAGACTGAGCCAGCGCCGGAAGAACAGGAACTTGCGATCAATGAAGCCTTGCCGGAACACGAGCTGCTAGAGAAGTATGGCCTGCCTGACCCCGAAAACATTGAACTGGGTACGGACATCACCGGCTTCATGCGCAAGGAAATTCCGGAGTTCCTCCGCCGGAAGGCCCTGAGGGGACTCTGGAAATCCAACCCGGTACTGGCGGTTCTGGACGGCCTCAATGATTACGATGAGGACTACACACTGGCCTCGACGGCCGGACAGACAGTGAAAACTTTATACAAGGTTGGAGAGGGGCTCGTCGACAAAGCCAAAAAAGCCGCGGACGTTGTGGACGATCAGTCGGAAAAGCAGGCAGTCTCATCGTTGGCAGAGCCTGATTCCACAACCGCCGAAGAACCGGATCCTGAGGACAACCCCGAGCTGGAAGATATGGCAACGCCGACGGAACTTACCGAGCAGCAGCTTGCCCAAGAAGAGGCGACCTACTCGGAAGAGGAGCCGGAACCACGATTCCGTCCTCGTATGCGTTTTGACTATTAGCAGAATACGTTTCAGCTATTAGCAAATTAAAGGTCGGTCAGGCCACTATTCTTGTTTATGTACTAGAATAGCGTGACAGGCCGCACATAATAATTAGAAGGAACAGGAATTGAGTAACACTGCGGAAATCCAGTGCCCGCGTTCGATCTCTGAAGAAGATCGTGCGAGGGCCCAGATCTATCAGCTGCTTGGCGTCCTGCTTGTAGAGCCGCCCTCCAGTGGTTTATTGAAGGGGTTGGCGTCACTGCAGGGTGATGAGACGCCCCTCGGTTCAGCCTGCAAGAACCTGGCAGCCCTTGCCGAGCGCACCAACCCGTATGACGCCGAGCGAGAGTTCAACAACCTGTTTGTCGGACTTGGTCGCGGCGAACTACTTCCCTATGCCAGCTATTACCTCACTGGCTTCCTGAATGAGAAGCCCCTGGCGGATCTGCGAAGCGATCTCATGACCCGCGGTATCAAATCCCGCAGCGACGTAAAAGAGCCGGAAGATCACATCGGCACCCTCTGCGAAATCATGGCGGGCATCATCACCGGGGAATTTCCATGCGACAGCGGACTGCCGTCGCAAAAAGCATTTTTTGATGCCCACCTGGCAAAGTGGGCAGCCTTGTTTTTTACCGACTTGGAAGAAGCGCAAAGCGCCATTTTTTACGCACCAGTGGGTTCGCTCGGTCGAGCCTTCATGGCGGTAGAAGCCGACGCCTTTGCAATTCAGTAACCGGGATCCCAAGGTCCCATAAACCCAGGGGGAGGTGTCCAATGGACAACCCGAAGCGTGAAAACAGCCGTCGCCGTTTCTTGCAAATGGCTGCAGCAGCAGCTCCAGCTGCCGTTGCAATGACGGTTGCACCGAACGCCGCAGCCGAGGTCGTCAGGACAGACGTTCCGAAAAGCCGCGGTTTACGTGATACCGAACACACCCGTAAGTATTTCGAATCGGCTCGCTTTTAACGGGGATTTGAGTTGATCAAGGTTGCGAAAGGCCCTTGAGAGACTCAGCTTTCCGAAAAAACGAGAATAATAAAGAGAGAGGTAAACAACATGTTAAGGAAGAAGACCAACGGGGTAGCGAAAGGCTCCCGTGCAGGCTCTTTGCTTTCTTCTCTCGCTGCCAAGACCCTGGACCGTCGTCAGTTCCTGACAACGTCTGGCGTGGCAGTGGGCGGTCTGGCGGCACTGTCGCTGACATCGGGACGGGTTGAAGCTGCGGCTCCGGCAACCGGTGGCGGAGAAGTGGTCGTCAAGAAATCGGTCTGTACACACTGTTCGGTTGGCTGCACCGTAGAAGCCGAAGTTCAGAACGGCGTGTGGACAGGCCAGGAACCAGGTTGGGACAGCCCCTTCAATATGGGTGCTCACTGCGCCAAAGGTGCTGCAGTCAGGGAACATGCTCACGGCGAGCGTCGCCTCAAGTCGCCCATGAAAATGGTCAACGGCCAGTGGCAGAAGATTTCCTGGGATACCGCCATCAACGAAATCGGCGACAAGATGCTCGAAATTCGTGAGCAAAGCGGTCCCGATTCGGTCTACTGGTTGGGTAGCGCAAAGTTCAACAACGAGCAGGCCTACCTGTACCGCAAGTTTGCGGCCTATTGGGGCACCAACAACGTGGATCACCAGGCTCGTATCTGCCACTCCACGACCGTAGCCGGCGTAGCCAATACCTGGGGCTACGGCGCAATGACCAACTCCTACAACGACATTCACAAGTCCAAGGCGATCTTCATCATCGGGGGCAACCCCGCCGAAGCGCACCCGGTGTCGCTGCTGCACGTTCTTAAGGCGAAGGAAGAGAATAACGCTCCGCTGATCGTCTGCGACCCGCGTTTCACCCGCACAGCGGCCCATGCCGACGAGTTTGTGCGTTTCCGCCCCGGCTCCGACGTTGCGCTGGTGTGGGGTATTCTCTGGCACCTCTTCGAAAATGGCTGGGAAGACAAAGAATTCATCCGTACCCGTGTGTACGGCATGGAAGACATTCGCGAGGAAGTGAAGCGCTGGAATCCCGAAGAAGTTGAGCGTGTAACCGGCGCACCCGGAGCACAGCTTGAGCGTGTGGCCCGCACTCTGGCCAACAATCGGCCCGGCACGGTTATCTGGTGCATGGGTGGTACCCAGCACACCAACGGTAACAACAACACCCGCGCCTACTGCGTACTCCAGCTCGCCCTTGGCAACATGGGCGTCGCAGGTGGTGGCACCAACATCTTCCGTGGCCACGACAACGTTCAGGGCGCAACGGACCTCGGCGTACTCGCTGACACCCTGCCCGGCTACTACGGTCTCTCAGCCGGCTCCTGGGCGCACTGGGCTCGTGTCTGGGAAGAAGATCTGGACTATCTCAAAGGCCGCTTTGCGGTTTGGGATAAGGACGGCAAGTCCCGCGCCATGATGAACGAAAAGGGCATCCCGGTCTCCCGCTGGATTGACGGTGTTCTGGAAGCCAAGGAAAACCTTGATCAGCCAGACAACACCCGGGCCATGGTTCTGTGGGGCCACGCGCCCAACTCCCAGACCCGGATGACAGAAATGAAGGAAGCCATGGAAAAGCTCGACCTGCTGGTTGTAGTGGACCCCTTCCCGACTGTGTCTGCCGTACTCCACGATCGTAAGGAAGGCGCCTACCTGCTGCCCACGACCACCCAGTTCGAGACCACCGGCTCGGTAACCGCGTCGAATCGTTCTCTGCAGTGGCGTGAAAAGGTGGTAGAGCCGCTGTTCGACTCCAAGGTCGATCATGAAATCATAAAGCTGTTTGCGGACAAGTTCGGCTTCACCGATCGCATGTTCCGCAACATCGCCATTGATGGCAATGAGCCGTCGATTGAGGACATTACCCGCGAGTTCAACCGCGGCATGTGGACCATCGGCTACACCGGCCAGTCGCCAGAGCGACTCAAGAAACACATGAAGTACCAGCACCACTTCGACAAGACCACCCTCCGTGCGGTTGGCGGACCTTGCGATGGCGACTTCTACGGAATGCCGTGGCCATGCTGGGGCACCCCGGAGATGAACCATCCGGGCACCGCCAACCTGTACGACATGTCGCTGCCGGTTTCCGAAGGCGGACTGACATTCCGGGCCCGCTTTGGTGTTGAACACAACGGCCAGAATATTCTGGCAGACGGTGTTTATTCCAAGAACTCGGAAATCAAGGACGGCTATCCCGAGTTCACCATGCAGATGCTGATGGACCTGGGCTGGGATGGTGATCTGACGGCTGAGGAGCGAGCCAGCATTGAAGCTGTCGCCGGGGCGTCAACCAACTGGAAGACAGACCTGTCTGGTGGTATCCAGCGCGTGGCCATCAAACACGAATGTGCGCCCTTCGGCAACGCCAAGGCACGCGCCATTGTCTGGAACTTCCCGGATCCGGTGCCGCTGCATCGTGAGCCTCTGTACACCTCACGTCGCGACCTGGTAGCGGATTACCCGACCTACGAGGACAAGACTTTCTGGCGGGTGCCGACCTTGTACGAGTCAATCCAGAAGAACGACTTCAGCAAGGAGTTCCCGATCATCCTTACCTCCGGACGTCTGGTCGAGTACGAGGGTGGCGGTGACGAAACCCGTTCAAACCCCTGGCTGGCAGAACTGCAGCAGGACATGTTCATCGAGATCAACCCACGCGACGCCAACAATCTGAATGTCCGCGACGGCAATGACGTCTGGGTGTCCGGTCCGGAAGGCTCGAAGATCAAGGTGAAGGCCATGGTGACAGAGCGTGTTGGCGAGGGTGTGGCGTTCATGCCATTCCACTTCGGCGGGCACTATCAGGGTAAGGACCTGCGGGACAAGTATCCCAAGGGCGCCGATCCCATCGTTCTGGGCGAATCCACTAACACAGTTCAAACATACGGGTATGACTCGGTCACTCAGATGCAAGAGACCAAAGCCACCCTATGTTCGATTATGCCGGCATAACAAGAGGTGTAGACCATGGCACTTGAAGGACAAGCAAGAGCAAAATTCCTTTGCGACGCCGAGCGCTGCATCGAATGTAATGCATGCGTAACGGCCTGTAAGAACGAGCACGAGGTCCCCTGGGGCATCAACCGTCGCCGAGTGGTAACCATCGAAGATGGCAAGCCAGGAGAGCGTTCGATTTCGGTAGCCTGCATGCACTGTTCAGACGCCCCTTGTATGGCCGTCTGCCCGGTGGATTGCTTCTACCAGACCGAAGACGGTGTGGTGCTGCACTCCAAAGACCTTTGTATCGGTTGTGGCTATTGCTTCTACGCTTGCCCGTTCGGTGCGCCCCAGTTCCCGCAAGCGGGCAACTTTGGCAGCCGCGGCAAGATGGACAAATGCACGTTCTGTGCAGGCGGCCCGGAAGAAGACAACTCCACAGTTGAATTCCAGAAATACGGTCGTAACCGTATTGCTGAGGGTAAACTGCCGATCTGTGCGGAAATGTGCTCGACCAAAGCCCTGTTGGCCGGTGACGGCAACGAAGTGGCGGACATCTATCGCCAGCGTGTTGTGAATCGTGGTTTCGGTTCCGGCGCCTGGGGATGGGGCACGGCCTACGAGAAGAAAGGTGCATAACCTGGCCTGACTCATGCGGGGCCCTTCGGGGCCCCGACGTCTGTCAAGACGACAACTTCTTCTTGTTCATTCCGCTGGAGTGCTCTAATGAAAACAAAACTTTTTAGTGCCGCCCTCCTCGTATTGGCGACACTGCTGTTCAACCCTGTGTGGGCACAAGAGTCCACTACGGTTGACCGGACCGCGACCGGGGGGGCCCAAACCCTCGAAGACATCATGCGCCGCCAGCAACAGCTGGAGATGGATGATTCGTTTCGGTCTGAAAACCTCGGCAACCCTGAAAACGCAGCACCTACTACTGCGCCTCTGGGCACGAATGGCGGGCGCTCGGATGCCGATGTCTGGCGTTCAATCCGTTATAACGAGATCGATCCCCGAATTCAGTCCCCGGGCCCTGCCAACGAGGTAATGATTCAGGACGCAGGCATGCCCTGGTATCAGCTACGCGAAGGTCCGATCATCACGTACGGTGGGGGCGCCATACTCGGCTTCCTTGCGTTGCTGGTTGTCTTCTATTTCGTTCGCGGCAAGATCATGATTGATGGGGGCCCTGCGGGCACAACCATTCAGCGGTTCAAAGCCATCGAGCGATTCGGACACTGGTTGCTGGCAGGCTCTTTCATCGCACTCGGCATCACAGGCCTATTAACGCTGATGGGGCGTAGCTTCCTGATTCCGGTAATCGGCCACGACGCCTTTGCAACCATCGCTGCCGGCTCCAAATGGGTCCACAACAACATCGCATGGTCTTTCATGCTGGGACTGGTGATGACCTTCGTAATGTGGATAGCCCACAACATCCCCAACAAGCTGGACTGGCAATGGCTCAAAGCGGGCGGGGGCATCTTTACCAAAGGACATCCGTCGGCGAAGAAATTCAACGCTGGCCAGAAGATCATTTTCTGGACCGTAATGGTGTTGGGCGCCTCCGTTTCCCTTTCCGGGCTATCGCTGCTGTTCCCGTTCCATATGCCAATGTTTGCTGACACCTTCGGTGTCATCAACAGCATCATTGGAACCAGCTTCCCAACTGAGCTCACGCCACACGAAGAGATGCAATACGCCAACATCTGGCACTCGATTGTAGCGTTTGTGATGATGCTGGCCATCATTGCCCACATCTACATCGGCTCCGTTGGTATGGAGGGCGCGTTCGACGCCATGGGCAATGGCCAGGTGGACCTGGAATGGGCACGTCAGCACCACGACCTGTGGGTCGCTGAGGTTGAAGCGAAACAAGGCAAAGGAGGTTCGTCGTGAAAGTCATGATTTCCGCTTTTGTCGCAGCTCTGCTGATTGCTACTGCTGCACCGATGGTGCTGAATCAGTTCGGCTGGTCGGCTGCCGAACAGGGCAGCAGTGCAACGAGTGTGCGCCTTGACTGATCAGTCCGGGGTATACCAGATCGACGCCGTCGGTCTGGTATGTCCTCTCCCCATCCTGCGTTTCAAAAAACGGACCAAAGACCTGCCCAGCGGAACACTCGTCGATTTCCTGGCGGATGATCCCACCGGCCGAAAGGACCTTCAGGCCCTCTGTGATATAACCGGCCACCGGATTGAGTGGACCAGAGAGGAAGACGCCGGCGTCACCCGTTACCGTATTTCCCTGGCATAAAACCGCAACTGAACTTTCAATCTTTCCCTGCACTTCACCACCCCCTTGGAAAATCAGACGCCAACAGCCTATCTTTAATTAGGCTCTCTAATAATTGGCATTCCGATGAGTTCAGACCCACTCTTTTCCACTCCAGGCGAGGAAAATGCCCTTTACCTGGAGCTTACCGACGGCATCCCCGGGGCAATCTTTCAGTATATTCTCCATCCTGACGGCACCGACCAATTGAGCTACATCAGCCGGGGGTGTGTTGATCTGTGGGAGATTGAAGCGTCAGAACTGAAACGTGATCCAGGCCCACTATGGGAAATGATTCTGCCTGAGGATGTCGAGGGACTGGCCCGGTCGATTCGTGGTTCTGCGGAAGCCATGACCTTCTGGAGACACGAGTGGCGGATCAAGCCAGCTTCCGGTGTTGTGAAATGGCTGAGTGGCACCGGCACTCCCAAACAGCGTGAAAATGGAGACATATGCTGGAATAGCGTGATCATTGATGTAACACGCGAACGCCAGACCCAGGAAGCATTGGACAGCTTTTTCGATCAGCGCATGACGATGAACGCGATGGTCAACTTCGAGGGCAAGTTCGTGCGGGTCAATGGACTTTGGGAAACAAAGCTGGGCTATCGTCGCGACGAACTGGAAGGAGAGGTTTTCATCGAGTTTGTCCACCCGGAGGACCGTGAGAAAACCCTGAGCGAAGCCGGCAGAGTCATAGAAAACAGCGAAGGGTCATCGGAGTTTGAAAACCGGTATCGGCACAAAGACGGCTCCTACCGCCGGCTGTCCTGGTCATCAGTGCCATCCCCAGAAACGGGGTTGATCTATGCAGTTGCTATTGATGTGACAGAGGCGCGCATCGCTGATGACAAGCTGCGTCAAGCGGCGACGGTATTCCAGAGTACGGTTGAAGGCGTGATGATCAGCGATCTGGATAACAGGATCATTGAGGTTAATGATGCCTTTTACCAGATTACGGGCTATACGGAAGAGGAGGCAATCGGCAAAACGCCCCACCTTCTCGATTCGGGAAAACACGATCCAAGCTTCTTCAATGCCATTTGGCAAAGTGTTCTGGAAAACGGGCACTGGCGTGGTGAAATCTGGAGCCGCAGGAAAGACGGAAGTGTCTTCCCGGAACTGCTGACTATCAGCACTATTCTCAACAAAGACGAGCCGGTCGGCTATGTGACGGTATTTTCAGATATTTCTACACTGAAAGCCCATCAGGAAAAGCTGGATTATCTGGCTCACCACGATCCCCTGACGGGCCTGCCAAACCGCCTCCTTTTCAATTCCCGATTGCAACAGAGCATCCGTCTGTCGGAGCGAACCGGCCGTTCTATAGCGGTCTTGTTCATCGACATTGATCGATTCAAAAACATCAATGACAGCATGGGCCATCCCACGGGGGACGAACTGCTGAAGCACGTAGCTGCTCGCCTGAGGGAGCAGCTACGTGCTTCCGACACGGCGGCACGCCTGGGAGGAGATGAGTTCGTCGTTCTTCTGGAAGACATTGACGGCGCGGAACATGCCGGACAGGTCGCCGACACTCTGATGAAAGCGTTTAAAGAGACGTTCGCCATGGACGATGTCGAGATCGGGGTAACCGTAAGCATTGGAATCAGCCTCTTTCCGCAGGACTCCAATGACGCGGCAGAACTGCTGGCTGACGCCGATGCAGCGATGTATCAGGCCAAAGAGAACGGCAGAAACACCTATGCATTCTATTCTAGCGAATCAACCGCCCGGGCACTGGAGTACGTGTTCTTCGAGAATGCTCTCAGGCGGGCGGTTTCTGACAATCAACTCTTCCTTGAGTATCAGCCCCAGTTTGATCTGGAGGCTGGAAAACTCACCGGTATGGAAGCACTGATACGCTGGAAGCATCCAGACAAGGGACTGATTACACCGGATCGCTTCATACCGATTGCCGAGCAAAATGGCACCATAAGAAACATAGGACAGTGGGTGCTCCAAACGGCCTGCCACCAGGGGAAAGCCTGGCTGGATGCTGGCCTGGACATAGGGCGCATCTCTATCAATGTCGCTGCATCGCAGTTTCACGATGAGAACTTTCTTGCCGAGGTGTTAGCGATTGTGGACGAATCCGGATTGCCTCCAGAGCATCTGGAACTGGAGTTAACCGAGAGCTCGTTCATGCACCAACCCGAAAGGGCCATACCGAAGCTTCACGCACTCAGAAAGAGGAACATCACCATCGCCATTGATGACTTCGGTACCGGATATTCCTCCCTGAGCTACCTGAAAAGACTGCCCATCGACAAATTGAAAATAGACCGTTCTTTCGTGATGGATTTGCCGGATGACGAAGAAGACAAAGCCATTGTGCGCGCGATTATTGGTTTGGGAAAAACCCTCAAACTGAAAACGATTGCCGAGGGCGTTGAAACCGAGGCTCAGGTGGCGTTTTTCAAGCAGGCAAAATGTGATGCCCAGGGCTTTTACTTCAGCCGCCCCCTCGGCACGGATGCGATGGACGCGTTTCTTCGTTCGACGCAGACAAGCGCACAGTGAACAAACAGCAGTTTTAGTTTGCCGGCGAGCATCTGACCCTAGTGGCCACCTCGTGGATGCTTGCGGGCTTCGAGGTTACCCAGCGACATTTTCACGTCTCGATCCGACAGTTCTGGAAGATCGTCAAAATTCGAAACCTGCGGGAACTTCGAATCGATCACAGTCGCCAGCGTATCGTCGATACACAGGGTGTCTGCCACGGCCCGATGACAACCGGGCATCAGGATTGCCCTGACCTCGCCGATTTCTCTTGTCCCCGTCTCGACGTCGCCAGAGCGACTGGCGCTTATCACGGTGAGGGGCTCGCCCCAATCCACGACGCTGCCATCAACAGGTTTCGCTTCAATCCGCTCACAGGCTGTCAGGGTTGCTTCAAGCAGCGTGCGGAAATTCGCCGATTCAGCCAGCCGCTCGGCCTTTTCGCGGGCACTGCGCTCTTCGTCAGGCACCAATAGTATGTAGGGCGTATTATCAACAAAGACACCCCAGTAGTCCGCCGCAATGGCTTCGGGTTTCGGGTAATAAACCCCAGCGGTCAGGGTCGAGTGCTTTTTCCTTCGAGCCAGGAAAGCGCCCTTTTTTTCACAATCCAATTCTTTGCCTCGGTCTTTTCCGGTTTTCACTTCTTGCACGCGTCGTCCAGGAATGGCCATTGCTCGATGAGCTCAAGCTCCATCAATGGATCACTTCGTGGACGCCGAAATATGGTGATTGCAACAAGGTTTTACAAACCTGCAGCCAGTCCAGTGCTGCCAGAGCAACATTTTCGCCCTCTTGACAGCACATGCACGTCATAATTTCTTGAATCATCCACGAATGACGAAATAATGATTAACGAAGCAAAGATCCCGGCCGATATAAAAAAAGATCGCAGTGATTTGCGCGCTCCAATAGTCCGTCAAGCTTATAGATTCTGAGGAATCAGCATGTCTATCAGAAAAGTGTTCATCGTCTCGATTGCCGTTGTTCTGCTGGTCATCGCATTGCTCGCAAGCATTGTGATCGCTCTGAACACTCAGAAAACGATCACGGCAGATGTGGCAGAAAGGCAGAGTGATCTTGTCGCGGAGATCACCGGAATGCTCTCCATTACCGACGAGCTCATGTCGAAACGGGTGAAGAACTCTCTGAATCTGCTGATTGAGCGTGGTCAGCAAATGGGAACCGCCCGGGTTCAGGGAACGGAACCCGTTGCAGGCAAATCGGCGCCAGCACTGTTTCTGGGCGACACCATGATCAACAACAACTTTGATCTGGTGGACGGCATAACCCAGGTCATGGACGGCACAGCCACACTCTTCGTTCGCGACGGTCAGGACTTTGTGAGGGTTTCCACGAACGTCAAGAAAGACGATGGGTCCCGGGCCATCGGCACCAAGCTCAATATGGCGGGCGCCGCCGGGCAGGCCATCAGCCGTGGTGAAGCCTACTTTGGGCAGGTCGATATCCTCGGCAATCCCTACCTCACCGCATACAGCCCGATCCGCAACGCCTCAAACCAGATTATCGGCATCTGGTATGTGGGCTATTCAGCAGACCTTGAAGAACTTGAAGCGGCCATCACCTCATCCAGCCTGCTGGACAGGGGGTTTCTCGCCCTGGTGGACGACAAGGGTCGACTCCGCATGCACTCCAATTCAATTGAAACCGATCCACTGCAAAACCTGCTGGAAAACGAACCGGACGGTTGGAATCTTGAACGCACTGCGTTTGATCGCTGGGGCTATCAGATTGTAACCGGCTATTCAGAAGACGAAGTGGCAGCCATGGTTCGCAATCAGACTATCAAGACGATCATTGCAATTCTGATCGGTGGACTGGTGCTGATCGGCTGTCTGAGTGCCCTGGCACAATTGGTTGTGGCTCGACCTCTTCAAAAAATGATTGATGCCATCAACGACATTGCCAGTGGAGAGGGCGACCTCACCGTGCGGTTCAATGCAACGGGCAAGAGCGAACTGGATGTCATGGCCCAGGGCTTTGACCGCTTGCTTGATCGGTTACAAACCACGATTTCAGAAACCAAAGGCTCGTCGGAAAGCCTGCTTGGAGCTTCGTCGAGCCTCAGGGGCATTGCATCGGACTCCGCAACCGTCGTCTCGCAACAAACCGAGGAGACAGAGCAGGTTGCAACCGCCATGAATGAAATGACAGCAACCGCTCAAACCGTTGCCGAAAGCGCATCCAGGGCGGAAAACATTGCAAAAGAGGCGGATGGTCTGGCCGAAAGTGGCCAGTCGCTCATTGCAAAAACCACCGCAAAAATACAGAGCCAGCTCGAAAACAATCAGAGCTCCGCGCAAACCAGCGCTTCACTGCGAGCTGCATCGGATAACATCGGCAATATTCTTTCCGTCATCGAAAACATTTCAGAACAGACCAACCTTCTGGCCCTGAACGCAGCGATTGAGGCAGCCCGAGCCGGGGAGCACGGCAGAGGTTTTGCGGTAGTCTCCGACGAAGTCAGAAACCTGGCCCGTCGAACCCAGGAATCCATCAAGGAGATCCAGGACCAGATCAATCACCTACAGGAAGGCGTTGCCGGTGTAACGAACGTTATTGAGGTTGGCAGCCAGCTGGCCACTGAAACCAACGACATGATCCGCGAAACCGGTAACGCGATCGACGCACTGCGCGAGAGCGTTCGAACCATTCGGGATACCAACATTGAAATGGCCAGCGCCGCCGAGCAGCAAAGTCAGGTTTCTGAGGACATCAACCAGCGCCTTGAGCACATTCGGCAAATGGCTGGCAGCAGCCAGGAGAACGCCGCATCAACCAATGAGGCGGCAGAAACATTGAAACAACTCGCTGAAAAACTGAAGTCTCAATTGGACTCTTACCGGACCTGACCCGGTTTCCATACTCGGCGATCATTCTTTAATAACGAACGAATCGATCAGATATATATATTTTTGTTCACAGCAAAAGCCTCGGATACTACGCGTACCAAATACTTCTGATTCCGAGGTCCTTGCATGTTCGATGTTCAGGCAATCGAATCCTTGTTTTCACTGTTGGTACCGCTGCTTTTCGGTGCCGGAGCAGTCGCGACCGGATTGGCAACCAACCAGAGCAACCTTCTCGCACGGTCATTGACCTTCAAGCTTGCCTTTGTATCTGCTGTGGCCGCTGCAATCGGAAGTTGGTGGTGGCCGGTCGATGGCGTCTGGTTCAGTCACGCGCCTCTGGCCTCAATCATGTTGCTGCTGATCACTTTGCTGGGAATGGTGCTGGGGCGCTTCTCAGAGAGGTATCTTGCGGGGGATCCCGGCCAGCGCCGTTTCATGATCTGGCTTCAGGTGATCCTCGCCAGCGTTGCCATGATCGCCATCACCAATCATTTGCTGGTTTTCCTCGTTAGCTGGATTGCCATCAGCGTAAGCCTGCACCAGTTGCTGATGTTCTTTCCTGATCGCCCGCGCGCCGCCCTGGCCGCGCACAAAAAATTCATCTTTGCGCGAATTGCGGAGTTCTGCCTGGCACTGGCGTTCCTCCTGCTCTATGTCCAGTACGACACGCCCTTTATTGATCGGATTCTGGCCCAGGTATCCGGTGCAACAGAGGTGCCCGCCGGCGCCCAGATCGCTGCGGTTTTGATGGCCGTGGCTGCTTTGCTCAAATGCGCACAGATGCCGTTCCACGGTTGGCTGATTCAGGTGGTGGAATCACCCACGCCGGTTTCTGCCCTGCTTCACGCTGGCGTTGTGAACCTTGGCGGTTTCCTGATGATTCTGATGGCACCGCTCATTTCAGAAGTAAGCGCCGCCCAGTGGCTACTGCTTGCAGTGGCAGGACCCACGGCGGTGTTTGCCAGCCTTGTCATGATGACCCGCATTTCCATCAAGGTTAAGCTTGCCTGGTCAACTTGCTCGCAGATGGGCTGGATGCTGGTGGAATGCGCTCTGGGACTTTACGAGCTGGCACTCCTTCATCTGGTTGCCCATTCTGCCTATAAGGCCCACACCTTCCTGAACGCCGGCAACACCGTTGAGTTGTCGATGAAAAAACGCCTGGTTGCCGTCAATGAGCCCGGGGCACGGGAATGGCTGGCGGCCGCAGTCCTCGCCGGTCTGTTCATGCTGCCAACTATTTTCCTGTCCAATGAGACCAGCACAGCACACATGTTTTCATGGATTGTGCCGGGCATCGCCCTGACGATTCTGCTCTCAGAATTCCTGTCGGCCGGAGGCGGCGTTGTAACGGTCGGGCGTGGCCTGATTATCGGCGCCGCCTTCTGGGCATTGTACTGGCTTCAGAAAACCTTCTTCGGAATGGTGCTCGCCCCACCGGAGAGCCAGGCAAGCCTGCTGGAAGTGGTTTTTGTCGCTGCCCTTATCGCAATCCTGGTACGCGGCTACTACCAGATTCGCTACCACCGTTTCTCACCCGCAGGCGCCAGGCTTTACCGGTTCCTGTTCGCCGCGGGCTACCTCGATGAGTGGTCCACCCGCCTGACCCTGAAACTATGGCCTGCCAAACTGCCTGATGTCGTGCGGCCGCGAGCCGTGGTCAGCGTCTCTTCAACCTCTGGTTCCAGGGAGTCCGCATAATGTTAGCGTCGAGCCTTAATGCCACCACCGAAGCAACCACCCATACACCAGATTGGCAGGCGGCCGTCACCGATGCCTGCGCGCGAATCGCGCCCTCCTGGCCATTGGATCAGATGATCGCCGTGAATCCGTTCTGGGAAATGCGGGACCTGCCATTCACCAGGGTCGCTTCGCGCATGGCGGCACTCAATGGCACCTGCTGCCAGAATCAGGCAGCGCTTGCCGGACAGGGCAACGGCCCGGCGGCCGCCGAGACCGCCAGCATGCCCGAACACTGGCAGAATCTCAGCGCCCAGCTGGATCGCAATCGCGACACCGCCCACCAGGTAGGCTGGCAGGATGAAGTTGTCCATCAGATCAGCCAGTTCTGCGGCGACTATTTCCAGCGTCTGGATGCCGGTGATTTCAAGGCGGATGCCCAGGACCTTTACCATAGCTGGTTGCAGATGACCCGGGCTGATCGCGGCATTGCCATTGTGATGGGAGAACCATCCCTGCCCTCCCAGTTTCAGGTGTTGCCGGATCAGCATGAAAAACTGATTACCGATGCCCTCGACGCCCTGGCATCACAACCGGACTATGCGCCGGATTATGCCCATGCGCTCCTGCTGGATATCAACGGCTGGTCATCCTGGGCCGCCTACTTGCGGTGGCAAGCGCGACTCAGTGGCCACGAGGAAGACCTGCTGCCGGGCCTCCTGGCCATCCGACTGGCCTGGGAGCTCGCCATATGGCGGCACGTCCAACACGTTGGCGGGGCCATCTTTGCCGAACTGAAACACCGCTGGCTCAAACAATGGGATGCCTGGCCAGAGATGCTGCAGACCCATGAGCAATCTCAAACCACAGGCTGGCGCCAGCAAACAGAGGCTGAGTCAGCCTACCAGTCACAGATGGCTGAAAAGCTGCTTACCAGGCTTGAAAATCCCTCGCCGGACAATCAGCCGCTGAAGTTACAGGCGGCCTTCTGCATCGATGTTCGCTCGGAGGTCTATCGTCGTGCGCTCGAAGCCCAGAATCCCGCTATCCAGACCCTCGGGTTTGCCGGGTTCTTCGGCCTCCCGATCTCTTATCGACCCAAGGGCACCGGGTTTTGCCGGCCACAATTGCCGGGCTTGCTGGCGCCGGCGCTCGAGGTTACTGAGGCCGAACCTGCCGGCAGCTTCAGCCAGCAATCATTAGCCAACCACTCCCACTGGTCACAGTTTTCCAACGCCGGCCCGGCGAGCTTCAGCTTTATCGAGAGCATGGGCCTGGCAGGTCTGGGACGCATGGTTCGCAAAACCTTTTTCGGTAAGTCTTCGGATAACCCGGTCGATCAACTCCATAAGGGACAGACCGAGTTCGAGATCCGTCAGAACGGGACCTTGCTGGGCGCTGCGGAGAAGGCGGAGTTGGCCGGGGGTATTCTCCGGGCCATGACCCTGACTCATGATTTTGCGCCCACCGTTCTCCTTGTCGGGCACGGCAGCAGCACGCGTAACAATCCCCACGCAGCGGGCCTCGACTGCGGCGCCTGCGGCGGACAGACCGGTTCGGTAAACGTTCGTGTACTTGCCGGCATCCTGAACGACAAGGATGTGCGTGCGGCCCTGGCTGGGCAGGGGATTTCGATCCCCTCCGAAACCCGATTCGTGGGGGCACTGCATAACACGACCACCGACGAGGTCGAGTGCTCAGGTGATGTTCCTGACGAGATCCGGGGTTTCCTGGCCAATGCGGGAGCACAGGCACGTCGTGAACGCGCCCTGCGGCTTGGTATCGCAAACGAGAGCGATGTTGACAGCGCCATCAAAAAGCGCAGCCAGGACTGGTCCGAAGTGCGGCCGGAATGGGGGCTTGCCGGCAACGCCAGCTTTATCGTGGCGCCTCGCTCGGCCACGCGACACCTGGACTTGGGTGGCCGCAGTTTCCTCCACGACTACCGCTGGCGCGAGGATGAAGGCTTCAGCATCCTCGAACTGATCATGACCGCGCCCATGGTGGTCACCCACTGGATAAACCTTCAGTACTTCATGTCTGTTACCGACAATCTGCATTACGGTAGCGGCAACAAGGTCCTGCACAACGTGGTTGGCGGCCACCTGGGCGTTTTCGAGGGCAACGGCGGCGATTTGCGAATCGGTTTGCCGCTGCAGTCAGTACACGATGGTAAGCGCTGGGTTCACGAACCCCTGCGCCTGAGCGTTTATCTGGCGGCACCCAGGGAAGCCATTGCCGAGATCGCGCAAAAACACAAAGTTGTGCAGGAGCTGATCGATAACGACTGGCTGTATCTGTTCCGGATCGACGATGAGCATACCTCGATCGAAAGGTTGTACCGGAATGAGTGGCATCCCGTGGCGACTCGTTCAAGTTCCACGGGCGGTCAAAGCGGAGAGGATTGATGTCGATCTGGGCCGGCCGCTTCGCGGTTTTGCTAACCCGGCACGGCAAGTTGCCCGCCATTGCGCGGCCACTGGAACCGCTCGGGTTGGCGTTAACCTGCGACAGCAGCTTCGACACCGATCGCCTTGGGACCTTTACCCGGGAAACAGAACGTTTCGCCAGTCAAAAGGAAACCGCGCTCGAGAAAGCCAGAATTGCCGCGGCGCAGGGCGAGAATTGTATCGGCCTGGGTAGCGAGGGGGCTTTTGGCGGTGGTCTGTTCTGCATCAATCTGGAGGTCGTTTGCCTGTTTGATCCGGAGCACGGCCTTACCCTCTTTGGCGAGCACAGCGCGCCTTTTGGTCTTGAGCAGGCCAGCATCCGCTCCGTTGAGGACTTGCAGATGTTTCTCGATCGATGCCCTGCGGGCCAGGGCCTGGTAATGCGGCCCGAGCATGCCGGGCACCCGGAGATTTACAAAGGGCTGCGCGACCATCAGGAAATGCATACCCTGTTCAGAGCACTCCGGAACGCCTCGCCTTCTGGACAGGTCTTTATCGAGTACGACCTTCGGGCCCATGAGTCGCCTGGCAGAATGGCCAATATTGCACTGGCGGCAGAAAATCTTCGCGACAGGATGGAGAGCCTGTGCCCAGGGTGTTCCCTGCCGGGATTCTGGATAACCGATATTGAGAGAGGCCTGCCATGCAGAGCGTGCGATACGCCGACAGAGCGGCCAAGGTCTTTTGTCTGGTCCTGCCACGTCTGCGACCACTCAGAGTCGCGCCCCGTGGAGGCTGTGACAACGGAACCTGATTTTTGCCCAACCTGTAACCCCTGAGACCTTATGCCCGCAACCATCAAGTTAGACGCAACACAATCAGGCGACATAGAGAAAGCCGCCAGCCTGCTTCTTGCCGGCCACCTTGTCGCTATACCCACCGAAACCGTGTACGGGCTTGCGGCCGATGCCAGCAACGATCAGGCGGTCCGGAAAGTATTCGAGGCGAAACAGCGCCCGGTCGGACACCCGCTGATCGTGCACGTGGCATCGCCGGACCGGATCCGTCTCTGGGTCGACCAGATTCCGGAGACCGCTATGCAGCTGATCCAGGCATTCTGGCCCGGCCCGCTTACGCTGCTACTGCCGAAGAAAAGCGACGTCAGCGATTTTATTACCGGCGGCAATCCGGGTGTGGCGGTCAGGATGCCGGCGCACCCGGCCACGCTGGCGACCATGCAACGGCTTGGCAGGGATCTTGTCGCCCCGTCAGCCAATCCCTATGGCAGGATCAGCCCGACCAACGCAGAGCACGTACTCGCGGGACTGTCCGGAAAAATCGAGGCAGTTCTGGACGGCGGCGACTGTTCGGTAGGCATTGAATCCACCATTGTCGATCTGACCGGCGACACGCCAGTTATTGCCAGACCCGGGCAGATCGCGCAGAGTGATATCGAAGCCTGTCTGGGCATCACGCTCGCGCCAGGCAGAAGCGCCAGTCAGGCCTTACCGGGGAGCGTAAAGCGCCACTACCAGCCGGTCACACCTACCGTTGGAGTGGCCACGGATCGGTTCGCCGGACTTCTGCCCGAAGTCACACCGGCAGGCGAAAAGATTGGCGTTATCTGGTGGCAGTCTGCGCCGGGCGAGCTGGCTTCCGAGTCCATTATGCTCAGCGCCGATCCGAACGAATACGCTCGCATGCTCTACACCGCCATGCACGCCATGGACAAGGCGAACGTGGATCGGATCGTGATTGAGCTTCCGCCCCGGGAAAGCCAGTGGCTGGCCGTTCACGATCGGCTGGGACGGGCCTGTACCGAACAATTCACTTAATCCGGCACACCCTGGCACTCAGGGCAATAATACAGCCGCCGGCTGGCCATCATGGTTTTAACAAGAGGCGACGCGCAATCGTGGCAGCGTTCACCATCGCGGTTGAACACCATGTGCCGGCGCTGCCCGAACGTCCATCCTTCCTGTTTGAGCCGCTCTGCACGGTCGGGCGGATTGGTGATGCCCTTTAACTGGTAGGTCCGCTGCACCAGTGTCAGAATCGCTTCCGCCAATCTCAACTGCTGATCGGCGTCCAGATCACGAGGCCGTGCCCGCGGTGAAATCCCCGCCTCAAAGAGGATTTCCGAGCGAAGGTAATTACCGATTCCGGCAACGAAGGCCTGGTCCAGTAGCAAACCACCCAGGTTCCGGCCCCGGAAACGCTTGTCATCAAACACTGCCAACAGTTGATCGACGCTGACCTCCTGATTGAGAGGGTCCGGCCCCAGGCGTGACAGATAAGGTACCTCACTTAATTCATCGGGCCGAACCAGTTGGATGTCGGAGGCACTGTATAACCGGGCCGCTTTCTTCGGACCGATAATGGCAAATCGCAGTTGCCGGTTTGTACTCGGTTCCCGATCGGGTTTGCCCATGCGCCACTTGCCATACAGCTGGTTATGGCTGTAAACGCACCACGGCCCGTCTTCATCTGTGGCCTCAAAAAACACCAACACGGCTTTGCTCCGCGCCTCCACTCTATCGACTCTGCGTCCCCGAAGGGCACTCTCGAAAGGTTTCAGGTGTTCAAAGGCGAAAAACACAGATTGCGCTGTCTTGCCGCCAACGGCCTTATGAATGTCATCGACCATGCGGCGTATTTCGGGACCTTCGGGCATACTCGTTTCCGCTCCTGACCGGTCTATCTGCAATACAGGTGAGCTTTACCCTACGTTGCATCCAGCAATTCGGAGTTGTCGGGCCAAAAGTTTTGTCCGGATCCGGGTAAGCCCTTTGCCCAACCTGCTCGTAGGTTTTGGTGTAGCTAAACCACGAGCAAGGTGAGTCATGAAAGACACCAAGCTGGCCCTGTTCATTGCAGCGATTCTGATTGTTTTGGCGGCGGCGACAAGGGAGGAACCGGCTGCCTCGGAAAGCCGAGCGAAGACCCAGGTTGTACCTCTGGTATTTGCCGAAGCGCTGGGAGCTGATCAGTGGCCACCCTCGATGAAGGAGCGGTTTCTGGAAGACCCGGAGAACCAGATCAGAATGAGTCAGACTGACAGGATATTGAGGGATGGACGTGGCCCCGATGAGTGGTTGCCGGCTTCGGGTCAATGCGATTACATGGGCAGGTTCATGGCGGTGATGGAGCGTTACCGGCTCCATCACCGCGAGCCCCAATGGCGGGCCTGGCAAACCAAACGACAGCGCTGCTACACCCAGTTTCAGTAGACGTAGCCCGCCGGTCCTGAGCTAATCGGCCTAGCGCTTGTTGTCAGGGCCAATCAGATCGGAAAGCCACTCGCGCAGGCTGTCGATGTTGTCTTCACCGCTCTGTTTGAGTTCGTCCAGTTTTTTTCGGCCATCGGAAATTTTATTCTCAACCGAACGCAAGGCATCGGACGCGCTCTGCTGAATATCCGCGCTCGCCTTCTCGTTCTCGGCTTCGGCTTCTTTGGCCTCGGCCTTGGCTTTCAGGGAATCGGCCTGCTTTTCCCATTCTTCCAGCTGGGTTTCGGCCTTTCTGATCAATTCGTCTTTCAATGACATACAGTGCCTCCTTTGCTGTATCAGCGAACGTACACCGTCATACTCGAGAAAGAGGACCAGAAACGCAACCCAAAGACCCGCCATATGACTGATTCAGCGACAGTTATTTCGGAAAACCAGTAACAAATTTCAACTGAAAGTGCTCATCGTGCCGAGTATCCTCCCGCCTCGCTCTCATCACCGACAGATCAGGCAAGGACACTTACTGCAAATGAACAAAACGGACCTCGTTTTTCAAAGCTACGGACGCTGCTGCAACCGGGATGCTTTCTTTGTCGACTTCTACGACTTTTTCATGGCCAGTTCGAACACTATCAAGGACCGGTTTGTAAAAACGGATATGGCCGCTCAACGACACCTACTGCGCAACGGCATCATGCAATTGATCCTGCATGCTCGCGGAATGTCCGACAGAAAACTTAAGGCGCTTGGTGAAAGTCATAGCCGCTCACATTACGACATCAAGCCCGAGTGGTATTCCCTCTGGCTGGATTCGCTCTTGAAAACCGTCCGCCTTCACGACCCGGAATACACCCTCGAACTTGATGCGGCGTGGCGTGACGTTCTGACGCCGGGGATTGATCTCATCCGTGGGGCTTATTGACCAGGCCCCAGCCGAGGCATCTGGTGAGGCACTGCGTATCCATACCCTTACGCCCATATCAATCAATACGCCAGCTCGCTTTACCTGATTTTTACACCCCGTTGACGGAGCCGTCCCGAAAACCCTGCGATCATCCTGAATAACAGGATCGTTTCGGGAGTCGTTTATGGCAACCAGCAAAGCCATGCTGATACTCGGTGTTCTCTTGCTCGCATTGACCGGGTGCAAGGTCACCACCTCTGACAGTCACCATTACCCGGATTCCGGGGGCTTCGTCTCCGGGCTTTTCTACGACGCACGGGATACTGGCAGGCACTACCCTACGAGTTCCTGGTCACTCACCCGCTATACCGAAGCATGCCAAAATGAACCTCTGTATTTCGAAACCCATAGCGGTCGGGTGCGGGTCTATGGCTCGCCGGCCTACAGTGAGACCTCGTTCCGGGCCGCGGCTTCAGAGCTTGAGCGTCGAATCGACGGCGTACTGGCCCGGTTCCAGTTGCGCTGGTCCGACTTTATCGAGGACCGCAGCGCCGCAGTTGCCTATCCCCGCCAGGTGATCGGCTGCCTCAGCCCCGAGGTGCCGCACAGCGAGTTTGTGTCTGCCTCAATGGCCGCCGTGGCTTTCAATCCTTACTACAGCCAGTGGCCCTACGAGACAGGAAACATCGTCGCCCACGAACTGGCCCATTTCGTCCAGCAAAACCTGTCACGGTATGACACCAGTTACAGTCTGCTGCCTTATTGGTTTGCAGAGGGACAGGCCGTTGTTGTGGCAGGAGAGCCAATTGCCGAGGTCTATCAGCACTATGACTACGACCCTCTCTGGGACGTGACTCCCGGTGACACTGCAAACTTCCCCTATCGGTTCGAGCATTACGGGCTGGCCTACCGCTACCTGGAAAAAGCCAATGGCGCCCTAGCGATGACAGTATTACTGGAAATGGTGCAGGTGCTGGACTGGGATGGCGGATTCTATGGTGAGATCAGCACCGGAGAGTCCCGGGCCTTTGTGGAAGCATTCAATTCGGCAAATCTGGTAGATCACAGGAATAACTATCTGAGTTTTCAGAGATTTCGGAGTGACTACCACGACCTTCTGAACAGTAGTTATTAGCCGGCAAAGGCCTGAACTGGATTAAATCTGTCCAATCAGGGATAATTTCGACCGTTTTTCAACCAGTACTGTTGTCGTTGGGTAGTCTCTGGTCATGACCATTTACAGCGTTCTTCAATTAGTTATTTTTTCTGTCCTGTTGTTTAACACCGTGCACCTTATGCCGGCGTTCGGCCGTCTGCTCAGGGGTGCAGAATCGGCTTTCCAGTCCGGGTATCTGTGCGCCATGCTCACCATGCGCCTGGCCCGCAACATTCTGGGCCTGGTCCTGGTCACCGCCAGCACCGCGCCCAACCCGGAAATCCACGCCCTGGTGCCCAAGGGTATCCTGCTGTTCCTGGTTCTGGCACTCATTAACGCCGCCCTGACCCATTACATGGAACGAATCCGGGTGCAAGAAGGCGCCCGTTTCTAGCGCCTCACTCAGGCGTAAAGCGACTCGATCACCTCGGTATATTTCTCGTAGATATTGCTCCGGCGGACTTTCATGGTCGCCGTTACCTCGTCATCGTCGTGGTCCAGTTCCTTGGTCAGCAAGTGGAAGCGTTTGATCTGCGCCACCTGTGGTAGCTGCTCGTTGCCCTTGTTCACTTCTGCCTGGATGAGTTCATTCACCTGCGGCTGCTCGGTCAGGCTCCGGAAGGTGGTATAGGCAATTCGCTCCTGCTCTGCCCATTTGGCCACCGTATCGAAATCAATCTGGATCAGCGCAGACACATATTTTCTGGCCTCACCGATCACAATGCATTCCTTGATATAGGGACTGGCCTTGATGGTGTTTTCGATCTCCGTGGGCGAAAGATTCTTGCCGCCGGCGGTGATCATGATGTCTTTCAGACGGTCGACGATCTTTAGCTGGCCATCCCGCCATTCACCCACGTCGCCGGTGTGCAGCCAGCCATCCTTCAAAGTTGAAGCCGTGGCCTCGTCGTTCTTGTAATACCCCTTGAACATGCTGCCACCGCGCATGATGATCTCGTTGTGTTCGCCAAGCGTTACCTCAACACCGGACACAGCTACACCCACCGTTCCCAGGCGCACGTCCTCAACGGGCTGCGCCGTGGCAACGCCGGTGCTTTCCGTCTGGCCATATACCTCTACCAGGGGAATGCCGATGGTTCGGAAGAACTCCAGTATGCCGGTTGATATAGGGGCCGCCCCGGTGAGCGCAATGCTGCATCGGCGCAGGCCGATAAAATTCTGCAAGGCGCGCAACACGAACCAGTAGCTGATGCTATACAGGCATTTTTCCTTCAGGTTCCAGTCTGAGCGGGGTTTCGTGGCCATAGGCGAACACACCCGGATCGCCCAGTTGAACAACGCCTGCCGCAAGCGCCCGGTCTCCTGAATCTTGATGTAGATGGACGAGTGCAGTTTCTCCCAGATCCTGGGCACGCCCAGAAAAAAGGTCGGTGCTGTCTCGCGCAGATCCTCCTGGATAGTTCTCAGGCTTTCGCCAAAGTTGACCGTGCTCCCGACATAGATTGGTGCAATGTTAGTAAAAGCCTGTTCTGCCACGTGGCAGAGCGGCAGATAGGAAAGGCTGGAGCCGTGTTCGTCCGCCTGCAACAGCTCAATCAGCCCCGGCGCCGCAGCGTGCAAGTTGTGCCAACTGATCATTGCCCCCTTGGGTCGGCCGGTAGACCCGGAGGTGTAGATCATCAGGGCGGTGTCATCCATTTGCTGGCTGTCCAGCAATTCATCCACCAGGCCGGGATGTTGCGTTTCAAATTCCCGGCCCCGGGTCTCGATATCCTCGAACGCGGCCGGCGGCTCCGGATAATAGCGCAGGCCCTTCATATCGATGGCAATGCAGTGCTTCAGTTTGGGCAAATCTGGCCAGGCTTCCAGCACCTTGTCGGTCTGTTCCTGATCTTCGCAGATCACAAATTCCGCGTCGCTGTGCTCCAGGACATAGGCCACCTCGTTCCAGGGACTGGTGGGATAGACACCGACACAGATGCCCTGCACCAGGCCGATGCCCATCTGGCCAATGACCCACTCCACTCGGTTTTCCGAGATAATGGCCACGTGGCCACCCGGTTCGAGCCCCATGGCACGCAGCCCCAGTCCGAAGTGCCGGGCCCGCCGATAATAATCCTGCCAGGAATAGGCCTGCCAGATACCGAAGTCCTTCTGGCGCAGGGCCAGGGCGTCCGGCCGCTCGACTGCGTGGGCCCGGAGCATCTGGGTGAGCGTGAGGTCAGGTATGGAAGACGTTGTCATGACAGCCACCGTTTACGGCGTTTGTAGTGCTTGATGTCTCGATAACTGCGGGCCTCACCTTCCTTGCCACCCACACCCAGATAGAACTCCTGAACATCTTCATTGGCCGTGAGTTTGTCCGCCGGGCCATCGATCACGATCTTGCCGTTCTCCATGATGTAGCCGTAGGACGCAATGGCCAGTGAAACCGCGGCGTTCTGTTCCACCAGAAGAATGGCGGTCCCCTGTTCCCGGTTGATTCTGGCCACGATGGTAAAGATCTCTTCCACCAGCAGCGGCGCTAGACCGAGGGAGGGCTCATCCAGCATGATCAGGTCCGGCTGTGCAATCAGCGCCCGCCCCAGGGCCAGCATCTGCTGCTCGCCTCCGGAGAGGTAACCGGCCAGCTGCTTGCGGCGCTCCTTCAGTCTCGGGAAATAGTTATAAACCAGCTCATAGCTGTCACTCAGGGAAGGCTTACTGCCACTGAGCGCGTAGGTGGCGGCAATCAGGTTCTCCTCAACCGTGAGGTCCTCGAATACTCGTCGGCCTTCCATGACATGAAAGAGCCCGTCGCGCACCAGCCGCTCCGGCGGAACGCCTTTTACATCCTTGCCCCTGAAGCGTACTTCGCCGGCAGTGACTTCCCCATCTTCCAGGGTCAGCAGCCCTGAGACGCTTTTCAGCGTGGTTGATTTACCGGCGCCATTGGAGCCGAGGAGCGCCACAATGGCCCCCTTCGGCACCCGCAGTGACAGGCCTCGGAGGACCTGTACTGACTTGTTGTAGACCACCTCGATATTATCGATTTCCAGTAAGGCTTCCATACAGCCCCTCAGTCGAGGTGGATCCAGTCCGACACCGGCTCATAGCGGCCTTCGTCAGCGTTCACTCGCCAAATACGGCCTACCGGGAAAGACATGTCCCGCACGGTCACGGGAATCCCGATGATACCGCCGGTGTCCCAGTCCTTGATGGAGGCCAGAGCCTCTGCCATGTTATCCGCGGTCAGCTCCTTGTCGGCATCCAGGGTACGTTTGATCACTTCTGTCCAGACCATGGCGTTAAACCAGCCCTGTATGTAACCGGTGGGACGGTAACCGGCCTCCGGATCACTCTTCTCGGCCTGGGCCCTCAGGGCATCCAGCATCGGGCCACTTTCCTCACTGTCGTAGTAGTTGTAGGGCATAACGCCCATGTAGCCGTCGGCATCCGCGCCCATCTTGTCGATGATCAGCTTGTCGGAGGACCAGAAAGTACCCATGAACTGGGTATCCAGGCCCATCTGACGCATCTGCACCATGAACTCGTTGATCGGTGACAGCACATAGCCGTGGAACACCACGTAATCCGGGCGCACCCGACGCAGCTTCAGGACCTCGGCAGAGACGTCGACACTGCCGGGTTTGGTAACAATCTCCTCCACCACGTCGATGCCCAGCTCCGCCGCACGGGCTTTACCATTCTCGATCGGGTCCTTGCCAAATTCGGTATCGCTGTAGACGAATGCCACGTTCGGCATATCGCCGCCTTCACCCTGGGACGCGATGTACTCGAGGATAATCCCGAACATCTGGCTGTAGTTTGGTCCGGGAATGAACTGGTACGGATAGGTTTCATTGTCGGTCAGAACGGTAGCGAACGATGCACCGCTCATCAGGGTGTTACCCTGGCTGTTTAGCTCCGAGGCAATAGCTTTCATGAAACCGGTGCTGTCTCCGTAATAGGTCGCCGGGGAACTCCTGCCCGAAATCTTTTTGAATGCAGCAACCGACCGGTCCACCTCATAGGCGGTGTCTTCCATGACATATTCCACGGGATGGCCATTGATACCGCCCTGGCTGTTGATCCAGGTGGTGTAGTCCGTGAGTCCCGCATGAAGGTGAATGCCGGCAAAGGCGAAAACACCCGAGAGCGGGATCGAGCCACCAAACACGATAGGCTCCTTATCTTGGGCTAGCGCCGGGGCGGCAACTGTTAACGCAGCGACCAGGCTACCCAGCGCGGCAAGCCGGCGACCTTTCTTGAGGATGTTTCTGAACATGTTTCTTCTCCTTGCTGCTTCTTGTTGTTGATGGTGCATGGGCTCTCTGTAACGAACCCGTTGAAACACAATTAATTCCTGAACGGCCAAAGGCGGAAGAAGCGGCGGATCCGGTGCCAGATCTCCGCCAAACCGTGGGGTTCGAAAATCAGGAAGCCCACGATCAGCGCGCCAAAGATGATTTCCAGCATCGGTGACATGAACACCGGCGCATTCGGATAAAAGGGCGTCAGCGCGGCGGTCAGCAGTTTCAGGGCTTCCGGTACCAGCGTCATGAAGGCGGCGCCGAGGATGCCACCCAGCAGATTGCCCATGCCGCCGACGATCACCGCAGCGAGGTAGAAAATGGACATGGAAAGCGGGAAGCTTTCCGGTGTAACCACCCGAAAGAAATAGGCAAAGAGGCCACCGGCGACCCCGGCATAAAAGGAGCTGAGTGCAAAGGACATCAGCTTGTAGCGCAAAAGGTTAATGCCAAGGATCTCCGCGGAGATATCCCGGTCGCGAATGGCGATAAAGGCCCGGCCAATTCTTGTCCGGAATACATTCCTGGCACCCATCACCATCAGCACCGCCAGCGGAACAATGATGAAATACATCATGAAATCGCTCTGGAAGGTGAGACCAAACAGGTGCGCCGGTTCCAGGCTCAAGCCACCCATCCCTCCGGTTACCGATTCCCACTCGGCAAAGATGAAATGCAGGAACACGCTGGCCGCCAGAGTCGCGATGGCCAGATACAAACCTTTGACACGAAGCGAAGGCAAGCCTACGAGGATCCCGACCGCAGCTGCCATGAGGCCGGCCAGCACCAGGGTCACCGGGAACGGCAATGCGGTATTAATCGACAGCCAGGCAACGGTGTAGGCGCCCACCCCCATAAACCCGGCCTGCCCCAGGGAAATCAGGCCGGTAAAGCCGGTCAGGATATTCAGACCCGTCGTGCTGATGACAGCGATGCCGACCAGGCACCCCAGGTACAGCAGATAGGAGTCCACGATAAAAGGGAATACCAGCAAAACCAGCAGGAAGAACCCCAGCCAAAGTTTCTGGGTCTGGCTGGTCCAGATTGCCTCATCGGCCTCGTAGCTCTGTTTTGCGTCACCGATGCGCATCTTAAACTCGCTCTATTTCGTGGGTGCCGAACAGGCCATAGGGGCGGATCACCAGGATAATCGCCAGCACCAGGAAGGTTGCCGGCATCCGGTATTCACCGCCCAGATAGGCGCCAGCTACCGTCTCCAGCCAGCCGATGAACACGCCGGCCACCAGGGCGCCGAGAATACTGTCCAGACCGCCTACGATCACCACCACAAGAACACTCAGGCCAATGATCCCGAACTGCGGGCTGAGGCCCCCGGTGGCCGCCACCAGCACACCTGCCAGGGATGCCGCAAGAGAGCCAAACACCCACGCCATGTTGAACACCCGGCGCACATTGATGCCCATGGAATAGGCTGCCGCCTGATCCGAGGCGGTGGCTCGCAAGGCCACGCCACCGCGAGAGAACCTAAAGTACAGCAGGTAGACGATCAGCAGGGCGGAACCAATGAGAAAGCCGTAGGCAATTTTGGGCGCAAGATACAGCTCACCGATAAACACCGGCTCCCGGGGCAGGAAATTGGGCAGCAACTGCGGATCGGCGGTCCAGATGAACTCCACCAGGCCCACCAGGATGCTGGCAATCCCGATAGTCACCATCACCACCGAGATCGGCGACTCGCCCAGCATCGGACGGATCATGGTCTTTTCGATGACGCCACCCAGAATACTGCCGCCGATTACGGCCAGCGGCAGGGCAATCCAGGGTGACATTTCCATGCCACCGGCAAACGCCAGGAACAGGTAGGCCGCGAACATCATGATCTCGCCGATGGCGAAATTGATAACCCTCGTCGCTTTATAGATAATCACAAAGCCCAGGGCGATGAGGGCGTAAAGGCCGCCCATGGCAAGGCCTGCCAGGCTGATTTCGCCGAAGAACAACCAATCCATCAGGCGGCCTCCCCCTCGGCATTGAGCTTTTTGCGAAGGCTCTCGATATCACTATTGCCCAGGTAAGCCTTGATAACCTCGGGGTTGTTCTGAACGTCCGCAGGCAGGCCTTCGGTGATGACCTGACCAAAGTTGAGCACCGCGATATGGTCTGAAATATCCATGACCATGCCCATGTCGTGTTCCACCATCAGCACGGTAACCCCCCACTCTTCCCGAATATCGAGAATAAAGCGGGCCATGTCTTCCTTTTCCTCACGGTTCATACCCGCCACCGGCTCATCCAGCATCAGGACTTTCGGCTGCATGGCCAGCGCCCGGGCGAGCTCGACCCGCTTCTGAAGGCCGTAGGAAAGGCTCGCAACCGGCTGGCGGCGGATGTGGTCTATCTCGAGGAAATCGATGATGCGCTCTTCCACATCCTTACGGACGGCCATTTCCTCACGCCGGGCCGGGCCGAAATAGGCCAGCGCACTGAGCAGTCCGCTCTTCATGTGCACGTGGGCGCCCAGCTTGATATTGTCCAGGACGGTCATACCCCGGAACAGGGCAATGTTCTGGAAGGTTCGGGCAAGGCCCAATGCTGCCCGTTTCGGCGGCTTGATGCTGCCCGGCAGCGTCTGCCCCTGATAGCGGATGGTGCCCTGCTGGGGTTTGTAGAAGCCGGAAATGCAGTTGAACAGCGATGTTTTGCCGGCGCCGTTCGGGCCGATAATGGTTGTTACCGTGTTTTCAGGCACCCGGAAACTCACGTCCTGCAGCGCCTTAACACCACCAAACGACAGAGACAGGTTACTGATTTCAAGGATGCTCACACTACCTCCCGGCACCCCTGGCGCCGGGTACACAGGCACGTGAACATGCCCTGCCGATACCCATCTCACGCCCGAAGATGATTGTAATTTTTGTTTTTTTCTTACGGTCGAGGTTAGCCCCGATCCAGATTTAAAGTAGTCCATTCAGGCAACATTAGGCAAACCGCTCTATCCTGATACCCGAAAGACAACCATCATCATTACGCAGGTTTCTGATCTTCAGACCTGCCGAATCGAGAGGGCGATTCATCATGACAGACACACTGGTAACCACGGCTTTTGATGCCGGAACAGGGGTAGCCAGGTTGACCTTTAATCGCCCCGAGGCCCTGAACGCCATCAATGTGGCCCTCGCAGAAGCCTTTCTTGCGGCAGTCGAGGAAATCAATAGTCATTCCGGCGTTCGGTGTATTGTCCTGACAGGCGCAGGGCGAGCGTTCATGGCCGGTGGTGACGTGTCCAGCATGGCTGGAACGTCTGAGCAGGCAGGCAAAGCGATAGGCGCGATCCTGGATGCCGTCAATCCCGCCATCCTTCTACTTCGCAGCATGGAGGCACCGGTTATCGCTGCGGTCAGGGGCGTGGCCGCCGGCGCAGGGCTCAGTCTCACGCTGATGGCCGATCTGGTGATCGCCGAGGAAGACGCGAAATTTCTGGTCGCCTACAACGGTATTGGCGCGGTTCCGGATTGCGGCGGCAGCTGGGCCCTGGCCCACAAGTTGGGCGCTGGTCGGGCGGCGGAGCTGATGTTGCTGGGACGCACCTTGAATGCCGGCGAAGCAAAAGACTGGGGTATGGTCAACGAGGTCGTCCCGGCCAGCGAATTCGAGAGCCGGGTGAACCGGATGATCGAAAAAGTCGCCAAGGGACCAACCCGGGCCTTCGGTGCCTTTCGCCAGCTGATCGATAGGGCCAATGGAGACCAACTCGCCGACCACCTCGAAGCAGAGCGCGCGGCCTTCCTTGAAATGACCCGAACCGAGGATTTTGCCGAAGGCGTGTCGGCGTTTCTGTCCAAGCGTACCGCAGCATTTCGTGGGCAATAAACGCTTGGCAGGCTTCTGCGTTTTGCGTTCAACGGCGAAAAGGTCGTAATCTCCACGCTCTGATCCCTCTCAAACCACAGGTCTGAACCGATTGCGAGCCGCCATGAATCCGACCATAGAACTTCTGAAATCCCATCGTTCGATACGCAAATTTACCGGCAAGAAAATTCCCGAGGACCTGCTCCGGGAGCTGATCCGTGCTGGCCAGTGCGCCGCCACCTCGAACCATGTGCAGGCATACTCAATCATTCACGTGATTGATCCGGATAACCGCCGGAAAATCGCCGAACTTGCGGGCGGACAGGACTACATCGCCGATTGCTCGGACTTTCTGGTGTTCTGTGCCGACATGCGGCGCTCTACCGATGCCGCCGGACGGGCCGGGGCAGACGTGGTGCGCGGGATGACTGAGCAGCTTCTGGTTGCCACCATCGACACCAGCCTGATGGCCCAGAACGTGGCCATTGCAGCAGAATCCGAGGGGCTTGGACTGTGCTATATCGGTGGCATACGCAACAACCCGGCGGAGATCAGCGAGATACTTCGGCTGCCGGAGCATGTGTACCCGGTATTCGGCATGTGCCTCGGCTATCCGGATCAGACCCCCGAGGTAAAGCCCCGCCTGCCGGTGGAGGCGATTCTCAAGGAAGACTACTACTCCGATGCCCGTGACGAGGAGATGGTCGCCGGGTTCGATCGCACCATGAACGAATATTATCGGCAACGCACCGGTGGCAACAAGGACACCACCTGGTCCGAGCAGCTCAAGCCGCTGTTCACCTCGAAACTGCGGCCGCACATGCGCGACTTCCTGCGCAAATGCGGCTTCGAGATGAAATAACCGCTAGGTAGTTGCTCGCGGCCTCGTGACCCGATCCACCAGATACACGAGGCCGTGATAGTCGATACCGCTGTGCCGGCTGAGCCCGATTTCGCAGGTTCGGCTGGTGGATATTCCTTCCTCGCAGCCGGCCGTCTGCTCTGCCAGAGTTTTCAGAGAATGGGCATTCAGCTCGGGCACGTTAAAGCCCTTGTCGCCGGCAAAGCCACAGCAGTGGATACCCTCGGGCACTACCACCTGGGTGCTGCACCGCCTGGCGATATCGATCAGTCCCTGCGACTCCCCCAGGTGCTGGGTGCTGCAGGTGACGTGCACCGCCAGCGGGGTCTGCTCCGGCTCGAAGTCCAGACGCTCGTAGAGATGATCCCGAATGAACCGGACAGGATCAAACAGCGTCAGGCCGGCCTCTTCGGCGGCTTCGCGGATCTGCAGTGTGCAGGGACTGGTGTCGCAATAGATCGGATCCACACCATTGCGGCTGGCCCTCAACAGCGCCGAAATCAGCTCATCTTTCTTCGTCGCCGCCTGGTCCGGATAGCCCTTGGAGGCAAATGGCTGGCCACAACACAGGCTGTCCAGGGCCTCCGGATACACCACCTGGTAACCGCCCTTCTCCAGCAGCCGCCGGGTCACCTCGATCAGCGGCTCCTGCGCCTTATCGCCCCGCGCCGGGCCCATGGTCCGGGACACACAGGCCGCCAGATAAACCACCCGGGGCCGGCCATCGGACGGTTCCGGCGCTTTCGGTGAAACAAACCGCACCGGCTGGGGCAGACTCGGATCCCACTGGGCTACCCGACCACCAGACACCTTGCGAACGCCGCCACTGAGTCGGGTCAGCAGTGGCGCACCCAGCAGTCTTTCGGCCATTGATGCGCTGGCCAGCACAAAACGGGTGGCTTTCAAGGCGCCGGCAAAATGCTTTGCCAACTGATTGGCCACGGATTGACCGGTGGCCTTTTCACTACGCAGCTTGCGCACCAGATCGCCGGTATTGATACCCACCGGGCAGCGCTGGGCGCAGAGACCGGTCGCGGCACAGGTATCCAGGCCATGGTACTGATACGCTTTTTCCAGCTCGGCAGTATCTTCACCGGCACGACGGCGGGCCTGGATGTCCCGCCAGATCACGATGCGCTGACGAGGCGACAGGGTCAGCCCTTCAGACGGACACACCGGCTCACAGAAGCCACATTCGATGCACTTGTCCACCAGCGGATCGGCCTCAGGAAGAGGCTTCAGATTTTTGAGATGGATCTGCGGATCTTCCGAGAGCACCACATCCGGGTTGAGCAGGTTCTCCGGGTCCAGCAGCCGCTTTATCTGCCACATCAACTGCCAGGCATCATGCCCCCATTCCAGTTCCACGAAGGGCGCCATGTTGCGACCGGTGCCATGTTCCGCTTTCAGAGAACCGCCGAATTCCACGGCAACGAGTTGCGCCACATCCTGCATAAAGGCTTCGTAGCGAGCGACTTCCGAGGGGTCGTCGAAGCCCTGGGGGAACACGAAGTGCAGGTTGCCCTCCAGGGCGTGGCCAAAGATGATCGCGTCGTCATAACCATGCTTGACGAACAGCGACTGGAGGCGGGTGACCCCCTCGGATAGCTGATCAATCGGGAAGGTCACATCCTCGATGATCACGGTGGTGCCGTTCGGTCTGACTGCCCCCACGGCAGGGAAGGTACCCTTACGAATGGCCCACAGCTGGTCAGACACTTTAGCGTCGCGGGTAAAGTCCACCTGCTGCTCCAGCGGAAACTCAGCGAGGGCCTGCCTGATTCGGGTCAGCTGTTCATCCAGAATCTCCGGGGATGACGCCCGGGTCTCCACAAGCAACGCGCAGGCGCTTTCCGACAGATCATGAATCCAGTCCGGCAGGCCCGGCTTGTCCTGCACCGAACGAAGGCTGCGTCGATCAAGCAGTTCCACCGCCGCTACCGGTTGTGAGCGCAGCGCCGACGCTGCCCGGCAGCAGCTCTCCGCATCCCGGGACACCAACAGGGCCGTGGCTTTGTCAGGATATTCGGGAACGGTGTTGTAGGTTACTGCGCTCACGAAACCCAGCGTACCCTCGGAACCCACCATCAGGTGGGTCAGGATGTCGAGTGGGCAGGTAAAATCCACCAGGGCGTTCAGGGACAGGCCGGTGGTGTTTTTCAGGCGGTATTTATGACGAATACGCTCCGCCAGCTCCGGATTCTCCCGGGTATTGATAGCCAGCTTTTTCAGGGCCGCCAACAGATCACCGTGGCTGTCGCGAAACGCCGAAACGCTTGCCGGATCCTCGGTATCCAGCACTGCCCCGTCGGCCAGCACCAGCCGCATACCGGCCAGCGTGTGGTAGCTGTTCTGGGCGGTGCCACAGCACATACCGCTGGCATTGTTCGCAACAATGCCACCAATCTTGCAGGCGTTGATGGACGCCGGATCCGGTCCGATCTTGAAGCCCTTGGGTGCTAACCAGGCATTCGCCTGAGCGCCAATCACACCCGGTTGCAGACGAATCTGACGTCCTTCTTCCCGGATGTCGTGGCCGTTCCACTGATCGCCCAGAACGATCAGGATCGAATCACTGATCGCCTGTCCGGAAAGGCTGGTACCGGCGGCCCGGAAGGTCACCGGCACCTTGTGGCGGCGGGCGATGGCCAGAAGATCAACAACCTCTGCTTCATCCTGAACCCGCACCACCACCTTTGGGATCAGGCGGTAGAAACTGGCGTCGGTTCCGAACGCAAGGGTGGACACCGGATCGTTAAATACCCGGTTTTCGGGAATCCGTTGCCGGATATCGGCCAATACTTCCGGGGTAAAAGTCATGCGTCCTCCAGAACCAGCACAATGAGCTCACGGGGGCCGTGGGCGCCATAGGCCAGCACCTGTTCGATGTCCGCGGTCTTGGACGGGCCAGACACCAGCAGAACATTTGTTGGCAGCCCGGCCGCCCAGTCCTGAGCCACCATCATGTCATACAGATTGTCGTGAATCTCGCTGGCCTTGAGCAGGGCTATGTGTACCGGCGGCACCAGGCTCATCAGCCGCGGTTCATGACGATCCGGCCAGAGCACGAGCGTGCCAGTGGCGGCAATACCGCCAAGGGTGCCGGTCAGGCTCGCCTCCACGCTCCAGAACAGCTCTTTTTTCCAGGTTTCCACCGGCTGATCGTAGGCCAATAATTCGACCGTCTGCTCCGTGGCCTTGAAGTAAGCCTGCAGCGCCCGGCCATGTTCTCTCGACGGGGCACACAACAGGTTGCTGAGGTTGCGTTTGTTCAGAAGTTCGGCCACCAATTCCGGCCAGTTGTCAGACCGGCACTGATGCACTTCAGTGTGGACCGCTTCCATCAGGCTACGCAACCGGTCGATCCGGTCTTCCGGCGCGTACCGCCAGGGGGCCGTAACCAGCCGCTCATCAAATTCGTCGGGGCGGGGCGTGGTGCCGGCGAGGCTGTTTCTCAATTTGCCAAGGATGTTCGCGCGGGCGCTCATGATGGCCGACCTCCGTTCTGTTCAAGGTGCCGGGCCGCCAGATCATGCAGGGAGCGGCGGGCCGGCACCGGCGCACTGTGATTCTCGGTCCAGGGGCCGGCTTTTTTCGGGGCCAGCACCCGGAATCGGGTCGCTGCCCAGAGAAAACTGCGATACAGCGCCGGCCGGGTATTCAGCATCTGCCAACCACGCCAGATCCACCGTTCCGTCCGGGAATATTTGGCGCCGCCACCTTTCACCTGCTGCGGTTGCTCCGGGTTTTTCACGTTCTCCTGACGTAGGCGCTGCAGAAGTTCAGGAATGGGAATCTTGACCGGACAGACCTCGCCGCAGGCTCCGCACAGAGAGGAAGCACTGGGATGGTCCGGCACCTTGTCCAGTCCAGCCATGTGCGGCGTGATGATCTTGCCAATGGGGCCTGGGTAGACCTCACCGTAGGTGTGGCCGCCCACCCGGGTATACACCGGGCAGTGATTCATGCAGGCGCCGCAGCGGATGCAGTTCAGGGTCTGGCGCATCTGGGCATCGGCAAAAGCGCCGGTGCGGCCGTTATCCAGCAGCACCAGGTGCACCTCTTCCGGACCATCCAGCTCGTCGGGCTTGCGGGGGCCGGAGATCAGGTTCACGTAGGTGGTAATGGGCTGACCGAGGGCCGAGCGCGTCAGCAGGGACACCAGGGGCACCACGTCCCTCAGGTTCGGCACCACTTTTTCAATGCCTGTTACCGCAATGTGCACGGGCGGCGCCGTCGTGCTCATGCGCCCGTTGCCTTCGTTTTCCACCAGCAGCAAGGTGCCGGTTTCGGCGATGGCGAAGTTCACTCCGGAAACACCCACATCCGCTTCCATGAATTTCCGGCGCAGGGTCCGGCGACCAATCTGGATCAGTTGGTTAACGTCTTCGGTCTCCGGCTCGCCCAGTTTGTCGTGGAACAGCTTGGACACCTGCCGCGCGTTCTTGTGGATCGCCGGCATGATGATGTGGGAGGGCTTTTCGTTGTCGAGCTGAACAATGTATTCCCCCATGTCGGATTCCAGGCATTCGACGCCCCGCTCCGCCAGGTAGTCGTTCATCTCCATTTCTTCGCTGACCATGGACTTGCCTTTCACCACCTGGCTGCCCTTGCGCACTTCGATGATGCCATGCACCAGGCTGTTGGCTTCCTCGACGGTCTCCGCCCAGTGAACCTTGACGCCGTTCTCCGTCAGCTTCTGTTCAAGCTGCTCAAGCAAATCCGGCAGACGGGAAAGGGCACCGGCCTTGATCCGGTTGCCCAGTTCCCTCAGGCCTTCACGCTCGTCGGCATCCGGAAAGGCGTTGGCCCGCTTGGTCATCAGCGAGTCCATGGCCACACGGAAATTGTTCCGCAGCTGACCGTCCGCAAGGGCTTCTTCGGCGCGGCCCCGGAAGTCCGGGGTCAGCTCGGTAACCGGAATACGCTGACTCATGCCACCTCCCCTGCGTTGGCGCCGTTGGTACGCTCCCAGAGGAAACTGGCCAGGTGCCGGCCCCGGAAGCTCTCTTTCTGTTTCTCCAGAGACCCGTTGATGTTCATCAGACAGCCGCCGTCGGCGGTCACCATTTCAACCGCGCCGGAGTCAATCAACGAACGGGTCTTGTCTTTAACCATGGCCCCTGAAACTTCCGGCATTCGCACCGAGAAGGTGCCGCCAAACCCACAGCATTCGCTTTCATGGTCGTGATCGATACGTTCGACACCTTCAAGCTGCTGCAAGAGCTCGCGGGCGTGCAGGTGGGTGTTCATTTCCCGGCGGGCCGAACAGGAGGTGTGCAGTGCAATCTTGCTGGGCGCGCCCCGGTCCGCCAGCTGCACCCGGCAGACTTTCAGCAGGAACTCGGTCAGCTCGAAGGTGCGCTCGGCGAGCGCTTCTACCCGCGTGAGCGTGTCCGGCTCATCGGCAAACAACGCCGGGTAATGGTGCCGGAACATCCCGGCACAGGAGCCGGACGGCACCACGACCGGCAAACCCGATCGATCGAGGATATCCAGCTGGGCGCGGGCCACTGCCTTGGCCTCATCCCGATATCCGGAAGTCCAGGCGGGCTGCCCGCAACAGCTCTGCGCCTGGGGGAAATGCACGCGAACACCTTCCCGCTCCAGCAGGCGAATGGCATCCAGCCCGGCCTCAGGAAAGAACAGATCCACCACGCAGGTACCGAACAGAGTGACCGCTTCCGGCTTCTCCGGGTAATGCCGGTCGGCTTCCCGCTCGGGCGATACCCGGGTGGCATTGGGAGCGGCATCGTAAAACAGCTGACTCATTGATTGCGCCTCAAGACAGTCTCAGACAGACAAACTGAAAATTGGTAATACCAATTGACATACAATAATAACCAAGGTATTCGAGACCGCTTGCTGATGTCAAAGTTTTCCGCAGCAGACTTCAGTCTAACCATCGCAGATACACCGGGGCTTGGCCTAAATCGCGCCCTGTGGTATTGGTATTACCAATAAATTCTTGGACAGGAAATTCGTTCTTATGGACGTCGGACAGATCGCCCCACGCAGACTCGCGGACACCATCGTGGAACAGCTGGAAACCATGATTCTGGAAGGCACCCTGCAACCGGGCGAGCGGCTGCCCCCGGAACGGGTATTGTCGGAGCAGTTCGGCGTGTCCCGCCCTTCCCTGCGGGAGGCCATTCAGCGGCTGACCGCCAAAGGCCTGCTGATCAGCCGCCAGGGCGGAGGGAACTATGTCACTGAGTCCCTCGGCGGCAGTTTCAGCGATCCGCTGATTCCTCTGCTTGAAAACCGGCCAGACGCACAAAGGGATCTACTGGAATTTCGCCGCACACTGGAGGCGGACTGCGCCTATTACGCAGCCTTGCGAGCGACAGAGGTCGACAGGGCTCACCTGAAAACCGCTTACGAGGCACTGCAAGCCTGCTATGGCAGCGACAGGAACCGGGACCTGGAAGCCGAAGGGGCAGCCGATGCCCGGTTCCACCTGGCGATTGCCGAGGCGAGCCATAACGTGATTCTCCTGCACACCATTCGAAACCTGTTCAACATGCTCAAAAGCAACGTGGTTACCAACATCGGCGGCATGTATCGAAGAGAGGCGGAGACCCGGCAGGGTCTGGTGGAACAGCACCGGATGCTGTACGAAGCCATCACTGAAGGCAGGGCCGAGGAAGCCCGGGAACTGGCCGGCAAGCACATCCAGTACGTTCAGCAAGTACTCTCAGAACGCAGTGAGAGCCACCGCCGACTGGAGCGCTCCCTGCGGAGGGACAAGCTCGCCCGATCCTGAGCGCATGCGATGAGGGCCTCAGAGCAGCCGATTGATCTCCTTCCACAACCGGCGGTAGGCGTCGGCGGCCACCGAGCCGGGCGCCAGCAGTTCCACCGGCGTGCCCTCCTCACCCATCTTTTCCACCACACTGGCGTTAGGGATGATCGTTTTCAGGCCCTTGGGCAGAATCTCATCCTGGGCATTGATCAGTTCCCGGTGCAGGCCCTTCCGGCGGTCGGCCATGGAATAGAACGGGTGCAGCTTCGATGGCTTCAGCTTCTTGTCCCTGGCGAATTCCTGCAGCTGTTTCCAGCTGTTAAGTGACAGCCAGGTGGGAATCACCGGCACGAACACCTCGTCGGCCGCCTTCAGCACCTGCTCGGAAAGCCGGGACAGCGACGGCGGGCAATCCAGTACCACGAGACTGGTTTCTTCAGACAGCGGCGCCAGCCACTGTTTGATCAGGTTGCTGCCATCCTCCTGATCCAGCTTTACATCCAGGTTGCGGAAACTGGTGTGAGACGGGATGAAGTCGAGGTTTTCGTATTCACTCTGATGGATAAAGTCGGCGATGGGCGTCTTGCCTTTGAGCAAGTGCGAGAGCTTGTGCCCTTTCACCTCATCAGCCCCCGCCAGATACCAGCTGGAGGCGCCCTGGGGGTCAAGATCCCAGAGCAGTGTGGGATAGCCGGCCTGGCTGGCCAGATAGGCGATATTCACGGCGGCGGCGGTTTTGCCAACACCGCCCTTCAGACTGTAAAACGCAATGGTCCTCATCCTGTCAGATCCCTTAATCCAGGCATAAAAAAACCGGGGAAGTCCCCGGTTAAAGCATTCACACGATGCACAACACAATGCATGTCGTCCTGATGAGTTCTCAGGCTATGCTTTTCCGGTGACAGTTTGATGACAGCCTTCAGGCCATCCTCAAAATTCCCGCATCCTTACTGGCTTACTTTCTCCCAGACGGTCAGCTCGGAGAAGCTGTGCTGGAACTTGTTTCTCGTTTCCCTGATGACAAACGGCAGGCTCCAGGGTTCAAACAACAGCCGGAAATGGGGCGCCAGCATCTCCTTGAGGCCGTCGAATGTCGAGAAATCCTCTCCGTTCTTCTTGAACCCGCCAACCCAGTGTTCCTTCGGCGTGTACTCTTCCAGCCAGGTATAGGGTGAGGCAATCACCAGAAGCCCGAGTTCGTTAATCCGCTCATGGATGGTCTCCAGAAACAGCGATGGCTGGTACAACCGGTCGATCAGGTTGCCTGCGAGTACCAGATCATACCCGGTGAACTGCGATGGCAGATCGCAGGCGTCGCCCTGATGAAAAGACACGCGCTCAGCGGCCTCCTCCAGCCCGAGGGACGCAAGAGACTGGTCCTGAAAGGTTACCAGCTCCCCCTCCTCCGGGCGCGCATAACGCACCCTTCTGTCACTGGCGACTTCCTGGCATTTGTTGACGAACGCCCTGGAAAAATCAATGCCGTCCACGTGCCGGAAATGGCGGGCCAACTCAAGGCTGGTGCGGCCCACGGCACAACCAATATCCAGCGCACGATCCAGGGGCCTGCCATCCATCGCATGCATGGCGGCATCCGCCAGCGCCTTGGGGAAGTTGGCCTCTCCGTGCCACCGCTCGCCAAAGTGAAATTCCAGGTATTGGGCGAGTGTGGTGTCGTTTTCATAGTACTCGGCTTGCTGCAAGAGAATTCTCCTACCCTGAATGGTTCAACGGTTTCATCTAGCGTAACAGGAAGTTGCCAATACCCTGATCAATAACCGTCTGTTCCGAGCGATCCTTGAGAGGTACACCGGAAACCTCCTGACGGCGAGCCTCCCTGAGCAAATACCCTAGCCGCCGGCTCGCCTCTTCGAACGACAACCCCGCCGGGCGGATATTGGATATGCAGTTTCGGCTGGCGTCAGTCAGACCGGGCTCCGGTGCCCAGGTCAGGTACAGCCCGAGGCTGTCCGGAGAACTCAGGCCGGGGCGCTCACCAATCAGCACCACAACACATCGGGCGTTAAGCCGGTGACCGACATCATCACCAATCGCAACCCGTCCCTGAGAGACAACGGTCAGGGGCGCCAGTTCCCAGGTCTGATCATCGGCCTCAAGATTCGCCAGCAGCGCCTCGAGAAACCCCACGGCGTTTTCCTGTACGCCATAGGAGGACAAGCCGTCTGCTACCACGAGGGCCAGATCGACGGGTGAATCACCGGTGTGGCCCAGGCCGTCCAGCGCCTCACAGGATTTCTGGCTAAGCCTGCGTCCGAGATCCGGGCGTTGCAGGTAGGTTATCCGGTCGCCGGCCTGACTTTGCAGATGAACCGGCTCATGGGCCAATAACGCTTTTCTCCGCTCGGTCAGTTCGGCCAGGTCCTTCATCAACGCCGAGGTATCCAGTGGCAGATGAACCGCATCCCTTGCCTGGGCATGGGCGAGCTGAAACGCCAGCATCTCCTGCGTGGGCAGGCTGATGCCGGCCCGGCCAAGACCAATCCGGGCATCGGTCCAGGCCGAGAGCCGGCGCCAGGGGTTGGCGATTACTGATGGCTTGCGGCCAGTCATGATCCGCTCCCTCCGGGCAAACTGGCTAGGCTTTTCCGGAAGGCTTCTGGTAACACGTCTGCGGGCACCTTGCCCTCACCATCCTGGAAAATCTGCATGCGGGTGAGCCACTGTTCGAATTCCGGCGCCGGCCTTTTGTCGAGCACCCGGCGAACGTAAAGGGCATCGTGAAACGAGGTGGTCTGATAGTTCAGCATGATGTCGTCAGAGCCGGGTATGCCCATGATGAAGTTACAGCCGGCCACGCCCAACAGGGTCAGCAGGTTGTCCATATCGTTCTGGTCGGCCTCGGCATGGTTGGTGTAGCAGATATCACACCCCATGGGCAGACCCAGCAACTTGCCACAAAAATGGTCCTCCAACCCAGCCCGGGTAATCTCTTTGCCATCAAACAGGTATTCCGGCCCGATAAACCCGACCACCGTATTCACCAGAAGCGGCTCGAATTTGCGGGCCACCGCGTAAGCCCGGGCTTCGCAGGTCTGCTGATCCACGCCGTGATGGGCATCGGCCGACAGCGAGCTGCCCTGGCCGGTCTCGAAATACATCACGTTATTACCCACCGTGCCGCGATTGAGCGACAGCGCCGCGGCCCGGGCCTCGGCCAGGGTGGCCAGATCAAATCCGAAACTCCTGTTCGTGGCTTCGGTGCCACCAATGGACTGGAATACCAGGTCCACCGGAGCCCTGTTCTCGATGGCTTCCAGGGTATTGGTTACATGGGTCAGTACGCAGGACTGGGTGGGAATCTCGTACTTGCGGATCACCTCATCCATCAACTGCAGCAGCCGGACACTCTGGGCCACGTTGTCCGTGGCCGGGTTGATCCCTATTACCGCATCGCCGCTGCCATACAGCAACCCGTCCAGGATGCTGGCGGCAATGCCTGTTATGTCATCCGTGGGATGATTGGGCTGCAGCCGCGTCGACATCCGTCCCGGCAGGCCAACGGTGCTTCGGAAAGCGGTTTGCACCCGGCATTTCTGCGCGACCAGGATCAGGTCCTGGTTGCGCATGATCTTGCATACAGCCGCCGCCATCTCCGGAGTTATCCCGGCGCGGATGCGCACCAGCATCTCGGGCGTGGCCAGATCGCTCAGCAACCAGTTCCGGAAGTCGCCCACGGTCAGGTGGGAAACCGGCTCAAAGGCCCCGACATCGTGATCGTCGAGAATCAACCGGGTAACCTCATCCTGCTCGTAGGGAACGAGGGCTTCAGTAAGAAAGGTCTTCAGGGGCAACTCGGCCAGAGCCATCTGGGCCACCACCCTTTCCTCTGCGGTATGGGCGATGACGCCGGCCAGCCGGTCACCGGAGCGCGCGGGCGTTGCCTTCGCCATTAACTCTGCCAGCGTTGCAAACTGCCAGCGCCGGTTTCCCAAACTGTACCGATACATTGCCCTCTCCCTGAGGTTCAAACTCCTACTATCTTAGGTGAATATCACCCGGGCAGATCAATAGCACGGTTAGTTTTCGGTGGGCGAGCCTGTTCTGAGCAATCCCGTGAGCCAGTCCGTCAGCTCGGGATAAGCGTCGAGATCGAGCACGAATTCCTGCCCCCTGGCAGCACAAGACAGATAGCACCAGGGCGGTTTCAGGCTCCACCGGTCAGGCCTTGTGTGATAGCTCAGAGGAGGCCGTTTATCGCCGGGATAAAACCCGGCGGGCAGGCGCCACCGCGTGGGCAGACGGCTCTGGGGGTCGGTCAGGACCAGCTCCTCGCGAAGCTTTGGAAACACGCCACTGCCGGACCAAACCTCTGCGCCACCTGCCAATCGAAACGACAGTGAGGACGTGTAGAGCGTATTGCCGGGATCCGGCTCACCGTGGAGGTGCGGATGATACCGGGCCCACGGCATGGCATCCGAAGCCATTTCGTCAACAGTATGAACCCGGTCAATATGAAGCCACCCCCAGAGGGCATGGAACGGCCGGGTTCCGGGCACAAAGCGCCAGCGCCGGTTATGCAGTTCGGCGTGGCGGAAAACGCCGAAGAACAGAAAAAGATCTCCCGGCTCAACGCCCTGATTGCGAAGGTGCCCCTGGGCTGATCCAGTCTGACCCAGCAGAGGTCGCCAGCCTTCTCCACGGGGGTAGGCACCCGCTATCAGATCCGGATCCAGGTGGGCGCCGTGACTGCCCCGGATTCGGCCACCTGTGAGATCCCGGGCAATCTTGCCGAGCCTGCGTTTGTCGAAAACCACGTCGTCATAGCGGATTCGGGACCGGGTATCAGGAATAGGCAAAACGCACAGGGAACCATCCGGCAGGACCGGGCTGGGACAACCGCCGGCAGAAGAATCAAACCCTTTTCGGCTGAGGATCAATCGCATGGCATTACTCGAAAAGCATGAAGGCTGAACGGGCGGTAAATGCTATCTTAGACAAAACAAAAATGCGCGAATGTCACTGACCGGAACCGCCAACACCATGAGAATTGTCTGCATCTCCGACACCCACAGCATGCACCGCCAGATCCAGGTTCCGGACGGCGACCTGTTGATTCACGCCGGCGATTCCCTCGGGGTTGGCACACTGGACGAACTCGAGGATCTGGACCAGTGGTTCTCGGAGCTGCCCCATACCAACAAGATACTTATTGCCGGAAACCACGACTGGTGTTTCCAGGACGAACCGGCAGAAGCCCGGGAACTGGTGCGCCACGCCCATTATTTGCAGGACAGCCCGTTGGAGCTTGCCGGCCTGAAGTTCTGGGGCAGCCCGTGGACGCCAGTGTTCTTCAACTGGGCATTCAATCTGGAACGGGGCGATGCCATTGCCGAGCGCTGGGCCCGCATCCCCGGAGACACCGATGTCCTGATCACCCATGGGCCTCCCGCGGGTATTCTCGACAGAATCGAGTCTCCCTCTGGCATCGTGCGCCCTGGCTGCGAGGCCCTGGCCGAGCGGATCGCCAGACTGTCCCTGAAACTCCATATCTTTGGCCATATTCACGAAGGCCATGGCGAAGAACAGCTGGGCGATTGCCTGTGCGTTAACGCCAGCACCTGCAACGGCAGTTTCAAACCGTTGAATCCGCCGATTGTGATCGATCTTTAGCGCCGAGCTCGGTTTATCTTGAAACAGGCGCCCGCAGACACCATGTTTGCTACCTCGCGATTACCACTTTTGCACCGGGAGCTCCATGCCTGACTGTCCTGATTACTCGCTGCTCGAACTGGCTTCCGTCCGCGAGGGCGATTCGGTAGGTACCACGCTTGCCAACAGTGTGGCCTATGCACAACGGGCCGAGAAACTCGGCTTCAAGCGCTTCTGGCTGGCCGAGCATCACAACATGGAAGGCATCAGCAGCTCCGCGACGTCTGTCCTGATCGGACATATCGCGGGCAAAACGGAGTCTATTCGGGTCGGTTCCGGTGGTGTCATGCTGCCCAACCACCCGCCACTGGTCATTGCCGAGCAATTCGGAACACTGGAGAGTCTGTACCCGGGGCGGATTGATCTCGGACTGGGCCGCGCGCCGGGCACTGACCCGGTGACCGCACGGGCCCTGAGGCGCGACGGTCTGGGTGCTGAACAGTTTCCTGAGGATGTCGCCCGGCTTCAGTCCCTGCTTGGCCCCCTGCAGCCAGGACAGCCCGTGAAGGCCATTCCAGGCGCGGGCACCAATGTGCCGCTCTGGCTGCTGGGATCAAGCCTTTACAGCGCCCAGCTGGCCGCCATGCGCGGCCTGCCCTATGCCTTCGCCGGACATTTCGCACCCCGGCTCTACAGGGAAGCGCTCAGAGTCTACCGTGACAACTTCCAGCCCTCGGAAACGCTTGAACAACCTTATGCCATGCTTGCCCTGCCAGCCGTTCCGGCAGATTCCATTCAGGAGGCAGAGTTTCTGGCTACCACCAGCTATCAGCGCATTCTCGCCCTCTTCCGCGGACAACCGCTGTGGATGAAACCGCCCGTAAACAGCATGGACGGGCTCTGGAACGCGGGCGAGAAAGCCAGCGTGAAGGATTTTCTGGGTCTGCAACTGCTGGGCGATGCCGAAACGATCGGGAGACAGCTCCGGCAGACTCTCTCGGGCATTGAGGTCGAGGAGCTGATGTTCACGGTGGATATCTACGACCCCGAGAGGCGCCGGCATGCGCTCGACATCCTGGCGCAAACCAGAAATGCCGGGCTGGCATTGTCCTAAAGCACAGATTCCACCGCGTCAATCAGCTCCGGATCCTGGGGGCGCACCCGGCTCGGAAAGGAGTCGACGACCGTGCCGGAACGGTCAATCACATACTTGGTGAAGTTCCAGCGCGGGGGTTGGCTCTGCTCGTTGATGGCCCGGAACACCGGGTTGGCCTCGGCCCCGGTCACCGCTCCCGGAGCGATCATGGTGAAGGTCACTCCGAAGTTCTTGAAACAGACGGTGGCCGCCTCGGCTTCGGAATCTGCCTCCTGCCGGAAATCGTCGCTGGCGAAGCCGACCACAACCAGCCCTTTCCCCGAATACTGTTTGTGCAGGGCCTCAAGCCCCTCGAACTGCCCTGTATACCCACAGCGGCTTGCGGTATTGACCACCAGCATGGGTTTGCCAGCCGCGAGATCACACAGATTTACCGTGTCTGTTGAGTGAAGCTTGCGTTGTTCATGATCCAGAAACGCCGGACAACTGTCCGCCAATGCTACCTGCGCTCCTGATAGACCGAGAATCAAAGCGGTGATTATCAGACCTCGTTTTACCTGTTTCATGGATCCGGATTCCCTGTTCAACTAAGTTTCATTTATACGCCGCAACCGGACCGATGGCTCAGCCAGCACGGTGGACAAAGCAGGCCCTGCTGCTCATCATTCAGGTGATTCAAGCGTTCAGCACCGGAGCAACATTCATCATGACAGACACCCCGATCCACGTCTTCCTTTCCCACGGCCTGGAGAGCGGCCCTGGCAGCACCAAGATCCAGGCCATGAAAGCCGAGTCCGAAACCTTTCCGGGTATTCAGGCCCACGCGATTGATCACAGCAGCACCCGGGAACCAGCGACACGGCTGGCCCAGATGCGCGAGGCAATGGCTGAATACAATGCCAAACCGGAACACACCATCCTTGCCGGTTCGAGCATGGGTGGCTGGGTCTGCGCCCAGACATCATCGGAAACGCCTGTTCTGGGATGCTTCATGCTGGCGCCAGCCCTGGCGCTGGCCCGGTATCCCCAATCCAGCCCGCTGATTCGGGCGGACTACCGTCAGATCATTCATGGTTGGGATGACGACGTGGTGCCGGTAGCGCCCGTGCTTGATCTGGCTCGTGATCAGGGCCTTCCGATGCTGGTTCTGCCGGATGGGCACCGACTGGAAAACAGTCTTGATCGGGTCGTCAGCGAATTCCGTGAATTCCTTAAAACCTGCCTTTCAGATATGAATCGACCGTGAATTCATGGACTTGCGAAACCGACAAAAACTCCGTTGCTAAAATGATTGTTTTGGCCATTTTCTTGCGAAAACCGCTTTGTTTTGCCAGTCTTTATTAATGTAACAATACATTACGGTAAAAACACGAACGGAGAAAACCCGATGAGCAGCATGAGTAAATTCAAGAAACTGGCCGGAATTTCAGCGTTCGCGTTCGCTGCGATGACCATGGCGAACTCTGTAAACGCCGCTAACTGGCGCTATGCGCACGAAGAGTACGAAGGCGACGTTCAGGACGTATTCGCATACAAGTTCAAGGAATACATTGAGGACAACTCTGACCACACCCTGCAGGTATACCGTTTCGGCGAGCTGGGTGAGTCTGATGACATCATGGAGCAAACCCAGGCAGGCATCCTGAACTTTGTTAACCAGTCACCCGGCTTTACAGGCTCCCTGATTCCGGAAGCACAGATCTTCTTTATTCCTTACCTGATGCCGACCGACATGGATACGGTGATCGAATTCTTCCGAACCAGTAAAGCCATCAACGAAGACTTCCCGGAGCTTTACGCAGAGAAGGGACTGGAGCTTCTCAAGATGTATCCGGAAGGGGAAATGGTTGTAACGGTTGATGAGCCGGTCACCCAGCCCGAGGACTTCAACAACAAGAAGATCCGGGTCATGACCAACCCGCTGTTGTCAGAAACCTACTCTGCCTTCGGCGCGACACCGACCCCGCTGCCCTGGGGTGAAGTCTATGGTGCGCTGCAGACAAACATGATCCAGGGGCAGGAAAACCCGATCTTCTGGATCGAGTCCGGCGGTCTTTATGAAGTGTCCCCGAACCTGGTCTTCACCAAGCACGGCTGGTTCACCACTGCCATGATGGCCAACCAGGATTTCTATAATGGCCTGTCTGACGCCGACAAGAAACTGGTTCAGGACGCTGCAGACTTCGCCTTTGAAGAAATCATTGTGCACATCGACGGTCTGGCGGATGAAGCCCTGGCCAAGATCCAGAAAGCCAGCGATGAAGTCACCGTCACCCGTCTGACCGACGAACAGATCGAAGCCTTCAAGGCCCGTTCGCCCCAGGTGGAAGAGAAGTTCATCGAAATGACTGGCGACAGTGGCAAAGAACTGCTGAACCAGTTCAAAGCAGACCTGGAAGCAGTTCAGAACAACTAAGACTAGTGGAACCACTCCCGCCGGCTCCGGCCGGCGGGCAGCTTTGCTAACCCCGCCCCGCCGGGGATCCCCTACCGGCAGGGAGCGACATGCTCTGGAGCAGACCCCATGTCCGAGAATTCCCCGGATCTTGAAGACGACACCGGCACCTACGAGTCCGGCCTGCCCGGTTTTCTGGGGACGATTGATGAAATCATTGCCAAGACTGAAGCCTTCATGCTGGCGGTCGGCGTCATCCTCATGGCAATCAACACCTGCGTGAACGTTATTGCGCGGTATGTGTTCGGCGAAGGCCTGTTTTTTTCAGGTGAAATCAATCGGATACTGATCATCCTTATTACCTTTGCAGGCATCGGCTATGCAGCCCGCCACGGTCGGCACATCCGGATGTCTGCCATCTACGATGCGTTGCCCGTCAAGGGACGAAAGGTTTTGATGATTTGCATTTCCCTTTTTACCTCGGTGGTGATGTTCTTCCTTTGTTACCACTCCTATGGCTACATCGAAACCCTCTACAGCCGTGGCCGGATTCTGCCCGCCCTGGGCTTTGAGATCTGGTGGATTTACATCTGGGTGCCTATCGGTTTTGCAATCACAGGTATTCAGTACCTCCTTACTGCCATCAAGAACTTCACCAGCAAGGATGTGTATCTATCCACTGGCGTGGTCGATGGTTACGCGGATACAGAATCGGAAGTATGACCCCTGCAGCTGACGTAAAGGAAGGATAAGAAATCATGGCAACTATAATGATGTTGATCATGATCGGGTTGCTGCTGCTGGGCTTCCCGATGATGGTTCCCCTGATCACAGGTGCGGTGGTCGGCTTCGTAATGATGTTCGATGGCTTCGGCCAGATGGGTACCTTCGTCCAGCAGATGATGGGCGGTATCCGGCCCGCCTCGCTGATTGCGGTCCCAATGTTCATTCTGGCGGCGGATATCATGACGCGCGGTCAATCCGCTGACCGGCTGATCAATATGGTCATGGCGTTCATCGGCCACGTAAAAGGCGGTCTGGCCATCAGTACCGCTACGTCCTGTACCCTGTTCGGTGCCGTGTCTGGTTCTACCCAGGCCACAGTGGTAGCCGTTGGCTCACCTCTGCGGCCAAAGCTGCTCAAGGCCGGCTATTCCGATTCGTTTTCTCTGGCACTGATCATTAACGCCAGTGACATTGCCTTTTTGATACCCCCGAGCATCGGTTTCATTATCTACGGGGTAATCTCCGAGACTTCCATTGCGGAACTGTTCATTGCGGGCATCGGCCCAGGCATTATGATTCTGCTCATGTTCTCCATCTATTGCCTGATTTATGCCCACGTCAACAAGCTTCCCACTGAAGAGAAGTCCACCTGGAAACAACGCGGCGTGGCCATGCGCGAGGCCCTATGGCCTCTGTTCTTCCCGGTCATTATCGTCGGTGGGATCTACGGAGGCATCTTCAGCCCGACCGAAGCCGCCGCCGTCTGCGTGCTATACGCTTTCCTGCTTGAGTTCGTGGTGTTCCGGTCACTCAAACTTGCTGACATCTACCGTATCGCAAAGTCTACGGGGCTGATCACGGCGGTCGTGTTTATTCTCGTCGCTGTGGGCACCGGCTTCTCCTGGATTATTTCCTTTGCCCAGATTCCACAGGCGATTCTGGATTCAGTCGGGATCAGCGACATGGGTCCGGTTGGTGTAATGATCACTATCTGTGTCGCCTTCTTCATTGCCTGCATGTTCGTGGATCCGATTGTGGTGATTCTGGTGCTGACGCCCATCTTTGCGCCAGCCATCGCGGCCTCAGGCATCGACCCGGTGCTGGTCGGTGTGCTGATCACCTTGCAGGTAGCCATCGGCTCGGCAACGCCACCGTTCGGCTGTGACATTTTCACGGCCATCGCGATATTTAAGCGCCCCTATCTGGAGGTGATTCGCGGCACGCCGCCGTTCGTCTTCATGCTGATAGCTGCTGCCGGGCTCTTGATTGCGTTCCCGCAAATTGCGTTGTTCCTGCGCGACCTGGCCTTCAGGTGATCTGACCACCCTGGCGGGTGAATACAAAGGAGAGCGACATGTTCAAACGGATTCTGGTGGCAGTGGACGGCTCAATGACCTCGTTCGAGGCCTTGAGCAAGGCTATTGAGCTGCAAGAACTGACGGATGCAGAGATCTACCTGCTTTGCGTGTACAAGCATCACAGCCTGTTTGAGGCATCCCTGTCGATCGGACGGCCGGCTGAAATGGACATCCCGGATAAAGTACTTTCGGAGTACGCCAAGGATGTGGTGAATCACGCGAAACAACTGGCTGCGGAGCGCGGTGGTAAGAATGTCCGAGGTTTCGTGAAAGCCGGCAAGCCGTCGAGAGTCATCGTCGAGTTTGCCCAGGAAAAAGGTGTAGATCTGATCGTCATCGGCACCAAGGGTACGCACAGTGACAAGGATGGCCTGTTTCTGGGCAGTGTTTCACACAGGGTTGCATCCCACGCAAAATGCCCGGTTCTGGTGGTGTGACTGCTCAAGCAGAGAGTTCGACCCGATTACGGCCGGCTTCCTTGGCGCGATAGAGCGCCCTGTCGGCCAGGGTCAGAATCTGCAACGGTTTCTCGCCACTTTCCGGCCAACTGGCAACGCCCACCGAGACTGTCAGTGCACCAAGATCCTTCTCCCGATGAATGATCGGCACGTCCCTCACTGCGCTGCTGAGCTGGCTTGCCTTATCCATTGCGGCTTCTGATGTTGCTCCCGGCATCACCACCACGAACTCTTCACCACCATAACGGCAAACAATGTCACTCTCACGGAACTGCTTCTGCAGGATGCCCGCAACTATTTTCAGGGCATCATCTCCAGCTTCATGACCGTGAGTATCGTTGAACTTCTTGAAGTGATCGATATCGATGATCAACAGCGACAGCGGAAGATCGTTGCGCTGCGCAACAGCGCTCTCATGCTCGAAAAGCTGATCAAAGTAGCGGCGGTTTTTAAGCCCGGTTAGTCCATCCTCGTACGAAAACTTCTGCAACTCTTCCCGAAGAGCAATGCTGGAGAGGGTAATACTGATTCTCTGAATGGCCTGGTCCAGTGCCGCTAGCAGACGGGCCGAACCATACTCGCTCTCTGCGTTATCGAAAACGCCATCCCCCTCCAGCAGAAGAATGCCTTCAGTTATGTTGCCCGCGCTGGCTGACTCCACGTTCACCCAGAAGCAAAGCGTGGCGGTCTCAGCTTCTCTATCCCCGTCTTCAGCGCCCGGCCACTGTCTCAGTTGCAGCAGCCTGGAGGGTTCCGGGAGACCTTTGCGGGCATCCAGCAATACCGGCAGAGGTACCGGGCGACCAAATCCCCAGACAGCGACACGATCATACCGGTCGCTTGAGCCTCTTTGATAAAAGGCGCCTTTCAGTGGGCTGCAGATGTTCGGGAGCGCCCGAGTAAGCAGACCGAACGCCTGCTTCAGACCCAGACAATCCTGGAGTTCGGTAAGGACGTCGCCCAGAATCCTGCTTTTCTCATTTTCGAAAGTCAGCATCCGGACCCGCGCCTGCTCACGCCGGGCCAGTGCCTCCGCTTTGGCGGTGCGTTCGGCCACCTTTTCCTCCAGAGATACGTTCAGCCGCTTCAGCGCCTCCTGGGTTCCTGCATAGTGCCACAGAGAGATAACCACGACGGCCAGGGAGAACAGGAGCATACCCCAGCTAACCGGCACCCGTCCCCAGGGCAGCACGCCATGGGCAACTGCCATATCAACAATCAGCAAGACACAGAAAATGCCAAAGGCCAGTAGCAAAATCTGTTGTTCCCGCAACATCCGACGGATACGACGCAGCACCACCGCGAAAATGATCACCAGAGAAACAAGGAACAGGGCATCGAATGGCGGGAATGTCGAGGACAGATCAAACACGCCAGCAAGCGCGCCGAGCAATGCACCCACCAGGTATACCAGATGTACTTTCCAGATGAGATTGATGACCCAGGGGCGATGATTGGTCAGCCATTGCTCGAGCAGCAGCGCCAGGGCCACCGGCAGCATGTAGTAGGAACCGGCGGCCAGGTAATCCCACATCAACGGCTGGTAAGCAATCAGCAGACTGGCCTGGCTTTCTGATACCAGCATCAAGGCCGAAGCGAGAGTGAACAGTGAAATACTGGCAAAAGTCTTCTTTTCCGTCTGGAGTAACGCAAAGATGATGGCGAGCAGCGCAATCAGGGTGGCGAAGCCTGCGATTACGAGAGCTTCGAGGGAATTCTTGAGAATGAACAACACCAGGTCCGGGTGGTCCATAATGGAGACTTCACCCCACAGCCCAATATCCGTGTAGTTGGAGAACACACGGAAGTACACGGGCTTGCCCTCATACCCCTCAGGCAGGAAGATTTCATGCCAGGGCCAGCCCTCAAAGCGGCCACGCCCCTCGGCGTCGAACTCTCCATACTGGTAGATTTTCTCGCCGTCGACCCAGACCTGCACGATCAGATCGACACTGAAGATATAAAGAACGGGCTCCTGCCACTCCCCTGCCGGCAAAGTCACCCGGAACCAGACGTTTTCACGACCTTCGCGGCCAGGAGGGTTGGACGGGAAGCCAATGCTGGCCCACTTTTCCGGCGCATCCTGCAACACCCACTGGGGGACACCTTCGGAGGTAAACGGAGAGTCACCCCAGCGGTATTCCCAACCCTGAGTTACCGGCTGCGATGCACCGTTGGCCAACGCGGGCATAAGGAAAACCAGAAGCAGCACACTTGAAAGGCGCAGCAGGCTTATCAATGGCATCAGGGAAGCGAACCCGCGTTATGTGACGATTAGACTTGATTATAGCCCAGCGCGCTGAAAAGGTGGCGGCCACGTCGGGATTGTGCTGCCCGTCCGCGGGGAAGATCCCGTTAGCGTGAGGAACGCCCCATCACCAGCAGTGCCAACAGCGCGGATCCAACCATCAGCAGCAGGGCCACCGCATTGAGCACGGGCGTCGACCCCTCCCGAAGACGGTTGAAAAGTGCCACCGTCAACGGCGTGTCACTACCTGTGAGCATAACGGTGGTATTGAAGTTTTCAAATGACATCAGGAACGCCATGGCGGCAGCCCCGAAAATGGATGGCAAAAGCCAGGGCAAGGTTACGGTAAACCAGGCCACAAGTGGCGTAGCGCCCAGGTTCAGGGCAGCTTCCTCCAGCTGGGGATCAAACTTGCGTAACCGGGCCGCAATCACCAGGGTGCTCAGGGTCGCGATGAAAGTGACCTGCCCCATCACCACCAGGGTCATACCCGGCCGAAAAAGATCCAGCTCGATACCCCAGGCCGATGAAACATCATTGGCCATACCACTGTAGAACACCAGAATGGATACCCCCAGAATGACCCCGGGGATCACCAGCGGCAGCAACATAAGCAGGTACAGGAACTCCTTGCCCCGGAACTGTACTCGCTCAAACAGCACGGCATTGACACACCCCAGTGCGACGCTCACCAGAGTCACCCAGAAAGCGATCTTGGCACTGACCCAGAGCGCTGTGAGCAGGCCATCGTCGTGGAAAAGCCCGGTGCGGCCCTCACTGCCATCCGCGAAATACCAGTCCAGGGTAAAGCCTTTCCATGGCAGCGACGGAAAAGGCGCATCGTTGAAGGCAAACACGGCGGTGACCAGCAGGGGCAAGGCCAGATACACGAAAAATGCCACAAGATAGGCCAGATAGAGGCTATCGAAAAGCCGGGAGCGGGGAACCGAACGAATCATGACGTCATCCCATCACCTTGCGCAGCGATTGACCCGAGATCTTAAGCCCCAGCCACACGATGACCGACGACAGGACCAGCAGAAGAACACCAAGCGCTGCACCCTGCTCCCAGTTAAAGCGGGTGATGAACTGGGTGAAGATTTGCTCGGTAAACCAGGCGCTGTCCTTGCCACCCATCAGAACCGGGGTCAGGTAGCTGCCAAGAGTGAGCATGAACACCACGATGCATCCGGAAACGATACCGGGCATGGCCCAGGGCACCACGATTTCGCGCAACACGGTGCCGTGGCCGCCACCCAGGTCGTAACCGGCTTCGACCAGGTTTTCATCCATGCCATCAAGGGTTGTCACCAACGGGACAACCATGAACAGAAGGCCGTTGTAGACAAGCCCGATGATGACCGCCACATCGTTGTAGAGCATCTCCACCGGGCCATCCGCCCAGCCCAGCGCCTGAAGCCAGGAACTGAACAGTCCACTTTCGCGCAGCAGAATCATCCAACCATAAGTTCGTACCAACTCACTCGCCCAGAATGGAATCAGGCAGGCCAGAAACAGGAAGCCCTTGGTGCGGCCCCGGGCAAGTCGTGCAATATACCAGGCGATGGGGAAAGCGATGATCAGCGTCAGAAAAGTCGTGAACAGCGACATCACTCCGGTGCGTACAAAGGTCCGCCAGTAGTAGGATTCGGTAAAGAAGTTCTGATACTGCTCAACGCCCCAGGCAAGGGTGTCCCAGCTTTCCCGGACCAGGAAAGATACCCGTAGCATCTGCAGGTGGGGCAGAAGCACCAGCAAAACGATCCAGAGCAGGAACGGGGTAAGCAATAACCAGAGCGATAGGCGACTGACTGAGGACCTCACAGGCTCTCGGCTCCGAAGACCCTGGCCAATGACGGGTTCCAGGCCAGCCGGATGGAACTATCAACGGACAGCCTTGGTGCCGAGCCATCCTGAGGCAGGCGGGCATAAATCGGTTGTCCGCAGGTCTCAGCCTCGACCCGACTGTTGGCGCCATCGAACAGGGTGGTTCGCACTTTCGCCTGCATCGACGAGAATCCGGAACTGAGCGCATCCCCGGAGAGAACCAGAGATTCAGGCCGGATGTACAGTTCAGCCCGGTGGCCAGCCTGAAGGTTGTCCGATGCCACTCTGCCCTGAACCAGCACACCATCATCCAGACGGAGTTCGGCCAGGTTGTCGCGAACAGAGACAAGTTCTCCCGACAGACGATTATTATCGCCGACGAATCCCGCTACAAACGGGGTCGCCGGTTCCCGATAGAGCTCTTCCGGCGGTGCAACCTGATCGAATCGACCGTCCCGCATGACGGCTACCTGGTCCGACATCACCATGGCTTCCGACTGGTCGTGGGTGATGTACACGAAGGTAGTGCCGAACTGTTTCTGAAGGTGTTTGAGCTCTACCTTCATCTGTTCCCGAAGCTTCAAGTCCAGCGCACCAAGCGGCTCGTCAAGCAGCAGGAGCGTTGGCTCCAGCACCAGACAACGCGCCAGGGCCACCCGCTGTCGCTGGCCACCGGACAACTCCTGCGGGTTGCGGTGTTCCAGATCTGGCAGCCCTACCTGCTCCAGCACCCGGGCAATGCGCTTTCGCCGCTCTGCCAGAGGCATTTTCCGGCGCTTCAGCCCATAGGCGATGTTGTCACCGACCGTCATGGTGGGAAACAGGGCCAGATGCTGGAACACCATGTTCACCGGTCGACGGTTGGGGGGCACATCGTTCATACGCTGGCCACGGATGTGGATGTCTCCCTGATCGGGTTTATCGAACCCGGCGAGGAGTCGCAACAACGTGGTCTTGCCGCAACCGGAGGGGCCCAGAATCGAGAAAAACGTGCCCGCAGGCACGTCCAGGGACACATGATCCACCGCGGCATTGCTGCCGAACCGGCGGACCAGTCCCTCACAGAACAGGTCCGAATCCATTCCCATGGGGATCAGTTCGCGGCCTGGACGCGATCCAGCACCTGGCCTTCCATGGTTTCCAGCCCTGGCGGAACCGGGGGATACCACTTGATATTGTTGATGGCGGCGTCATCAAAGCTTTCGCGGTAAGCGTCCCGGAGATCGGCTTTGACAAACTCATCGGCACCTTTTGAGGCGGTGAAGTTGCCCGACGCATTGGTAATACGGGCCGCAATCTCCGGCTGCATCACGAAATTGATCCACTTGTAGGCGGCTTCTTCGTTCTCGCTGCGACGTGGAATCGCAAAGGTATCAATCCAGCCCAGGGCACCGGATTCGGGGGCCACAAACCGGATGTCCGGGTTTTCGGCGTTGAGCTTCCAGCCGCCGGCATCCCAGGCCATGGCCGCTTTCACTTCACCGGTGCGCAGCAGGGCCAGCAGTTGGTCGCCGCCGGTCCAGTAGGTTTTCACATTGCTCTTGCAGTCAATCAGCTTGTCCTCAACCTTTGTCATGATGGCCTCGTACTCGCCGCGATTGTCATAGGCCGCAAACGGGTCCATCCCCATGGCAAAGGCAAAACCGATCAGGGTCGGCCGCTTGAGTCGGTAGCTGACCTGGCCTTCAACAGCGGTATCACAGAGGTCGGTATAATCAGTCACGGTATCGGCCACCGAGCTGTGGACGATCAGACCACTGGTCCCCCACACCGAAGGCACCCCATAAAACTTGCCATCCAGTTCAGTGGAGTCCTGGGTCGCCTTGACCATGGACGGCTGCAACTGATCGGTGTTAACGCGGCTGAAATCAACAGGCTTATAGATGTTGAACTGGCGCTGCACGCCAACAATGCGGTCCTGGCTAGGCTGGGCAAGATCAAAACCCGCTCCGCCAGTGGCTCGGAGCTTGGAGATCATGTCCTCGTTATTGGAGAGGGTTACCTTCACATCGATGCCGGTCTCTTCCTCAAACTGCGCGACCACATCGTCGGGAGCATAGCCACCCCAGGTAATCAGGCGCAGCTCTTCAGCCAGGGTGTTGGCAGAGAAGCTGGCAGAGGCCAGGGCTGCAGACAGCAAAAAAGCACGGTTCCGTGTCGAGCGAGAGGGCATGATCATAACGTGTCCTTACTGATGGCAAGTTCAAGAGTTTGCTAACCATTTGTTATCAGGAAGTTATAGACCATGTATTGCAGTTTTGTGAAACCAGATGCAAAAAACGGAGGCCGAAGCCTCCGTTTTCCGTAGCGCGATGCAGTATCCGTGCCCTTAGCGACCGGACTTCAACATTTCCCAGTACTTGGCATAGACCTGCAGGGCATCGTCGCCAATGTCGGTCTGGAACTCGGCATTGATCATGTCGGTGGCGTTCGGATAGCTCGCCCGGTTATTCGCCACTTCATCTGGCAGCAGGTCCCGGGCCGCCAGGTTCGGAGTGGCATAACCGATCTCCTCGCTGATCAAAGCGGAGATTTCAGGCTGCAACACGAAACTGATGAACTGGTGGGCCGCTTCCGGATTCTTGGCGTTTTTCGGAATCACGAAGCTGTCCAGCCAGGCAATGATGCCTTCTTCGGGATAGACATATTCGAGCGACTCCATGGTGTCCTTGCCCATCACGGCCTCGCCGTTCCAGATCATGCCCACGTCGGCCTCACCTTCCAGGTAGGGCATGCGGGGCGCATCGGAGTTGAAGGTGCGAACCGAAGGCATCAGCTCGGCAAGCTTTTCATAGGCTGCCTCGATCTCGTCCGGATTGGTGCTGTTGCCGGAATAGCCCAGCACCCGCAGGCCAACGTGGAAAACTTCCCGCATGTCGTTGGTGAGCATAACCCGGCCATCGAAGCGATCTTCCCACAGGTCTTCCCAGGCAGTAACAGGCTCACCTTCGATATCTGCAGTATCCACGGCCAGACCCGTGGTACCCCAGAGGTAGGGCACGGAGAATTGGTTCTCCGGGTCGATATCCAGGTTCACCAGCTCCGGATCCAGGTTATCGAAGCCCTCGATCTTTCTGCGATCAATAGGCAGCAGCAGGTCTTCCTGGCGCATCTTGCTGACGTAATAGGTCGACGGCACCGCAAGATCATAAGCCGCACTGTCATCCAGCAGTTTCAAACGGGCATACATGGCCTCGTTACTGTCGTAGGTGGTGTAGACCACCTGGATGCCGGTTTCCTCGGTGAAACGGTCGAGGACTTCCTGAGGCATGTACTCAGACCAGTTATAGAGGTTAAGAACCTGGGGCTCCTCGGAACTGCACCCCGTTAACCCTACCGCCAGCAAGCCGGCAAGTGCCAGTTTCTTCATCGTTTGCTCCTTATCAGAATCCATTGAGACAACATCAGCATAACCAGTGAAAACACCAGCAACAGTGTGCCCAGGGCATTCACCTCGGGTTTCAGGCCCACCCGCACCATGGAGTAAATGCGAAGGGGCAGAATTTCATAGCTCGGGCCACTGACAAACGTACTGACCACCACATCATCGAGGGACAGTGTAAACCCTAGCAGCCAACCTGCCAGTAACGCCGGCATGATCACCGGGATCAGCACGGTGCGGGTCATGGTGAAATCAGAAGCGCCCAGATCCCGGGCCGCCTCGGGCAGGCTCTCGTCGAAACCGCTCAACCGGGCCATCACCGTGATCACCACGAACGGCAGACAGAAGGTGACATGGGCCAGCAGCAGGGAAACGTAACCCAGCTGCAGCCCTACCAGAAGGAACAGGGCCAGCAGGGAGATAGCCAGGACAATCTCCGGAGACATCATCACCACAAACAGCATGCCGTTCAGCAGCTTTTTGCCCCGGAACCGGTACCGGTGCAGGGCCAGGGCGGTCAGGGCACCGATCACCGTGGACACAGTGGCCGCAGACAGCGCCAGCCAGAGCGAATTCCACATGGCGGTGACCATGGCCCGGTTGTTAAACAGCGACTCGTACCAGCGCAGGCTGAGGCCACCCCAGGCATAGCCGGTGCGAGACTCGTTGAACGAGAACACCACCAGCACCACGATGGGAACATAAAGCAGGAGGTAGACCAGTGTGAGATAGGTTCGGGGCAGCCACTTTGTCATCACGCGCCCTCCTCACCGATTCGCCGTTTGCTCAACCGGTGGGCAAACATGAGAAACGCCATGGTCACGGTAAGCACGATGCTGGCGGCGGCCCCGAAAGGCCAGTTGCGGGCATCGAGGAACTGGTTCTTGATCACGTTGCCTACCAGCAGGTTTCTCGAACCGCCCAGAATATCCGGAACGAAGAACAGGCCCATGGCCGGCAGCAAGACCAGCATCACGCCGGCCAGCACACCGGGCAATGTGAGCGGAACTATTACGTGCACAAAGGTGGAAAGCCGACCCGCGCCCAGATCATGAGAAGCCAGAAGCAGCTCCTGCTTCAGATCCTCAAACACCGAATACAGTGGCAGGATCATGAACGGCAACAGCAGATACACCAGGCCAATGATCACTGCGCCCTCGGTGTAAAGCAGCTGTAGCGGCTCATCGATAAGCCCGATCGACATCAAGGCGCTGTTCAGCAGCCCATTGGTGGCGAGGATCAGCTTCAGTGCGTAGGTGCGCACCAGAGAGTTGGTCCAGAACGGCACGATCAGAAGGAAGATCAGGACCAGCTGACGTTGCTTGCCCACTTTGGACAGAGCCCAGGCAAACGGATAGCCAATCAGCAAACACACCAGCGTGGTCATCGCCGCCATGTACAGGGAATGCAGGAAGACGTCCAGATACAGCGGATCAAACAGCTGGCGATAGGCATCCAGGTTCAGGGGCAGCGACAGAAACGAGACCGGGTCACGGGTCATGACACTGGCGCCTACCACCAGTAGATTCGGCGCCAGTACCAGGAACAGGAGCCAGCCCCAGACCAGAATCAGGACAGCGTTTTTGAACGGCTGCTGCATAATGCTATGCATCGGCCGGCAGTTCCTCTTCGCTCCTCTGGCTGGCTTCTTCTGGAAGCAGCCATTCCCAACCATCAACCCAGCTGACTTTTACGGGCTCTCCAAGCCGGTAATCAAACGCCGGGTCATCTTCATCAAAGAATTCACTGGCCAGAACTTCGGTGCCATCGGCGAGATGGATGACCGAATCCAGCGTGCTGCCCTTGTAATTGCGCTCGACAATCTTGCCTGCGACGCCGTTCTCGTCGTCAGGGTCGAGAACCCGGATATCTTCCGGTCGCAGCAGGACATGCAGGGACTGCTCGGCCTGCACCGGAAAATCCGGACGACGAAGTGTTCGCTTGAGGCCAAACACATCCACCGTAATGGAACCGTCCTGAACCGACTCAACGGTGCCCGGAAAAAAGTTCGTCTCACCCACGAACCGCGCGGTGAACAGATTCGCCGGTCGCTCATAGACTTCCCGGGGCGTTCCCAGTTGCTGAACGAGGCCATCCTTGAGCACCACCACCCGATCCGACATCGACAGCGCCTCTTCCTGATCGTGGGTCACAAAGACAAAGGTGATGCCGAGCTCCCGCTGCAGTCGCTTCAGCTCCACCTGCATGGTGCGACGCAGTTTGTAATCGAGGGCCGAAAGGGGTTCATCCAGCAGTAGCAGGCGTGGGCGTTTGACCACCGCGCGGGCAATGGCGACCCTCTGCTGCTGTCCGCCGGACAACTGATGGGGTTTGCGCCGGGCAAAATCCTGCAACTGCACCATGGCCAGGGCTTCATCGACACGCTGGCGAATCTCGTCCTTGGGACGTTTTTCCATCTTCAGGCCGTAGGCCACGTTGTCGAACACTGACATGTGGGGGAACAGCGCGTAGTGCTGGAAAACGGTATTCAGCGGCCGGTTTTCCGGGGCGGTGTGAGTGAGATTTTCTCCCGCCAGGGTAATGGTGCCCTCGTCAGGATGCTCAAAGCCCGCCATCAGGCGCAGCAGCGTAGTCTTACCGCAACCAGAAGGCCCCAACAGGGTAATGAACTCGCCGTCGTAGATCTCAAGATCCAGACCGTCGAGCACCGTTTTGCCACCGAATTGCTTGGAAAGATTGCTCAGGGATAGCAGTGTCTGTTTCATCGGCGCTGCCCAAAGAATGAGCGGCCTATTTTTCCAGAAACCGACGCAAACAAAAAGGGGCGCCGGAGTATTACAGCCCCGGCGCCCCTTTGACTGACAAAGCCCTCAAGCCTTCGACGGGCTCTCAGGTATTGTCAGGCTTCAGTCTTCAGCCACACTGTTCAGATAGGCCTTGTCGGAAATGTTGGTCCACTGACGAACCTGCTTGAGGTAGTCACGCTGTGAATCGATAATTTCCTTCGCCAGCGGATCTTTCTCAGCGGCTTCGGCCAGCAACCGGTTAGTGGTGCTGCGCAGGGCATCAATGACTTCCGGCGGGAATACCTTGTGAGTCACATCCGGATAGTCTTCTTTCATGCGATCCCAGGCGACACCACTCTGGTGGGTGCTCTGGATGTACATGTCATAGGCAGCGGTGCGCATGGAAACCCGCAGGATCTCCTGCAGATCCTTTGGCAGCTCTTCCCAGGTCTTCTTGTTGATAAGGAACTGGACTTCCGCGCCCGGCTCCTGCCAACCCGAATAGTAGTACTTGGCGATCTGATGAAAGCCCATCTGGAAATCGAGGGCAGGGCCGACCCACTCAACGGCGTCCACGGTGCCACGCTCGAGGGCAGTATAGAGCTCACCTGGCGGCAGGTTGGTCACGGCAACGCCCAGTTCAGACATAACCTCGCCGGCAAAACCGGGGGTGCGCATCTTCAGGCCCTTGAGGTCTTCAAGGGAGTTAATCTCCTTGCGGAACCAGCCACCCATCTGATTACCGGTATTACCACCCGGGAAGGAGAGCATGCCGTAGGGCTCATACACCTTCTGCATCAGCTCCATGCCCTCACCGTGGTAGAACCAGGCGTACATCTCGGGCGCGATCAGCCCGAACGGAATGGTGGTGAAGTACATGGCGTTCGGGATAGAGCCCTTGTAGTAATAGGACGCGGTATGGCCCATGTCGTACTGGCCATTGCGCACCAGATCAAAAATCCCGAAAGGCGCCTTGTGCTTGTTGGACGGATCTATGCGAATCTGCAAGCGGCCGTCTGACATGGTTTCTGCCATGTCCGCCATATGCTGAACTGTCTCTCCCAGTACCGGAGAGTTGGGCCCCCAGGTTTGCGCAAGGCGCAAAGTATAGTTTTCCTCGGCCACCGAGGACACGCTGAACACAGTCGCTGCAGCGGCCACGGCCGCAAGCAGTGTTTTCCGGATTGTCATTGTGTTGGCTTCCATTATTGTTGGTATGAAAACAGGTATTTCTTTCGCGCAACCATCATAGCTTCCTCATGGTGTTACGCCAATCGGCAGAACACCATGAATCCGGCTCAAACCTTGAACTGACCGACCAGGTCCCGAAGGCTCTCACCCAGCCGCGCCAGTTCGTGGCTGGCTTCGTTGGTCTGGGTTACGCCGGTATCACTGCGCTGGGCAGCATCAACGATCCGCACGACGTTCTGGTTGATCTCTTCGGCCACTTGGCTTTGTTGCTCCGAGGCTGTTGCGATCTGGGTTACCTGATCATGAATCTTGCCAACCGAGGTCTCGATGGTTCGCAGCGCGCTGGTTGCATGATTGATCCTTTCGACCGTTTCCGTTGAACGGTTGCGTGATTTGTTCATCCGCTCCACCGATGCCTTGGATTCAGTCACAAAGCCGTCAATCATGGTACGAATCTGATCAGCGGACTCAGCGCTGCGTTTTGCAAGCTGGCGTACTTCATCAGCAACCACCGAGAACCCACGACCATGCTCGCCGGCCCGGGCTGCCTCAATCGCGGCATTGAGAGCCAGCAGGTTGGTCTGTTCAGTTACCGCATGGATGACATCCAGTACCTGCTGGATCTCATCGGATTTTTCCGCAAGGGCGTTGATACTGCGGGCCGTGTCCTCGATCTCCTCGGACAGCTTGTTCACCGCGCCCTGGGCACTGCTAATGGTTTCACCACCCTCACGGGCCATGCGGTCGGCGTCCGAGGCCGAGCTCTCAACCTCATTGGCATTGCCGGAAATCTGCTGGATGGTCGCGGCCATTTCATTGATCGCAGAGGCAATCTGGTCAGTCTCGGAGCCCTGTTCCTGAACCGAGGCCCGGGTTTCATTCGCGACCCGGCTGAGCTCTTCCGCCGCGGACGCCACCTGATCCGTGGTGGCGCCAACTTCTCGCATGGTGTCCTGAATCTTCACAACAAAGGCATTGAAACGACGACCGAGCTCGGCCAGCTCGTCGGTACCCTCATCCGGCAACCGCTGGCGGAGATCGCCCTCACCATCAGCAATTTCCTGCATCATGTTGCTGACGTTCTTCAGCGGCCGGGTCACGCTACGGCCAACGAATACGCCGATCACCAGAGCGATTACGACAACCACAACCGTCACCAGAAGGATAAAGCCCAAGGCCTCCGCCATACCCGCCTCAATGTCCTCGCGAGCAGCAGCGACCTGCCGGTCAATATCGGTAATGTAGACACCAGCACCGATCATCCAGTCCCAGTCCGGGATAATGGTGGAATAGGACATCTTGGGTTCTTCATTGCCGGAGGCAGGGTTCATCCAGTCATAGCCGTAGAAGCCCTCACCGCGGGCAGCGGCGAACAGATCGGCCACCAACCCCCTGACAACCGGATTCTTGGTCGGTCCTTCTTTGGAAGGGTCCGGAGCATAGGCCAGGTTGTATACATCCCTGGTATAGGCGAACACGTAGTTCGTCTCATCAAAGCGGATCGAGCGCAGGCGCGCCGCTGCCGCCTCCTTCGCTTCCGCCTCCGTCATCGATGGGTCATTCTTGGCCTCCAGAACCACGGCCTCTGCGGCATCAATGAGGTTCTGTAAACCAGCCTTCCGTGCTTCCAGGAGGCTGTTCTCAAGACGCTTGAGCTCATCTTCACCATTGGCCTGAATCTGACTGGCGGTGATCCACGCCAATGTTGCCGCCGTAACGAGTACCGGCACAAGTACTGCCACCAGCAAGCGCGAGCGTATTTTCACTTTACTCAAGACATTCATTTTTGCGAACTCTCCAGGGAATTTCCGTTGGTGAGGATTATCCACGGACCACTTAGCGTGATCTGTTCCAGTTTGTTAAGGCAGGTTTCAGCAGGCGCACTGATTCGCCGAGCCGCCTGCCATCGGACAAACCTTCCACCATTATTTTCAGCTAGGTACAGTAACGGCAGTAACCCGATTGTCTTGAGCGGGAATCAGACTGAAGGACCACTACGAAGGTAGGCCAATGAAGCACCTGTTTCTGGTACGCCACGCCAAGTCCAGCTGGGCCGATGAAACACTTTCTGACCGGGAACGCCCCCTCAGTGCTCGGGGCGTCAGCCAATTGGCCCCATTGGGAAATGCCCTGAAATCTGTCGGCGCGTTCGAAGGCGAGGTATACAGCAGCAACGCCAGGCGGGCCGTCGCGACACTTCAAGGCATACTGCCCGACACAGTCGCAGCCGAGAGCTGCCATACCCTGAGCGAGCTATATACCTTCGACTATCGGCGACTACTCGCATGGCTCGAAGAGCAGGCAGACGCCCCACAGATTACCCTGGTCGGCCACAACCCGGCGTTACTGGAACTGGCCCAGTCCCTACTGAAGCACCCCCCGGGACAGCTACCCACCGCCAGCGTTATTCACATCCGGCTTTCGATCAAACACTGGCGCCAGATTGATCGCGGCAAGGGCAAACTGGTGACTCTGATAACGCCACAGGATTACAGCTACGCCCACTTCGAACGAAAGCTTAAAAAGAGAGCCAGAACCGCGGGGGACAATCCTGCAAGGGACATTCCCAAGGCCCTTCACCATCAACTTGATCGGCTAAGGCAACTGGAACGGGGCGTCGCCCTTGGCCTGGATGACGAATTTCTGCACCAGTACCGGATTGCGATTCGACGCAGCCGGGCCATCGCCGAATCGGTTCAGGACGTGACTGGTGACAAGTCGCTGGCCAAGGGGGTTAAAACCCTGAAGCGCCATGCAAGGGCAACGGGCCCACTGCGCGACCTTCACGTGTTTCTTCAGGACCTGCCGGAACTTTGCGCAGATGACGCGGAAATTCGGGCAGCCTTGCAGATCTGGTTCGAGCGCGAAGCCGCCAGCCATCATAAAAAGCTGGCAAAGCGACTGAAAAGCAAGCGCTACCAGGACAGCCTGGAGCACTGGCGCAATCTGATTGATTCGCGAAAGTTTCAGAAATTGGCCGCAACACTCCGGCCGAAAGACATCCGAAGGGCCGTGGAACGTCGTATCAAGGAGTTCAATAAACGCACTGCCGAGCTGATGCATACTTCACCGGATGAAGATATCCATCGGCTGCGCAAGCAACTCAAACGAATCCGTTACCTGATGGAACTGGATGCAAAAACCTGGAAGCGCAACCTGAAAACGTTAAAGGAGCGGCAAGAGCTCTATGGCCGGTTCCAGGATCTGCACGTTCAGATTTTGCTTCTCGACCAGTTCCGCCAGACGGCGCCAGAGGTACTGCCAGCCGCGCTAAATGGGATCGTGGAAACGCTGGAAGACCACAAGGCGAACGCCCGGAAAATGATTCTGACCCTTGGAGGACTCGATGGAGCCCCGTTATGACACTCTGTTTTACGACGGACAATGCCCTCTTTGCGCCAAAGAGATCCGCACCCTGCGCAAACTCCAGCGTGGCAATCTGATCTTTGCAGACATCCATGAGCAGCGCGACGGCAGCGCCAACCTGCCCAGTCATGAAGCTCTGCTCAGACGCCTGCACTTGATGACCTGGACCGGCGAGTGGGTCATCGGTCTGCCCGCAAATGTTCGCGCCTGGTCCCACACGCCCTTTGGTTTTCTGTTCAAACCCCTGCTGTGGCCAGGTATCTTCCAGATTGCCTCGCGCATCTACGCGAAATGGGCAGACAAACGCTATGAGCGCAAATATGCCTGCGCCATTGGCAACAACAAAGCGGCTTAGTCATCCAGGGGCGGGCTCGAGTCGGTCGGCGCGCCCTCCTCACATTTCCGGCACTCAAGCTCAAACCCGAGCATCGACGCCCGACCCTCTCTCGTCGTGACCCATGGCCGATTCACCCAGGGCGGCGTGTGGCGCACATGCTGGTTGTGCCCACACGCCAACTGGGCGACCCAGTGGTTTTCTTCATCCTTGTGATAACCGGTGATGGGTTGCTTCATATAGCACAGTTTAGAAGCGGAATTCTGGGCCTGCAGAAAAGACATGAACATCGGATTTCAGGTTTTGAATGCCTGAGCTGTCGTCACCAATATCCTGAAGGTAGTCCCACTCGAGACGCAGTCCGAAAGAGTCAGTTATATCAATAGTAGCACCGGCACCCGTGCGCAAAGAAACGCCACTTTCCTCTTCACTGGCACTACCAAGGCCATTGATTGAAACGCTGAGATCCTGACGCCAGAATTGCGCTCCAAGCTTCGCAAAAAGCCTGACAGGGCCCAGCTCAGGCGTGAACACAAGCAGCGATCCGTCGAACATATGGTATCCGACGTTGATTGAACCGGTGTTGTCCTCAATCGTCGTATCGTCGACAAAGCGATAACCACCCTCGAAGGCGAGATACTTGTCGAAGAATCCCCCAGCGTAAATACGACCTGTGAGGGCAGAGTCATCGCATTCAATAATCACGTCGTCACAAAAATCGCTCACTTCGGCCTGTCCGGCCGAAATTCCCGCATAACCTCCCTGTGCAGCCGCCATGCCTGCAAAGGCAAAGATTGAACTGCCTACAAACACCAAAGATACCGCTTTTCCTGCCTTCAACATCCTGTTTTTCCTTGTATTAGTGACTAACTTTTAATCGCCTGCGGGATACTACATGGGAGGAAGGGCATAGGGGGTGGTGAGGCAAGAGTTTTTACAGAGTTTTGCATTCCAAGCAGACACATCATCAGCCTCCTACCAATCACAACTGTTTCGGAATTTCCCCACCAAAAATTCACACTTGGCGGGTGTCGCCGCGCGCCCCAAACCCTTATCCTGAGATATAACCTTATTCCATCAGTATGAGGAGCTTACCCATGAAAACTGCCCATGATCTGGTAGAAGCCGCCAAGAAAGAGATTCGGGAAGTGCCCCTTGATCAGGCGGAGGATGCCATCAAGAACGCTGACCTACTGCTTGATGTCCGTGATTCAGATGAGTACCGGGCCGGTCATATACCGGGTGCCGTGAACATTTCCCGAGGTTTGCTGGAGTTCAAGTTTACCAATGACCCGGCGTTTGAGAGCCGCGATATGAACATCGTATGTTACTGCAAGACGTCCGGGCGAGCCGCTCTGAGTGCAAAAGCCCTGAAAGAAATGGGCTACATGCATGTGCAGTCCATCGCCGGCGGATTTGATGCCTGGCAGGAAGCAGACAAACCCGTTGCCAAACCGGAACTGCCGTCCTTCGAGTAACGGACGCTTAAAGGCAGCAGGCCTTGTACTTTCTGCCACTACCGCAGGGGCAAGACTCGTTGCGGCCGGGTTTCAACGGTCCTTCGCTGGTGTCACCCCGGAGGTAATACCAGCGGCCCTGCTCCCGAACGAAATCGGAGTTTTCTTCGAGACATCCCCAGCCCTCGCACAGTCGATAGATAGCGCGGAAATGAACCTTGCCACCTTCGCCCGACTCGCCAGCTTTCAGGATCTGCAAAGAAGTCCAAGCCGGTGACTCTTCCAGAGTGAGCGTCTCTGGCCGCGTGCTTTGATGCCAGGTGGTCCGCAGATAATCCGGGAGATTGAGAACGAAAGCCGCGTAACGGGATCGCATCAGCGCTTCCGGGGTAGGCGCAGGTTCGCCCCAATGGAAAGGCCGGCAGCATTCGCTGTAGGATTTACCGCTACCGCAGGGGCAGTTTCGATTTTCAGTCTGTAGAATCATCGGGCTTCGATCGTTTCGGCTATGCTCGTAGTCCGGCAGTGTATCAATATCAAACCGGCGTTGCTCCGGCCTACTCTCCTGACCTTTTGGTGATTTCCTTTGACAGATGTGTCGCTGTTACAGATTCTTCTGGCCAACCTAGCCATTCTTGCCGGAGCCTGTCTGCAAGGCGTGGCCGGCTATGGTATTGGCACGCTTGCAGCGCCGTTGCTGTTTCTGATCAGCCCGGTGTTAGTCCCCGGACCCCTGATCCTGAATGCCACTCTGCTCACTGTTTTCATGCTGATCCGCAATCGTGGCGCATTGCAGGTCAGGGAAGTGCGATTTGCCATCGGTGGCGGCGTTGCCGGGGCAGTCCTGGCAGCACTGACGTTGCTGGTGATTTCGACCAAAGGCTTCGAACTGACTTTCGGAATTCTTATCCTTGCCGGCGTAGCGCTCAGTGTTGGCGGTCTCAAGCCGGCGCTCAACGCACGGAACAGCGTGCTGGCCGGAGCCGCTTCCACCTATATGGGCACGATTACCGCCGTGGGTGGACCGCCAATTGCTCTGATTTACCAGAATGAAAAGGGACCGTTGGTCAGGGCCAACATGTCGGCCTTCTTCCTGGCTGCCAGCGTGCTGAGCCTGTCAGGCCTGCTCGCCTCTGGCTACCTGGGAACCCGAGAGTTTTTCCTGTTCGCCGTTACTTTCCCTGGAGTATTCCTGGGCTTCTGGCTGTCAGGCAAGCTGGTTCACCGTATGCCCTTCGAGGGGCTTCGCCCGGTAATTCTCGGTATCGCTGCCATCGCCGGAACGGCGGCGCTGATTCGCGGGCTGCTCTCACTCTAGGAATCGGCCCAGAGGCGCACGCGGAATCGGTTTTTCTTCCATAGCAAAGCCAGCCAGAGCGCGTGAGCATTGATCAGGAACGCCAGAATCCACTCGAATGCATCGTCTTTGCGGCTGTAGAACTCGGGCGCCACACCATTCAGGATGACTGAAAGAATGCCTACCGCCAGAATAAGCTGGCAAAGATTCAGCAGCCTCATGCCCGTGTTCTTCCACAACGGATGGCTGCGCAATCCGGAACTGACCAGCAGCTCACAGATGAACGTGAGCGAGAAATACAGAACCACGCCAATACGGCGGATCAGGTTGAAGCCGTCCCCGGCGTGTCCCAGAGCCAGGGTATAGGCGCCAAGCGAGACGCTGGCCACCAGGCCCAGCCAGGGGACCCAGGCAACGCCGCTGGAGTGAACGCCGAGCTGGCGCAGCCACCGACCGTTAAGCCACCAGAACAGAATGCCCAACAAAGCCGCCGGCAGCATGGTACCTTTGAAAATGAAGTAGGAGGTGCCGTGACGACCGGTCCGGCTGATGCTGGTGCAGCTGTCCCAATATGGATTGCATAGGTCCACGTGCCCTTCCAGCACTGAAACTGTAAACGTGATATGGATGGTTAACAGCGGGATAAGAGCCGCAGCCAGTGCAAGCCACCAGAGATGAAAGGAACGATGGTCAGTCATTGGAAGACCCCCTCTGAGAGACGCAGAGCCCGGAAACACAACACCGGCAAAACCGGCCGCTAACCCATTGAATGAACATTATTTGACCATATTTTGCAATCCGGTCCATCCTGTCAGAGGCTTTTTACCTCAACAAAGTGCTCCAGGGATTCAGAATCAGGGTATCCCCGGAGCCTCCATGCAAGCGCTGGAAATTATTCACAAGCACCGCGGCACCCAGTTCGATGAAGAGCTGGCGGATGCCTTCATCCAGATGATCGGGGTGTACCCGCCAGGATCCATCGTCGAGATGGTCAACGGCGAGGTTGGCATCGTTGTGGAGAGCCGGCCGGAGCATAAACTCAAGCCTTGCGTTCTGCTAGTCAGGGAGTCTGACAAAAGCGTGATGGCATCCTATCGGACGGTAGACCTGAAGGTCAGCCCAGGAGATGCCTCAGGCGAAATCTACCGCATTGCCCGGGAGGTCCCTGACGGGACCTACGATATCGTTCTTCAGGAATTCGTGGATCAGGGTCTGGTCGTAACCAGGCCAAAAGCGTCCGCTGAGCAGCCCTGAAACTCGACCAACCATAATCAGCCCGGACGTTTGGTCACTGCCATGGTCAGCCGCGAAATACAGGTGATTTTCCCCTCTTCGTTCTCAAGCAGAATTTCCCAGACCTGAGTGGCACTACCAATGTGAATAGGCCTGGCTGTGCCATACACCCAGCCCTTGGTGACCGGGCGAATGTGGTTAGCATTAATATCCAGGCCGACGGCCACGGTTTCGGGATCTTTCAGGCAACAGTTAGCTGCCATACTGCCAAGGGTTTCCGCCAGCAGTACCGATGCGCCTCCATGCAGAATGCCAAAAGGCTGTACGGTACGCTCATCAACAGGCATGCGGCCTTTGACATAGTCGTCGCCAATTTCAAGGTACTCGATACCCATGTAGCTGACCGCGGTGTTTTCGCTGGATTTAGCCAGGTGTTCAAGGTTCGGGGTTCTGGTCCAGATTGCCATAGGGGACTGCTCTCGATGTTGTTTGAAATGGAAAAGAAGCAAGGCACCAGTTTATACAGATAGGATGCGAACTACCAAGCCCTTCTCGTTCGATCACCGCTTGCTTGCTCAATCAACTTCTCGAACTCCAGCGCCGGGAGCGGGCGGCTGAAATGGTAGCCCTGAAAGCGGGTGCATCCCATGCGAACAAGGCGTTCCAGCTGCCCCTTGGTTTCCACACCTTCGGCCACCGCTGACAGTTTGAGCGCAGAGGCCAGGGCCAGGATGGTCTCTGCGATAGCCGCATCATTGGGATCATCCAGGATGTCTCGCACAAACCCTTGATCAATTTTCAGCTCATCCAGAGATAGGCGCTTCAAGTAGCCGAGGGACGAATAACCCGTGCCGAAATCATCGAGGGAGATCCGTATCCCCATGCTCCTGAGCGTTCGGAGTGTTTCTTCCACCAATTCCAGGTCGTAGGCAAGAGCGCTTTCGGTGATTTCCACCTTAAGATTTCTCGGGGATGCACCGGTTTTTCTCAATAGCGCCATCACAGTCGAACAAAAAGATGGGAGGTGGAACTGCCTGGCACTCACGTTGACCGAAACCTGAAGCTTCGATAGCGGTCCGCCTCGCTCTTTCCAACTGGCGATCCGCGAGAGAACGTCTTCCAGGACCCAGTAGCCGACCGATTCAATGAGTCCGGTTTCCTCCGCCAGAGGAATGAACTCGGCGGGAGACACCATGCCGCGCCCCGGGCAATGCCACCGAAGCAGTGCCTCGGCGCCTACAGGCTCACCTTTCTCATTCACCAGTACCTGATAGTGAACTGCCAACTGATTCTTCCGCAGTGCCACCCTGAGGTCCGACTCGAGAGCAAGGCGCTCGGACACTTTTTTCTGCATCATGCAGTCATAGAAGCGGATGCAATTACGACCATCCTCCTTGGCGCGGAACATGGCCATATCGGCCTGGCTCAAAAGCTCTTCAAGGGACGTGTCGTGATCGTAGAACAGGGTAATTCCGATGCTGGGAGTGCCTGTGTACTCTATGCCGTTGAGATCATAGGGCTCGTTGAGGACATCGCGGATTTTCTCGCAGACCTTCTCAACCTTGGCAGCAGCATCGGCCGGCTCGGCGGGAAACCCCTTCAGAATAAGAACAAACTCGTCTCCACCGAGCCGGGCAACGGTATCCCAGTCCCGGACTGTCTTTTTCAACCTCGCCCCCACTTGGACCAACAGCTCGTCGCCGGTCAGATGACCTGCGGAATCATTGATGTTCTTGAAGTTATCAAGATCAATAAATACCAGAGCACCATGATTATGATCCCGATTGCTCCCGGTTAACGCCTGCGCCAGGCGATCCCTGAGCAGGCGCCGATTAGGAAGGCCGGTCAGTGGGTCGTAAAAGGCAAGCTTCTCGATCTCGGATTCCGATTGCTTGCGATCCGTCACATCAAAAAAATAGCCGTGCCAGGTCATGCTGTCGTCAGCCAATCGGGCGGGCACCGACCTGGCTTCCACCCAGGCCATCGCACCATCGCACTTGCAAGCTCGGAAGTTTGTTTCGAACGGCGTCATGCACCGACGAGATTCATCGACCTTTTCAAAAAAGGATGCCTTGTCTTCATCCTTGATCATGTTCAATAACGGCTGAGCATCCTTACTCAGCTGATCAGCCGCAAGCCCGAATAGTTCTTCAACTTTTTCGCTGATGAAAGGAAACGCTACATGCCCGTCTGGGTACATCCTGAATTGAAAGATGACGCCCGGGAACTGGTCGGAATACCGATAAAGGCTATTCTCGAATCTCACATTACGGCTGGCCAGGATCTGTCGGTGGACAGATGCACCTAAGACCTCCCCAACCTGGAGCACGAACTCTTCTGTTTCGGAATCCAGCACTCGAGACTGTTCAAGAAAATCGAAACCCAGGATGCCACGGACCTGCCCCTCCAGCTTCAAACCGACAAGAACCAGGCTCCGGATTCCCTCCCGTTGAAATTCCAGTTTCTCCTCTTCGGCTTCAGATGGCAGCTCTTGGACTTCGGGGATGACAAGCACCGGGAGAGTTTGCAGCTGGCCCATCAGCCATTGAAAGCGAGCCATCGGTACGTTCTGGATTGCATCTCTCTGAGGTGTCACGCCGTTTCTGCAGGCTTCATGCGTGATGGAAATGGTTTGGGTAGCTTCTTCAAACGTAATCAGGTAGGCGCGATCTGAACAGAGCTTATCGCCAAGCTCAGCGATGAAGCTGTGAACGCTGGCATCCAATTGGTCGATCTTTGACCGGGCCAGGCCCAGAGAGAGCCTGTAAACAAATTCCTTTTGCTCCCGGGTAACTGGGCTTACCATTCCAACGGCCTCCTTCCCTAGCAAGCTCCACTGTTTGTTTATGATAGTTGAGAAGAGCTTCCCTACACACTTACGACGCCAAGCTTCGGTAAGTTCATACATATGTGTATTCTCTCATTACGTATGACAGAATTTAGATTTCTGCCACAAAAAACCGCCGACAACCTGTGACCCCGGAATAGCGAGACCGTATGATGAACTCCAGACAGCTAGGTTGATTGGTATGCGATACGAAACGGTCGAACTTGAAATAGATGTCTCGGAACTGCGGGTCGGAATGCACGTCGTCCGGCTGGATTGCCCGTGGGAAGACACTGATTTCCTGATCCAGGGCTTTGTGGTCCAGCGACAAGAGGATATCGATGCTCTTCAGTCCCAATGCCGAAGCGTAGTGATCGAAGGCAAAGTCAAGAACACTGAGCCGGACATTTCCCAACGCAAGTCACGGACATCGGCGAAGTCCCGTTTTTCCATGTTCCATGGACCGACATCCGGACAGGAAAGATCGAATCGCCCGCAAGAGCCCATTGCGGAAACCAGCAATTCGCGGTCGCGTAAGCGGATTACTTACATCAACAAGGTCAGTGTTGATAGGGAAATACGAAAAGCATCTGGACATTACGCCGAGGCCAAGTCCTTTGCCGACAGCATCATGTCCGGTCTACGCGTTGGTCGCACACTTGATCTCAACAAGGCTCGTGAGGCCGTAGATAACTGCGTAGACAGCATCCTCAGAAATGAAGACGCACTATTACTGCTTACAAAGTTGAAAAACAAGGACAAATATACCGCAGAGCATTCCCTCAACGTTTCGATACTGTCGGCGGCGTTCGGCAAAAAGCTGGGGTTACTGGAAGAAGAGATTCGGACGCTGGGGCTGTCCGGCCTACTCCACGACATAGGCAAAGCCAAAGTCCCGGTCGATCTGCTGCAAAAACCGGGACCTTTGACCCCCGAAGAACACGGAATCATGCAGAACCACGCCAACTGGGGCCGTGACATGCTCATGGCCCTTCCCCGCGTGGTACATGCGGCCGTCGACGTAGCCTACAACCACCATGAACGCCTTGACGGCAGGGGCTACCCCCGGGGCCTCGTTGATTCCCAGATTCCCTATTTCGCCAAAATTGTGGCCATCGTCGACACATACGACGCGATCACAAGCAATCGAGCTTACGACCGCGCGCGCTCCTCCCGGGAAGCGCTGGAAATCATCCACCGTTTCAGAGGCATCCAGTTTGATCCCGAGCTTGCCCGGGAGTTCATCCTGCTGATCGGGATCTACCCACCCGGCGCCATTGTTGAAATGAAATCGGGCGAAGTAGCGATCGTGATTGGATCAAACCAGAAGAATCGACGAAAGCCAAAGGTGGTTTTGGTTCGGGATGAAAACAAACAGCGGCCTGCAAAATACCGTCTTCTAGACTTACAAGCTGAGCCTCTTAACAGTGTCGGAGAACCGTTCGAAATCATTAAAGAGGTTCCTGACGGAACCTACGGAATCGTCTTGCAGCGATTCATCGATAACGGGCTCACTCTGGAACTAAACGACGCATCTGTTTGACACCGACCCATTCAACATACTTCAACTGGAGGCGGAGTACATAGCCTTGTAGCGTCTGATCAGTTCTTCCACGCGGCCAGAGTTCACGAGCTCATAGAGGCGCTCGGCAAGTCGCTCCCGAAGCTCGAAGGAGTTGCATGGTGCTGCCTTGGAGAAGGTAAAAAACAGCCCCTCGCGGCTCACCGGGGTCGGCAGGGGAACAAATTGATCGGCGATACCCAGGTACTCAAGTTTCACCTCACCCTGCAAAACTTCATAGAGGACATAATCCACCCGGTCAACGAGCGCCATCTGGAAGGATTGTTCAATCGACCTGACTCCCTCGATTAAAAGCATCTCTTTCGCATACCGGTCGAAATTCTGACCAAAGCTGTTGTTGATCAATGTGCTGCCCCGCTTACCCATCAGGTCCGGCCAATGGCGGTAGACAAACTCCCGGCCTTTGGGGACCCAGACAGCGGTCGGCAGGTGCGTTATTGGCGGCAGCAAATAATCCATATAGCCAATGCGTTCCGAGGTGATGAACGCGCCCGCCACCATGTCGATATCGCCCTGGCGTGCCATGCGCTGGACCCTGGCCCACGAGCCTATGTCCCTCACCTCGACATTCACGCCCAATGGCTCGGTGATTTCTTTAAGGAGAGCAGGCACTGCGCCAATCAGATAGCCCGGGCGCTGTTCGTCGCGCCAGAGCAGGGGCGGATACTCCGGATTCCCGCTCACGATGAGCGTATTGCAGGAAGGGTCTGGCAATGCGTGAACCGGGGCCAGAAACAAGGCGGCCACTGCGAATACAAGTGACCTACCGACAACAGAAGAAAATGACTTATTCAACTCTGACAAGACCCTCTTTGTGCCAGCCCAGACGGCCAGTTTCGACAACCTGGCGACGAATTCCCGGCACCGGCCGGATCATGAAAAGATCACCGTTTCGGCCCACCATGGCACGGGGTACACCAGTTGCTTTGGCTATGTCAGCGTGCGTTTCCATGTGTTCAGCCTCACCATGGACCGGAATGGCAATGGCAGGCTTTACCCATTTATACATTAACTCCAATTCTTCCTGCGCGGGATGACCTGAAGCATGAATTGGCAAATCAGCATCCTCGGCCGTGATCACCCTCACCCCCAACTCTTTCAATCTGGTCACCAGCGCCTCGATGGACTCCTCGTTGCCGGGGATGGCGCGAGCGCTGAAGATTACCGTGTCGCCAGCCTCCAGCTCAAAATCCGGATGGGTACCGGAAGCCAGTCTGCGCAGAGCCGTTCGCGGCTCGCCCTGACTGCCCGTGGCCACGGCCAGTACTTCGTCGCGCGGGAGATACCCCAGATGTGCAGGATTGATCAACTGGTCAGCCGAATCCCACAACCCTGCAGCCCTGGCGGCGCCACTCATATTGATCAAAGAGCGGCCCAATAAACCTATATAACGGCCGGTTTCCCTGGCGATTGAGGCCAACGTATGTAATCGGGCGATATTACTGCCAAAACAGGTCACTACAACGCGGCCCTCGGCGGAGCGGATAGCCCTGAGCAATCCTTCATGCAAGGCCGCCTCGGATACCGAGTGACCTGAGACTGTGGCATTGGTGGAATCACAAACCATGGCCTGCACGCCCTCTTCCGCCAGGTCGGTAAAGGTCTTTGGCGAATAGCCATGCCCCACCAGCGGCTGCTCATCCAGCTTCCAGTCGCCGCTGTGGAAGATGTTACCGGCGGCAGTGCGAATCATCAGGGCGTTAGGGTCCGGGATGGAGTGAGTCAGCGCCAGCCATTGAACGCTGAAAGGTCCGATCTGCTTGCTCTGGTCGGTCTCCACCTCAACGATCGGCACCCGGTGCAGCAGGTCGAACTCCGCCAGCTTGCGACGCAGAATTTCGGCCGTGAAGCGGCTGGTGTATATCGGACACTGCAGCAGCGGCCAGAGGTAGGGTACAGCTCCGACATGATCTTCGTGGGCGTGGGTAATAACCAGGCCCGCCAGCCGGTCACGGCGGTCAGCAATGAACGCAGGATCCGCCATCTGTACCGGAGGCTCGCCACGATAATGCACCGTGCCATCAGCAGCAATGCGGCCAGGCTTTGGAAAAGTAACACCACAATCCACCATCAACCAGGCACCATCGTGGCCATAGAGGTTGAGGTTCATACCAATTTCACCGGTTCCACCCAGGGGTAGGAACCAGAGGTCAGACTGCTCGGGATTCATTCAGCAACTCGGTCCAGATACTTCAACACCAGATCCTCGTGTATGCCTTCCAGTTCAATCAGTTTCAGCGCCGCCCGAATGTCATCGGCATACTTCAGCACGGGCGAGTTCTTCGCAACAGCGATGTAGGAGCGCTCTCCGGGCACAAAGAACGGTGCAACCTCAACATCCAGCCCCAGTTTCTCGACCGTGTATAAACCGACAAGCTCTGGGGCGATCACGACATCTACCCGGCCTTTCTGCATCATCAGCATCAGGTTTTCGTAACGGGGCGCAGACTCCTTGAGAAGCTTGTCATCATTATCAAACCGGAAGAAATACGACGCCCCTTCCAGAATACCAATGGCTCGTCCATACAGATCGGCGTAGCGCTCAATGCGATTTTCTGCATTAAGGTAAAAAAATAATCGCCGTTCCGGAGGAAATGCCGGCGCCACGAACTCCATAAGCTCTGTCCGGTCGGGGGTTTCCAGGGGGCCCAGCATGACATCCACCTCACCCTCCTGCACCATTCTCAAGACCCGCCGGAAAGGCGCTTCCCGATAATGCACTTTCCAGCCTAGCCGATCAGCAATTTCCTGGAAGATATCCACATAGAGGCCTGTTGGCTCCCCACCCCGGATAATCCGGTAGGGGGGCGCATGATTGGCCCCCACGGTTACGGTCAGTGCTTCCACGGTTTCCGTGCCCTGCTGTGCCGAAACAGGAAACACTAACGCCATCAGAACAGCGGTGGCGAACACTCGCATTCCAGTCATCCTTGCCTGTGAGGTTTTCAGATTCTCATGAAGTCTGGCCATCTGTATCCAGTATAGACGGTTCAAGATCCGGGACCGTTGGATTTACGTACTGACGGTTGAATTCAGTCACTGATGGCACAACTTCATTATCACAGCAATCAAGAAGCGCCATTCATTCGTCAATGAAAAGGACGGACACCATGAAGATTCTGATGGTTCTTACATCCCATGACCAGATGGGCGACACCGGCCATAAGACCGGCTTCTGGCTCGAAGAGTTCACCGCGCCTTACTACGTGTTCCGGGATGCCGGCGCAGACATCACCATTGCGTCACCGAAGGGTGGCCAGCCGCCAGTCGATCCCAACAGCGAGGCCGAGGAAGCGCTGACCGAGACCACGCGTAGGTTCCAGCAGGATGCCCATGCCAAGGAATCCCTCGCCAGCACCAAAAAGCTGAGCGACGTGGACATGAACGAATACGACGCGATTTTCTATCCAGGTGGTCACGGCCCGCTCTGGGACCTGGTTAACGACGACAAGTCCATTGCTCTAATCAGCACGGCCTACGAGCAGGACAAGGTGATCGGTGCAGTTTGCCACGCACCAGCCGTGTTCAAAAACGTGGAAGTGAAACCGGGCCAGAACATCGTTGGCGGCCGGGAAGTAACAGGCTTCACCAACAGCGAGGAAGAAGCGGTTGGCCTGAGCGGCGTGGTGCCTTTCCTGCTGGAAGACATGCTGAAGGAAAACACCGCCACCTATACCCGCGGTGACGACTGGGCACCGCACATCGTGGTGGACGGCAAGCTGATTACCGGGCAAAACCCGGCCTCTTCCGAGGGGGCAGCGAAGGCCGTTGTGCAGGCTCTTCAAGAGGCCTGATCTGGCAGTAACCGTAGGATGAACCCGAGGCCAGATGAGACTCATCTGGCCTTCTTTTTTGGTTCCAGCCTACTCCCCTGCGTGACTGATCAACTCGCCCGGAGCGCCCTGCTCCAACAATTGACGAATGTGATCCGGTATCGCCACCTTGCCCATCACCGAAGGCTGAATCACCACATAGGTGATGTCCGCATCGGCGATAAACGCGCCATCCCCGTACCGGAAAAACTCCAGATGCAGCGTGAAAGATGTATTGCCGATTCTTCCCGCCCGAATGCGCGCCTCCAGCACATCATCGAACTTTGCCGGGGCTTTCCAGTTTACGGTGAGACTCACTACCTGAATATCCAGGTCCTGATCCAGCAGGTGCTGGTAATCCCCAAACAGCGTGCGGATGTACTCGTTGACTGAAATATCAACGAAATCCGCATATCGGGCGTTGAATACCACCCCCTGAGCATCGCATTCGCCATAGCGAACCCGGAAGCGAAAACGGAAAGGCAATTCACCAGCCATGACGCGCTCCGATTAAAGTTCAGTTACTGTCGCCAACAGCTTCTCATATCTGTGCTAACGTTTTGAGGAATATCTCAAAAAAGCTGGCCATCGCTATGAGCAACCCCAAGCACACCCTTTTCTGGATGACGCTGTTCCTTGGCGTGGTCGTCATCGTCGGCGCCCTGATCCACAAGCCCCTGATTTCGGCCTTTATGGCCAACTGGGTCTTCAACCTGCTGATTTTCGGGGTTCTGATCGTCGGCATTGCCCTGACCTACCGGCAGGTGTTCGTACTGTTTCCGGAACTGAAGTGGATCGCCCAGTTCAGAACCGGTCACGCCGGGCTTTCCGTGGTTCAGGAACCCAAATTGCTGAAGCCGCTGGCAAGACAGCTCGGCGAGGATGCAACCAAGGACCGGTTCACGCTCTCTACCCTGTCCCTCCGCACCGTGCTCGATGGTATCCACTCCCGCATGGACGAACAGCGGGAAATCACGCGCTATTTCATCAGCCTGCTGGTCTTCCTCGGCCTGCTGGGTACTTTCTGGGGCCTGCTGGGCACCATCAACTCGGTCGGCCAGGTCATCACCGGACTGGATATGAGCCAGGAAGACTTCGGCAAAGTGTTTGCGGAGCTTCAGGAAGGCCTGCTTACGCCGCTTGAGGGCATGGGCACCGCGTTCAGCTCCTCTCTGCTGGGATTGGGCGGCTCACTGATACTGGGCTTCCTGGATATCCAGGCCGGCCATGCCCAGAACCGCTTTTATGACGGCCTCGAGGAGTGGCTGACTGGTGTGACCAACCTCGTGGACCGGATAGACGACGAGAAAGACCTGTCATGATCGGTTCCAGGCGCCGAAGCCGAAGCACCACCAACGTCTGGCCGGGATATGTGGATGCCCTTTCGGCCTTGTTGATGCTGGTCATATTCATGCTGCTGGTCTACGTGGTCAGCCAGCTCTACCTGTCCCAGACACTCTCTGACCGGGATACCCAGCTCGCCCGCCTGAATGCCCAGTTGAACGAGCTCTCGGAATTGCTCGGCCTGGAAGAAAACAGAAGCGAGGCACTGGAAAATCAGTTAACCAGCCTTCAGGAGCGGAACAACAGTCTGGTCGGTCAGCTGGAATCCACCCGTGAACAACTGATGCGGCAAACCGCCATGGCCGATGCGCAATCGGAGCGACTGGCCAGCATGGAAGAGTCGATTGACGAGAAAGACGATATATCGGCCAGCCAGCAGGCGATGATCCTGAGGCTGTCGAATCAGATAGCCTCCTTGCGAGAGCAACTCAGGCAGATTGCCTCGGCGCTGGAGCTCCAGGAAGAGATGACCGCCGACAAGGAGCAGGAACTGGAGCAGGTAAGCAGACGGCTGAACACCCTGCTGGCTGAGCGCGTCAACCAGCTCCAACAGTATCAGTCCGAATTCTTTGCCCGGCTCCGGGATATTCTGGCCGGCAACGAAAATGTCCGGATCGTCGGCGACCGTTTCTTGCTGCCGTCCGAACTGCTGTTTGCTTCCGCCTCGGCGGAACTGGGCGAGGAAGGCCGGCAGGAGCTCGACAAGCTGGCCAAACTGCTGCTGGATGTATCCGCAAAGATTCCCGAAGACGTCGACTGGATCCTGAGGATTGACGGCCACACAGACATCCTGCCCATCAATACTCCGAGATTCCCCTCGAACTGGGAGCTGTCCACCGCTCGAGCCGTGGCAGTCGTTCGCTACCTTGCAGCGCAGGGTGTACCGGAACGGCGCATGGCGGCGGCCGGATTTGGCGAGTTCTTCCCGGTGGCGGAAGGCACCTCTCCGGAGGCGTTGCAGAGAAACCGGCGGATTGAACTGAAGCTCACGGATCGCTGATCTGACGGGGTGGTGGATGACCCACCACCCGTCATCAATACTTCACTCAGAAATGAATAACCGTCCGAATGCTCTTACCCTCATGCATCAGGTCGAACGCCTTGTTGATGTCTTCCAGAGGCATTTCATGGGTAATGAACACGTCCAGCGGAATCTCACCCTTTTCGGCCTTTTCCACATAGCCCGGCAGTTCAGTACGGCCTTTTACACCGCCAAACGCTGAACCGCGCCAGACCCGGCCGGTCACCAGCTGGAACGGGCGGGTGCTGATCTCCTCACCGGCACCGGCAACACCGATGATGGTGGATTCGCCCCAGCCTTTATGACAGGCCTCAAGCGCCGCGCGCATCAGCTTCACATTACCCACGCATTCGAAGGTGTAATCAGCGCCGCCGTCGGTCATCTCAACAATGACTTCCTGAATCGGCTTGTCGTAGTCGTTGGGATTGACCACGTCTGTGGCACCCAACTGTTTGGCAATGTCGAATTTGCCCGGATTGATGTCAACGCCGATAATCCGACCCGCCTTGGCCATCTTGGCTCCGATGATCGCCGCCAGGCCGATGCCACCCAGGCCGAAGATGGCCACAGTGGCGCCTTCCTCAACCTTGGCAGTGTTCAGTACCGCGCCGATGCCAGTGGTGACGCCGCAGCCGAGCAGGCACACCTTGTCCAGGGGCGCTTCCTTGGGAATCTTGGCCAGGGAGATTTCTGGCAGAACCGTGTATTCGGAAAACGTGGAGCAGCCCATGTAATGATAAAGTGGCTGACCGTTGTAGGAGAAACGGGAGGTACCATCGGGCATCACGCCCTTGCCCTGGGTCGCACGAACGGCACCACAGAGATTGGTCTTGCCCGAGGTGCAGAATTTGCACTCGCCGCATTCGGCCGTGTAGAGCGGAATCACGTGGTCACCCACTTCCAGGTTTTTGACGCCGGGTCCGACCGCCTCGACAATTCCGCCACCTTCGTGGCCCAGAATGGTCGGGAACAGGCCTTCAGGGTCAGCACCAGAAAGGGTGTAGGCGTCGGTATGACAAACACCGGTGGCAACGATGCGCACCAGAACCTCGCCCTCCTGGGGCGGCGCCACATCGACTTCGACAATTTCTAGCGGTTTGTTGGCTTCAAAAGCCACCGCTGCACGGGATTTAATCACTGTCGGACTCCTGTTGAATTCGGATCTGTGTTTTGGATTTGACGCCACGATGTGCCGGCTGTCGTTCATTCTAGACGAAGTGCGCAACCATATGGGTGGCGAAATCTTTTTCGGAACTGGCTCGTATCTTCTCACAGCTGACAGATACCGAGAGAGGAGCTCTTACGTTGCGCACGCTTTACTGGTTTACGCGGGATCTTCGCCTGCACGACAACGCTTCGTTGCTGGCAGCCTCGAAGTCCGACATGCTGCTCTGCCTCTATGTGGTCGATCCGCGCTGGTTTGCGCCCGGCCCCCTGCAGAGCAAGGCCATGGGGGGGCATCGGTGGCGCTTTCTTTGGCAGAGCCTGATGGCGTTGGAGCGTAGCCTTCGACCACTGGGCCAGCGGCTCCACATCGCCTTTGGTGAGCCGGAAACGGTCATTCCGCAACTTGCGCACGCTCACAGCATTGAACGGGTTGTCCGCTCCCGGCTTCCGGGTACCCAGGAGGCCGGTCAGTGGCAAGCCATCAAGGACAAGCTGCCCAAGGCTGTTTTCCAACAATTCGAGACTCTGAGCCTGTTCACCGAGGGCTCCCTGCCGATGGCCCTCGAGGAGTTGCCGGATACCTTCTCCCAGTTCCGCAAGAAATTGGAGAAAACCGGAGATCGCTGTTCAGAGCGCTTGCGAATCCGAACCCTGACGGCCCTGCCGCCACCGCCGGGCTTCCCGGAGGACAATCGGGGCGACTGCCCGCCGATACCGGAACCGGTGCATCCGTTGCAGTTCATGGGTGGTGAAGCCGCTGGCCTGGAGCGGCTGCGGGAGTTCCTCTACGGCAACCACAGCATTGACCGCTACAAAGAAACCCGGAACGCCCTGGACACCTGGGATGCCTCCTCCAAGTTCTCACCCTGGCTGGCCAACGGCTGTCTCTCGGTCCGGGAAGTAGCGGAAACCATCACCGAATACGAAGCCAGCGAGACCAAAAACGAATCCACCTACTGGCTCTGGTTTGAGCTCCTCTGGCGGGAGTACTTCTACTGGTACGCCCTGAAACATGGTGCCAACCTGTTCCGCCGGGACGGCGTCCAGCGTAAAAGTCGGCATGGCACCTTCTACGGCCATCGTTTCAAGGCCTGGTGCCAGGGCAACACCGAATATCCCATCGTGAATGCCGCCATGAACCAGCTGCGGGAAACCGGGTACATGAGCAACCGGGCCAGACAACTGGTCGCCAGTTGCTTCATCAACGAACTCGGGTTGGACTGGCGCTACGGAGCGGCATGGTTTGAGGAGCAGTTGATCGACTATGATGTAGGGAGCAACTACGGCAACTGGCAGTACCTGGCTGGCGTAGGGGCGGACCCGAGAGGCCTGCGGCAGTTCAACCTCGAAAAACAAACGCAGCAGTACGATCCCACCGGCACCTTTATTGACCGCTGGGGCGGGCATGCGGATCAGCCCGTAGGCTTACACACAGTGGATGCGGCAGACTGGCCCCTGTAGTAAAAGGCGAATCGCCATGGCAGAAATAACGGACAACAGCAACTCGGATTTAGCACGGGAGACACTGGCCCGCATCATCGAAACCAGCTCACCGGCAACCCTGCTGAGTTGCGGCAGCCTCGCAACCGAAATATCGCGGATGTGGCAGAAGCACCAGGATGGCGTCGATGTTCGAACTCTCGACACCATCGACCCCAATGCCAGGCTGCATATCGACCGGGTTGCAGACCTGGCACTGATAACCGGCACTCTGGAGCACCTGCCTCATGATGAAGGCGCCCTGCTGCTGGGCCAGCTAAGAAACTACGGAACACATCAGATCGCGGTGCTGGTTGGCGAAGCGCCAGGCTGGGCCTTTACGGATTTCATCGGCCTCGGCTTCCGTCGCCATGCCGAACTGGAAAATGATAACGGCGCACTCACGCTGTACACCTACAATCTGGATACTTACAACCACAAACGGGCCTGGAACAATCCAGAGAACTGGGCCAATCCGGAAATGTGGGGTAAGGCATGGTGGTAAAAAGCACTGAAGTGAACAGTCCGTCTTCTCAGAAACTGAAGCCCAGTACGATCAGGATCGGTACCCGTTACCGGGCCAATCGCCTGAAAGGCCCCTACGACGCCATCGTAATTGGCTCCGGCATCGGCGGCCTGACCACCGCAGCCTGCCTGGCCAAGGCGGGCAAGAAAGTCCTCGTGCTTGAGCAGCATTACACGGCCGGCGGCTACACCCACAGTTACGCTCGCAACGGCTACGAATGGGACGTAGGCGTCCATTACATCGGCGACATGGGCTCTCCCCACACCCTGGGCCGCAGGCTGTTCGATTACATCACCGACGGCAAGCTGGAATGGGCCCCCATGGACGAGAACTACGACCGTTTCTTCCTGGGCGAAAAGGTCGTGAATCTGCGCGCCGGCAAGGAAGGGCTGCGTCTCTCCCTGCTCGATGCCTTTCCCGATGAACAAGAAGCCATCGACCAGTATGTAAAGCTGCTGGGCAAGGTGGCAGACGGCATGCAGTGGTACACACTCTCCAAGCTCGCCCCCGACATATTGAGCCCGGTTATCAACAAAGGGCTGGATGTTGCCCTGCCTGACTGTTTCAACAAGACCACGTGGGAGGTGCTTAGCGAGCTCACCGACAATCAGGAACTGATCGGCGCTATCACCGGCCAATGGGGCGACTGCGGCGTCACGCCGATGCAATCCAGCTTTATGGTCCATGCGCTGATTGCCAAACATTACCTCTACGGTGGCTTTTACCCCGTCGGCGGCGCGTCGGAAATTGCCAAAACCATTATCCCTGTTATCCAGCAACCCGGCGGTGAAGTCTTTACCTACGCCGACGTCACCGACATCCTGGTGGAGAAAGGCAGGGCAACCGGCGTGCGCATGGCCGATGGCGAGGAAATCCGGGCACCCCTGGTCATCAGCAACGCCGGAGTTATCAACACTTTCGAAAAACTGCTGCCCGCCGAGTCCGCGGAGAAGATCGGCTACAAAAGTAAACGCCAGCACATCATTCCCTCCATGCCCCACATCGGCCTCTACATTGGCCTGAAGGGCACACCGGAGGCACTGGGCCTGCCGCGGACCAATTTCTGGATCTATCCCAGCGCGGACCACGATGGCAACGTGCAACAGTTTCTGGATGACCCGGACAACACCGAGTTCCCGGTGGTCTACATTTCCTTTCCGGCAGCCAAGGATCCGGATTACCAGAACCGCTGGCCAGGCACCTCTACCATCGAGATCGTCGCCCCGACGACCTGGGAGATGTTCGAGCCCTGGCAGGACACCATCTGGGGCAAGCGGGGCGACGACTATGAGGCCCTGAAGCAGAAAATCACCGACCAGTTGCTGGAAGTGATGTACGAGAAACTGCCCCAGCTGCGCGGAAAAGTGGATTACGTGGAAACCTCAACGCCGCTCTCCACCGCCTGGTTCTGCCGTTACGGCCGGGGCGAGCTCTACGGGCTGGACCACAACCCCGAGCGCTTCGAACAGGAGTGGCTGAGACCCAAGACCGACATCCCCGGGCTCTACCTTACCGGCCAGGATATCCTCACCTGCGGTGTCGTGGGCGCAATGATCGGTGGACTGGTCAGCACCCTGGCCATTCAGGGCTGGCGCGGGGCCGGTCTGGCGAAGCGTATTTTCGTGGGGTAACAGGGGTTGCCCAGACCGATTTGCGCCGATTGCGGCATGCATCCGAATATCTGTGTTTGCGAAGCGTGTGCCCCCGTGCGAAACCGCACGGGGGTGACGATACTGCAGCACCCGACCGAGGTCGGCCATGCCAAGGGTACCGTTCGTATCCTCATCCGGTGCCTCGCAAATCTCAGGCTCTTCACAGGCGAAATGCCGGGCGATTTCCATCAGGCCGGGTTTGATTCCGTCGCCGGCAGTCATCACCCGGCCCTGCTGTTTCCGGGGCCCGGCAGTGAGGCGCTCGAAACCTCAGACGTACGCCAGTTCGATCACTGGATCGTCCTGGACGGCACCTGGCGCAAGGCCGCCAAAATCCTTCACCAGAACCCGGAACTCTCTGCGTTGCCGCGTTTCCATTTCGCCAGTCCGCCGGCCTCCGCCTACGCCATCCGAAAGGCGCCCGGAGAACACCGCCTGGCCACGGCAGAGGCCGTCGCCTATCTGCTCAATGTGCTTGAGCCAGAGCTGGATACCCGGCCAATCGCCCACGCCATGCGCACACTGGTAGACAAACAGCTGGCCCAAATCCCGGCCCGGCTGCACAGGCACTACCAATAGACCAGCCGGGTGAGACGACTGGCCAGCTCAAACGTACTCTGGGAACACGTTAGTCAAACAGAGAAACCCCATGTCAGAGCAGTTTGGACCGGCGGAGCTCTCCCGCATCATCGAGATGGCGTGGGAGGACCGCACACCCTTCGAGGCCATAGAAGCCCTCTATGGCCTTCGCGAAAAGGATGTTATCCGCCTGATGCGTCGTGAGCTCAAGCCCGGTAGCTTCCGGCTCTGGCGAAAGCGGGTAACCGGGCGCAACACCAAACATCGCCAGTTACGACCTGAGGGTGTAGACCGCGGCTATTGTCCGACCCAGTACAAGCACCGATAAACGCCTTGTCATTGGCATTGACGGCGAAGCTGCGCGATCATGAGCACTCAGGCAGCAAGCAAGTGAGGAACCCTCTCGATGGCATTGTTCAACCAGAAAAACGCCCGGAAACAGCTGGACGCCGAAGCGGGCAAGGTGCATCGGGCGGATCTGGAAACGCTGCTCGACCGCCAGCGCAGTATTGAAGAGAAAGTGAAAGAAAGCGGCAAACTGTCTCGCTTCAGCGCCGACATCAAGCTGATGTTTTCGATGATCCGCGATTACTGGTACGGCAATTACCGGAGCGTTCCGTGGAAAACGATCGCAGCGGTGGCCGGCGCGCTGATCTACGTGATGAACCCCCTTGATGTGATTCCCGACCTGATTTTCGGATTCGGTCTGGTGGACGACGCGGGCGTTGTTGCGCTGTGCCTGAAGCTGGTGGAGTCCGATATTCACCGCTATGCTGCCTGGAAAGAACAGCAGGAAGAACTGGAAAGAACCCATCAGACGAATTGATTAAATTCTGATCTGAGGGTAATCTCACACCCCTTTCTCAGTCTTGCTCAAACCAAATCTGGAGATACCGTGGATTTCGCCACTCTTATCGGTCTTGTTGGCGCAATTTTGCTCATTGCCTCGGCAGTTATTCTTGGCGTCTCTCCGGCGGTGTTTATCAACCCGGCATCCCTGCTGATCGTTGTTGGCGGCACCCTGCTGGTTGTTCTCGCCAAGTTCAGCTTTGCCCAGTTTTTCGGAGCCTTTAAAGCGGCCGCTCGCGCCTTCAAATTTAAGTTGCCGGAAACCCAGGCAAGCATTGAAGAATTGGTGGATATTGCCAATGTGGCCCGGAAAGAAGGGGTTCTGGGGCTGGAAGACAGAGAGATCAGCAGCCCGTTCCTTGGCCAGGGTATCCAGATGCTGGTGGACGGGCAGGACGGCAAGACCATCAAGGAGCTCCTGAACAAGGAGCGCCTGATGACCCTCGACCACAACCGCTCCGGCGCCAAGGTCTTCACAGCCATGGCGGACGTGGCGCCGGCCATGGGCATGATCGGCACGCTGATCGGTCTGGTTCAGATGCTGTCGAACATGGAAGACCCGAAATCCATCGGCCCGGCCATGGCCGTTGCCCTGCTGACCACGCTTTATGGCGCCATGATTGCCACCATGATTGCCACCCCGATTGCCGACAAGCTCTCTCTGCGCATGACAGAGGAAGCGCGCATGCAATCGCTTTATATTGATGCCCTGGTTGCCATCCAGGAGGGTACCAACCCGCGCATCATCGAGCAGATGCTCTCCAGCTACCTGCCGCCCAAGGAACGTGAAAAAGTGGCTGAACCGGAAGGCGCGTAATCATGGACGAGTTGCCAGAAGAGGAAAAACCGGGAATTCCCGCCTGGGTTGTCACCTTCGCCGATCTCATGTCCCTGCTGATGTGCTTCTTTGTTCTGCTGCTGTCCTTTTCCGAGATCGACGCCCAGAAGTTCAAGCAGATTGCCGGTGAACTGTCCAAAGCCTTTGGCGTCCAGCGGGATGTACCGGCCCTGGAGATCCCGAAGGGCACCAGCCCCATTTTCGACAAGTTTTCGCCGGCGCCGCCAGAGCCCACCGTGGTCAACGAAGTCAAACAGACCACTACGGACGAAGCGCCGGAGCTCCAGACCCTGAAGAGCCCCACCGACATGGCCGTTGAAGCCGCCATGGAGGAACAGATGCAGGAAACCATGGACGATATCCTCAAAGTCCTGGAGCCGGCAATCGCCGATGGGCGCATCAATGTGAGCGAGGATCAGCGGCGAATCGTGATTCGGGTTGAGGAAAAAGGTTCTTTCCCTTCGGGCTCGGCTCAGCTGACCTGGGAATTCGAGGGCCTGCTGCTGGATATGGCGGAGGTGATTGACGACATTCCCGGTGACCTGACGATCGAGGGACACACCGACAACGTGCCTATCCGGACCGACCGTTTTTACAGTAACTGGGACCTCTCCGCCGCCCGTTCAGCCGCCGTTGCCAACGTTCTGGTCGCCCGGGACCAGGTGGAACCCACCCGTCTGTCCGTCACCGGTCTGGCGGATACCGAGCCGCGAGTCCCCAACACCTCTGCTGAGAACCGCGCAAAGAACCGGCGCGTGGAAATCATCATTGATCTCTCCGGCCCGATGCAGGAACAGGAAGTGCGCCTCCGGGAGCTGATCCAGTCCGAATCGGATGATGTCGATTCCAACCTCGGGATCGAATCCGACAGCTCGACACCAAACGAAATCAGTTGGTAAGCGCACTCTAATTTGGTGCGCTGTACGCTAAAACGCACATAATTAGTGCATTATCAGACTGAAAATAGTACCTCGTATTTCTGAAAGCCCCCTCAACTGCCCTTCAGCTCTTGATATGCCTTGTTTTGGAACAGCTCTTGCTTCAGCTGCACCTCAACAATGCACAAGCCAACGTAAACGGCCCGATAGAGGCCGGACACACAACATCAGGAGCGAAAACCCGTGGACATCACGAGTGCAGTACACACCCTGACTGAAAGCGCCAACACGCTGTTCATCCTTGTCGGCGCCATTATGGTGCTGGCCATGCATGCCGGCTTTGCCTTCCTGGAAGTGGGCACCGTTCGCCACAAGAACCAGGTCAATGCCCTGGTCAAGATCATGACCGACTTCGGCATCTCCGCCGTGGCCTACTTCTTTATCGGCTATTACATCGCCTACGGCAGCCATTTCATGAGCGGCGCCGCCGAGCTCACCGCTGCCAACGGCTATGATCTGGTGAAGTTTTTCTTCCTGATGACGTTCGCCGCGGCCATTCCCGCCATCGTGTCCGGCGGTATTGCCGAACGCGCCAAGTTCTACCCGATGCTGATTGCCTCAGGCCTGATTGTCGCCTTTATCTATCCCTTCTTTGAGGGGCTGATCTGGAACGGCAACCATGGTTTCCAGGGCTGGTTGGAGAACCAGTTTGGTGCATCCTTCCACGACTTTGCCGGCTCCGTTGTAGTGCACGCGGTGGGCGGCTGGATCGCCCTGGCGGCCGTATTGGTTCTGGGTGCACGAAATGGGCGCTACCGCAACGGCAAGGTGGTGGCCTTTGCCCCCTCCAACATCCCCTTCCTCGCCCTGGGCGCCTGGATTCTGACCGTCGGCTGGTTTGGCTTCAACGTCATGTCGGCCCAGACCCTGGACGGCATCAGCGGCCTGGTGGCCGTGAACAGCCTGATGGCCATGGTCGGCGGCATCCTCGTCTCCATGCTGCTGGGCCGCAAGGACCCGGGCTTTATCCACAACGGCCCGCTAGCGGGACTGGTGGCGGTATGTGCCGGCTCTGACCTGATGCATCCGGTGGGCGCCCTGGTAACTGGCGGCGTAGCAGGCGCCATCTTCGTTTACCTGTTTGAATGGGCGCAGGCCAAGATCGAACGGCTGGACGATGTTCTGGGTGTCTGGCCCCTGCACGGTGTCTGTGGTGTCTGGGGCGCGATTGCCTGCGGCATTTTCGGCCAGGAAGCGCTGGGAGGCCTTGGCGGCGTCAGCCTGATGTCGCAGATCATCGGCTCAGTGGCCGGCGTGGTTGTGGCCTTTGTCGGCGGCCTGATTGTCTATGGCGCAATCAACGCCATCTCCGGCCTGCGCCTGACCGAAGAGGAAGAGTTCAACGGAGCGGATCTGAGCATCCACCGGATTGGGGCGACCGCGGTCGAGTAACACCGGTCACGGTGCAGTTCACTCGCCGTATCCGGTCAGTTCCATGTAGCCCACGCCACCATGGCTGCCGGATACCGACACCGGGCTCTCCCAGTACGGGTAGAGCCCGTTGTTTCGATAATCCCCCGCTGGCGCAGCCACCTCCAGGTTCAGGCCAAAGTCTGGCACTTCCAGACGCCATGCACTGGGATAACCGTCGCCCTGGGTTAATGGCCTAAGGCTGAGCTGATCGGCGCCAAGAGCGATGGGCTCGCCATCAGCCGGAATCCAGGTTCCGGCACGAAAGCCACCGTCTTCTTCCCTAAGCTGGAAAGCCATCAGTTTGTCGCCCGAATCCAGGTGCAGCGCAAACCAGTCCCAGCCCTGCTGGCCGGATTTCAGAAACTGGCTGCTCCACTCCCGGTCAAACCAACCCTTCCCACTGACGTCCAACGTCTGATCGCCCAGGGTGACCCTGCCGTCGATCTGAAGGTCCACCAGACTGAAATACATGGAACCCTCGCCATCGGCGGATTTGGCGCTGAAACCCTGATCGCCGTGAGCTACCGGCTTTCCGGTGATGCTCAGGGTCAAATCGTAGGACCAGCCATCCGCCGCGACCTGCAGCCGCCATGAACCATGCCCGGGTTCAGCCTCAAGCTGCCAGTCGTCCAGCCACACCGCGATCGGCTCTGCCCGGGCTCCGGCGTGGCCAACGTCGCCCCGGGCCAGCTTCTCTGCGAAGTAGTGCCGGGTATCAAAGCTTACTGCCGCGTGGGCCATCCAGGCCGCTTCAAGGGGCCAGTTATTTGCGTCCGGGGGCTCAGCGTCTGCCGGCCTCGGCTTGATTGCCTGGCGGAACTGGGTCCATTGCAGGCCAAGGGGCTCGCCATCGACCGTCTTCAAATTGGCGGTCAGGTACCACCATTCGATCCGGTGCTGCGGGTGGGGGCCATAATCCTCGGGAAACGACAGCCGGTCTCCCGGCCCTGGCTGTAGAAAGGGCACACCGGATTCGTTATCCGCGATGCCTGCAAGTCCGGCGAACCCTGACTCCTGCTGTGGTTCCGAACACCCTGCCAGAAGCAACAGCAACCAGATGACCATCCAGCGTCTCATCGCTCACCTCCAACCACGGCATTGGCGTTAACCGGCGCAACCGTCGGAGATTTCAGCTGCCGGCTCATCAGGAAGGCGATACTGAGACCGATCAGCATGCTGAGCACACCAAGCTCCAGCCAGAACCCCGGGTAGACGGCCATGGGCAGGGACCAGCCAAACGCAATGGGATTGATCCGATGCACCAGCACCCAGGTCAGCCAGACACCCAGTGGCAGGGCCAGCAAGGCAATGGCACCGGTCAACGACACTGACAACCGGACCAATTGAGCCGACGCCTGCCTTCGTGACAGCCCCCACACCACAAGCAGCCGGAAATACCAGGCACGGGTCGAGAAAAAGACCCAGCCCATCATCAGAAGGGCGATAGCCGCCAGTATCAAGGTCAGGGTGGTCATGGCCCGAGTCAGCAGAAAGGTCTGGTCGAAAATGGCAGAGGCGAGCTCTCCAATCGCCCGGTTGTCCCGGACCGTCAACGCCTCGACCTGCCATACCCCTTTTAATCCATCGGTCACTGCCTCAATGGAGAGATTGCCCGGCGAAACTGACAGGCTCTGGAAGCCGGTTTCGAACTCCACTGGAAGAACCGACGGATGAATCAGGATCTCGCCAGCTGGACGGCCGTAGTCCGGGTAAATGGCCAGTACCGGAAGTTTGAAGGACTGGCTTCCGAAAAGGACCGTCAATGTCTGTCCGACCGCTATATCCTGCCGGCGCGCCAGCTGTTCATTCACCATCACGCCCTGGCCCTGTTGCAGTCGCTGCCAGGGCTGCGGCGCTGATTCAAACAACTCCCAACCGGTCACCAGTGGGCCAACGGGACCGATGGCAAAGACGTCTACCCTGGTTTCTTCCTCATCCTCGCCGCCCGGCAGGGTTGCCCGACCGCGAATGACCCGGTGCCACAGTCCGGAAGCAGAGAGCCCCGGCTGTTCAGCGAGCCAGTCGAGTGCCAGGGCCGCATCTGCTGATTCCGGGACTTCAACGTAATAGTCCGCTTCCAGTCTCTGCGCCAGCCACCGGTCAAACGTGCTTTCAAAAGTCGTAACCAGTGCCTGCACTGCCAGGACCATCGCCATGGCGAACTGCAGGGCTACCAATGGCAAGGCCAGGCGACGAGCCAGCACGGCAAGCTCCCGATGGCGCCAGCGTGCCTGCAGATCCCTGTCGTGGCCGGACCGCCAGTCTGCAAGCGAGGCAATCAGCCTGGGCGCGAGAATTCCCGCAGCCACGAATACCATGGCCACGGCAATGAAAAGCCAGAGAAGATCGGTGACCCAAACCGTCAAGGCGAGGCCTGCGATCAGCACCAACAACACCAGTCCGCCATATCGGCGGCCGCCTCCCACAAGCCCCCGGAAAATTGGCCGGAGGAAATCCGCCAGACAAGCAACCAGAATCACGGCCATCATGGTGACAAGCGGCACCAGCCAGCTCCCGCCCTGGCCTGCGTATAACGGCTGATCGAAGAGCCCCTCAAGCGCCTGCCCGAAGCCGCTGCCCAGACCAGCCGCCAACCAGCGGCCAAGCCAGATTCCGGGCAGGACACAAACCGCAGCCAGCAAGAGGATCTCGACAACCAGCAAGCGGTTCACCCGGCCCTGGGGAACGCCAAACCGATGCAACAGGGCAAAGCTGTCGCGACGTTGGGCCAGGCCGAGCAGGTAAACACTTCGCACCAGCAAAGCGGTAATGAGGAGAACCATGACCCCGAGGGCATCCAGATTCAACAGGAAACTGTCACCCAGTTCCCCGGTAGCCGGGCCAACGCTGAACGGCACCAGCTGATAGCCGGGGGGTAGATCGGCCTTGCTGTGGTCATCGGATACCAGCAGCGACAATTCGCTGCCCTGCTCACGGGCCAGTTCCGCCGCTTCACTAATATCCACAAAAGGCCGGCCATCCAGCTCCCCACCCCAGGGCGACTCCTGCTCTCCGGGGGTCTGGAAGCAGCCCGCTGCCAGAGGGTCGACACCCACGACTCGACCGCCTTCCGGCTCGGAGACCTCCAGCCAGGGCATGACACAAAGCCCGGCTCGACGCAGCTGCACGAAGTCGTCCACAGTCACGGGGCTACCATCAGTGCGAGCCACCTGCTGGCGCTCCGCCACCGCCGACTCGCTCTGGTCGAGACTGGCCCGGGCCTGGCTGGTGAGATGGTGGACGCCTGTCCAGAGCATGGTGGCAAGCACAATCATGGTGGCCAGGGCCAGCAACTGGAGAGGATGGCGACGGTAGTGGCTGAACAGGGCGGCCGGAAGAGTCATCGCGGGCTCAGTTTTCTGGCAGATGGCGCAGATCCAGGTGCTGGCTGCAGCGGGTCGCCAGTTCGGGATCGTGGGTGGCGAGGATCAGTCCGCAACCGTGACGGGCCTGCAGCTCGAAAAGCTGCCCGATTACCGCCTCGGCGGTATGCCGGTCAAGACTGCCGGTCGGTTCATCGGCAAGAATCAGGGCCGGCTTCATGGCAAAGACCATGGCAAGCGACGCACGCTGGCGCTGCCCGCCGGACACCTGATCCGGAAAGCGGTCGGCAAGCTCGCCAATGCCCAGTCGCTCCAGCCAGTCCCGGCAATCGTCCTCGGATTGACCCGCAAGCCGGGCCCGAAAACGCACATTGTCCAGCAGCGACAGGGCAGGCATCAGATTGGCTTCCTGGAACACCACACCGATCTGCTGTCGGCGAAGACCGCCCCAGCGCGCGTCAGCCTTGCTTGCGGCCTCCGTTGACCGGGCATCAAATGTTTCTCCGAGCACCTGAACAGTGCCCGAATCGGGCTTTTCCAGGCCGCACAGGATGTTCAACAGGGTGCTTTTGCCGGACCCCGAGCGACCTGTCAGCGCCAGCGATTCACCCGCACCGAGTTGCAACGAAAAATCGGTAAGCACCGGCACCGGCTCATCGCCGCTGCGAAACTGCTTGTTCAGGCCTCGGGCCGATAGCAAAGAATCCACCATGCTTGTCCTGTCACTCGGGCGCCCCGATCGGCTCTGCCATGTCGCCATGCCGCCGTGCGCGCCATTCCCGGAATTGCTCCAGCCAAGAAAGCAAGGCAGGAACCACCAGCAACACCAGCAGGGTCGAAAGCCCCAGACCAAACGCGATGGACGTGGCCATGGGAATCAGGAACTGGGCCTGCAGGGACGTCTCGAACAACAGGGGCAGAAGACCACCGATCGTTGTCAGCGATGTCAGCATCACTGCCCGAACCCGCTGTACCGCCGCTTCGTTGAGCGCATCGGTGATGTCGAGCCCTTTTTTCCGCTGCTGGTTATAGAAGGCTACGAGAATGATCGCGTTATTGACCACAATCCCGGACAGACCGAACAGGCCAAACAGAGAGAGAATGGTCAGCTGCAGCCCCATCAGCCAGTGGCCCAGCAGTGCGCCCACCAGGGCAAAGGGAATGATGGCCATGACAATCAGCGGCAGGCTCCAGGACGCAAACACCCAGGCCAGCACCACGTACATGAGCGCCAGCCCGATAACCAGGCCGGTTTGCATATCACCCAGGGTTTCCCGCTGGTCGGCCGCCCGGCCCTCAAAGCTGTATCGCACGTTATAACGACTGGCGATGTCGGGGAGGGCCTCGGCCTCGAGGCTGGTGAGGATCTGGTCAGTGGTGCTGACCCGGGTATTCAGCCCGGACGTCACCTCAACGGCCAGTCGTCCTTCAGCGTGTCGCAGGGCCTGGAAACCCTGCCGGTGATCCAGGTTCATAACCTGGGTCAATGGCACAAAACGACCGTCCGGAACCCGGATGGTGATGCGTGACAGGGTCGAAAGCCGCTCGCGCTGATCCTGTGGCAGCTGTACACGAACTTCCACTTCATCCCGGCCATCCTGGTAGATCTGGGCAATACGGCCATCAAAGGCCGCCCGGAGCTGGCGACCCAGATCCGACGTGGTCAGCCCCAACGCCTCACCATAGGCACTGACCTGGTAAATCAGCTGCGCCCGCCCCCAGGGCATGTCATCTTCCACATCAAGCACGCCAGGCAGCGTCGACAGCGCCTGCCCCAGTTCGTCGGCGGCCTGCTTGAGCCGTTCAGCGTTCTCACCGGTCAGCCTCACGTTGACGTCGCGGCCAGGAGGTCCGGCCTGGCGCTCGGAAATCGTCAGGTTGTCCAGCCCGGCGGGGGTCTCCAGCCGGCTGCGCCACTCGGTGATGAATTCCGGGTTGCGCACCGAACGGCGGTCGGAAGGCACCAGTTCGATCATCATTGAGCCCAGCTCGTCACCACTTCGGGAGCTGCCCTCGGCGCCCTGGGTTGCACCCCGTGTCGTCACGGCGTGAAGGATGAAATCGCCACCCAGGGCTTCTTCCGTCTCATTGAGCGTTCGCTGCATCTGGGTCAGGAAATTATCCACGGTGCCGCGATCAGTACCGGCCACAAAGCTGGCGTTGGCATAGAACACCGACGGCTCCGGGGTCGGGAAAAAGTTGAAACCCAGGCGGCCGCCGGCCAGAAGGCCGATCGTCACGATGGCCAGGGCCAGGGCACTGGCGACCGTGGCGCCTCGATGCTGAAGACTGTAGCGGGAGAAGCGCCGGAACCGGCCTTCCCGGAACCGGTCGAACCGCTGTTCGAAGCCCTGCCGGAAACGTTCAATCGGGCCCGGCTTTCTCGGCTCCGACGCCTGAGATTTTTTCTTACGCCGTGGCACAAAGGCGTGGCGCAGGTGCGCGGGCAACACGATAAAACACTCAAGCAGCGAGGCAACCAGAACACAGATCATCACCAGTGGTATGTCGCCCAGGATATTGCCAATGACACCGCCCACCACCAACAGGGGCATGAAGGCCGCAACGGTGGTCAATGAAGAGGCCAACACCGGCCAGACCATGCGCTTGGCCGCACCTTCCGAGGCATAAATGGACTCCTCTCCCATCCGGGCATGGGCATCGGCATCCTCGCCAACCACAATGGCATCGTCGACGATTACCCCCAGAGCCATGATCAGGGCAAACAGGGAAATCATGTTGATGGAGCCACCGATCAGCCAGAGCACCGCCATGGCCGCCAGAAACGCTGTTGGAATACCGATGGCCACCCACAGGGCCACCCGACCGGGCAGAAACAGGTACAACAGACAGATCACGAGCACCAGCCCGCCCAGACCGTTTTTCACCAACAGGGAAATACGATCATCCAGTAGTTGCCACGTCTCGTCGTACACCTCCATTTCCACCGTTGGCGGCAGCACCGGCCGAGTATCCGTCAGCCAGTTTTCCAGGACTTTGGCCGCTTCCAGCGAATTGCCGTTTTCCGATCGCTGCAACTGCAGCTCAACCGCCGGCTTGCCGTCCTTTTCCAGCGTTACCTGGCTCTCACGGGCCTCCTGACGGATGATGGCCACATCGCCAAGATGGAGCTGAACCCGCTCACCACTGAGCACCGGAATGTTTTCGAATTCCTGCGGGCTGCGTCGCTGCTCAACCGCGCGCAATTCCCGGGTGGCGTCCTGTTGCGCCATCATGCCAGCGGGCAGGTCGCGGGAAATGGCCGCCACACGTTCGGCAATCTGTTCCAGTGAAAGCCCCAGTGTCTCGAGCCGCTCCACCGGTACATCAATGCTGATCTGCTGTTCCGGCAGGCCCCGGATCGACACCCGGTCAATGCCGCGCTGGAGCAGTTCATCTTCAAACCGGTATGCCATCTGCCGCAACTCACTGCGATCGACATCCCCGTAAACCAGCAATCGGGCCACCGGTTCATAACGTTCAATGCGGGTGACCTGGGGCTCCTCCGCCTCGGCCGGAAAGTTGGTGAACTCGTCCACCTGCTGGCGCACGTCATCCAGGGCCTGGATCGGGTTGGTGCCCTCCTCGAACTCAAGCGTGATGGACGAGACACTCTGGGCCGAGGTGGAGGTCATTTTCTTCAAACCATCGACGCTTCGCAGACGCTGTTCAAGGGGGTTGGTGATGCCCTGCTCGACGTCCTCGGCGGAGGCTCCACTCCAGACCACGCGAACACTGACCACGTCCAGGGCAAAGGTCGGGAAAAACTGGATATTCATGCGGGTGAGCGCCAGTGCGCCACCCAGCAGCATGACGAGCATCACCAGGTTGGCAGCGACCCGATGGTGAACAAAAAAACCGATGACGCCTGTTTTCCGCCTCATTGCGCCGAAACTCCGGAATCCGCGACATCCACCTTGAGGCCGGTCAGTGCATTGGGCAGGTGGGTGGTAATCAGTTGCGCGCCAGGCACCAGGGCTTCGCCAGACACCAGAAGGCGACGCTCACCATTGCTGCCCCGGGCTTCGCCAATGCGCTCGATCCGGGCGCGCTCCATCCGGCCATCTGAGGACATCAGATAGACGCTGTCGGCACCATAGAGGGCGCTGAACGGAATCGACACGGTATTGCTGCGGGCGGCCCGCTCCAGGGTCACGGGCAACAACCCCCCCGGCCGTATTCCCCCGGCCTCGCCCTCAAGTTCAAGAATGGCTTCAGTACCGGACGCATCGCTGGTGCCGGCGAAGCGGGTGAGCCGGAACCGGTGCTGCCCCCCCTCGCTGGTGGCCGTCAGGGTTTCCCCGCGGGCCAGCGCATCCAGCAGCTCGCCACGGAACATCTCCGGGACCCGGGCCCTGAGTTCAAGACCATCCACGGGATAGAGCGAAAGCAGCGGTTCGTTTCGGCTTACCTGATCTCCCTCGGCAACCCGGATATCGGTCACTATGCCGTCGAAAGGCGCAACCATTCGGGCTCGCTCAGCATCCCGCCGCGTGCTGAGCAGGTTTGCCTCGGCCTGGGCCAATTTTGCCTCGAGGCTCTGCAGCCGAGCCGGGTGCTCTTCAATTGCGCGCTGCCGGGTATTCACCGTAAGCTCGGCTCGTGCGGCAGCATCGGTAGCCGCTTCCAGCGCTTCGCGGGAGGCCAGGTTCCGGCTCACCAGCGATCGGGTGCGCTCCAGTTGGCGGCGGGCGTTCTCGAGAATCGCCTGCTCGCTGGCCAGCGCTGTCTGGTCGTTCCGGTAGCGCACCTGCTCCGATCGGATCTGGGCTTTCAGATCGTTTACCTGAGCCTCGGCCTGAGCCAGGGCGGGTTGGATATCGGCCTCATCCAGAGCCACCAGAAGGTCTCCCTCACCGACACGCTGCCCCTCCGTCACAGGCCTGGCACCGATACGGCCTGCCAGGGTGGCGGTTACCGTCAGTTGCTCAGGCGCAAGAACCTCTCCGTACAGGGGCAAAACCGGCGTGTGTGTGCCCGGCTCAATCTGCTGAACCTGGACACGCCAACTCCGCTCGGTGGCACTGACCTCTGCAGGCTCCGGGCGTGTCATCTTGAGAATCATGAAACCGGCGATACCGACGGCGAGAATCAATACGGGAATGAGTCGTTTGGACATTACTTGCTGGCCAGCTAAGGTAAAAAAAGCCCGTCGGGCTGTTAGGTTCAGACTACTATACAATCAAGGCTCGTTTTCGGATCGGACAAGCCTGGGTCCTGCGTCAATTTTACGCGGTGCATCCTCCATTCATGGCAACGGAGAATATCTATCTTGGCAGTAGAACATCATGTCAATCTCCTGAACGCAACGCTGATTAATGGGTTGATCGTTGCCGTCGTGGTCCTGATCCACCACGAAGTGCTGATTAATTTGAGCGGACTCCTGTCGAAAATGCGGCAGAGCCATCGGTTCCGGCTGATTGCTGCCGTATTCGGCGTTCTCGCCGCACACACCCTGCAAGTCTGGATCTTTGCCGGTGCTTTTTACCTCATGCATCATGCCGAAGGCTGGGGCGAACTTGGCGGCAATTTCAGCGGCAGCATCCTGGACTGCGTCTACTTCTCCTTCACCACATTTACCACCGTCGGCTATGGGGATGTCGAACCCTTCGGCATCCTGCGTTTCCTCACCGGCATAGAGGCACTGTCCGGCCTGGTTCTGATCACCTGGAGTGCCTCCTTCCTGTTCGTGGAAATGCAGCGCTACTGGCCCACCCGCTAGACTTTAGTCGAAGATCGACGGTTACTTTGCACGAATTCTGATCTAATACCCGGATCTTGCGGCATGTGCACTGTCTTTGTACATATCGCCCCAGAGCGCCGGATACCCAGACCAGACCCATGGAAAGTTACAAGGAGTCACAGAAGCACCTTGCCCGTCCTTATCGCAAAGCGGTACTGAAGACGCTGCTGATCTTTACCGCCATCAGCGGCCTGCTGTTTTTTACCCTCAACGTCCAGAGAGAGAATTACCCCCTGGCCTTTGCCGAGCTTGGAATGGCGTGCTACTCGGTTTTCATCCTCTGGGCGATTGGCAAAACAAGACACCTGGAACGCTGGATTCTCGCCTTTATCCTGCCATTCTGCATCACCATGATGTTCGCATTCACATCACCGCGGGCAACCACCACGGTCTTCGCCTGGGTCCTGTTGATTCCCATCCTTTCCCACCTCCTGATGGGCCGGCGCCTGGGCCTGCTGGTATCTGCCGTGTTCATGGGCACGGCAGCCGTGATCTTCTTTGTCAAATATCACGATGCGCCGGATATGATGCAGCCCCTGCCAATTGCCAATATGGCGCTGATGTCACTGACCATTCTTGCCTTCTCGCACATTTATGAGATCACCCGGGAGCAGTCCGAATCCCGTCTCTTGAAAATGGCCCAGACCGATGCCCTCACCGGCCTCGCCAACCGGGCGCGCCTCAGCGATGTGTTCGAACAGGAGCGCAAACGCAGCCTCCGCAACGGAACCCCGCTTTCCATGGTCGTGTTCGACCTCGACCACTTCAAACAGGTCAATGACCAGCACGGGCATGAGGCCGGCGACCTCGCTCTCAGACACGTTGCAAGCACCCTGCGCGCTTCGCTCAGGGCGACCGATCTGGCCACCCGACTGGGTGGCGAGGAGTTCGCCATTCTGCTCACCAACACCACGGCAGACCAGGCTCATCGGGTGGCAGACAAGATCCGGGGTGCGATTGAATCTCACCCCGTGCCCTATCAGGACCAATCCATTGGCCTTACTATCAGCGGCGGCATTGCCCAGTTTGGTCCGGACGGCGCCGATCTGCGCAGCCTGATCGGCCGGGCCGACCAGTACCTCTATCACGCCAAGGATTCCGGACGTAACCGGATCATCAGCTCCGACAGCGCCCTGGCTCCCTGCCAGGCGTAATCAATTTAGTTCACACCCACTTGCAACGCGCCAGTGTGTAGTAAAGCAATGGCACCACCAGAACGGTCAATAAGGTGGACATGGCCAGGCCAAATACCAGCGATATCGCCAGGCCGTTAAAAATCGGGTCGTTCAGAATAAAGTAAGCACCCACCATCGCCGAGATCGCCGTCAACGCGATGGGTTTGATGCGCACCGCACCCGCCAGGACCACCGCTTCATCAAGCTCGACACCCTCCTCAATCAGCTGCCGGATAAACACCACCAACAGGATCGAGTTGCGCACGATGATCCCGGCCAGGGCAATCATGCCAATCATGCTGGTGGCCGTGAACTCGCGCCCCAGCAGCGCATGGCCGGGCATGATGCCGATCAGGGTCAGCGGGATGGGCGCCATGATCACCAGCGGCAGAATATAGGAACGGAACTGCGCCACCAGCAGCACGAAAATCATGAACACACCCACACTGTAAGCCGCGCCCATGTCCCTGAAGGTTTCGTAGGTGATCTGCCATTCGCCGTCCCATTTGAGCGTGCCCTTTTCCGGCAATGGGGGCTGGTCGATGAAATACTGCTCCGGGGCCCCCGCTTGCTGGTTCAGGCGCTCGACCATGGCAAACATGCCGTACAGCGGCGAATCGATCTCCCCCGCCATGTCTGCCGTCACGTAGGTTACCGGTAGCAGATCCTTGTGGTAGATCGCCCCCATCCAGTCGGCTTCGCGTACGTCCGCAATGCTTGCCAAAGGAACCAGTGCGCCGCTGCGGCTCCGCACCTTCAGCGATAACAGCACCGATGGCTGGGCCTTGTCGCCTTCACCCAGAATCACCCGTATCGGAACAGGGTATTTGGCATGATCATCATGCAGGAAGCTGACCCCGGTTCCCCCCAGGGCGGTCTGCAGGACACCAACCACCTGGGCCTGGGAAACACCAAGCCGTGCCGCACGGTCCCGATCCACCACCACTTCCCACTGCCGTGTGGGTGCCTCCAGGGTGGTGTCGATATCCACCAGGCCATCGACGCTGGTCATGCCTTCGGCCACTTGCCGGGCCAGCTCTGCCCGGCGGGTTTCATCCACCGCATAAATCTCGGCCACCACGGGTGAGAGTACCGGCGGCCCGGGCGGCACTTCGACAATCTTCACACTGGCTCCGTACCGGTCACCGATTTCGGTCAGTGGGTCCCGGAGGGACTGTGCAATCGTATGGGACGACCGGTCCCGACTCTCTTCATCCATGAGATTGATCTGAATATCCCCGTGGTAGGGATCGCCACGCAGGTAATACTGCCGCACCAGGCCATTGAAATTGATGGGTGAGGCGGTGCCGGCGTAGGTTTGCCAGTTGGCCACTTCGGCCACCGTTTCCAGGTAGCTGCCCATGTCCAGCAACACTCGCTGGGTCTGCTCCATGGGCGTGCGCTCGGGCATGTCGACCACAACCTGCAGTTCCGACTTGTTGTCGAAGGGCAGCATCTTCAGGATCACCGCCTGGAACACCGGCAATGACGAAGCCACGAGGGTAAGACCCACCACCCCCAGTGCCAGCAAACGGCGGCGCCAGGGATGATCCCCCAAGAATGGCCCGAGCACGGTCCGGAAAATCCGCAGGGACACCGGGCTGACGCCATCCGCAGAGCTGGACGCCTCCTCGGCTTCGGCAGCCCGCTGCCCCTTCTTGTGTTTGAGAAGCCTGAAAGCCAGCCAGGGGGCCACCACGAAGGCGACAATCTGGGACAGCACCATACCCGCGGAGGCATTGATCGGAATCGGGCTCATGTAGGGGCCCATCAGGCCACTGACAAACGCCATCGGAATCAGCGCCGCCATGATGGTGAGACTGGCCATGATGGTAGGCGTGCCCACTTCATCCACGGCCACCGGGATGATGTCCTTGACCGCACGACGGGAGTTCTGGATCCGACGATTGATGTTCTCGGTGATGACGATGCCGTCGTCCACCAGGATGCCGATGGAGAATATCAGCGCGAACAGGGACACCCGGTTCAAGGTAAATCCCCATGCCCAGGAGAACACCAGGGTCAGCAGCAGGGTAATCAGAACCGCGATGCCGACAATCAGGGCCTGCCGCCAGCCCATGGCCGCCAGCACCAGCAGCACAACGCACAAAGTGGCGGAGATCAGATCGGTAATCAGTTTGCGGGCTTTCTGGGAGGCGGTTACGCCATAGTCCCGGGTGACCAGCACTTCCACCGATTCCGGCAGGGCCCGATTGCGCAGCTGGTCCAGACGCTCTTCAATGGCCGTGGTGATATTGATGGCGTTCTCGCCCGGCTTCTTGGCGATGGCCAGGGTAACTGCCGGATAAACCTCGCCGGGCTGGCCAGCAACGCCGGCTTCCCGGGCCGGCCCGAATCCGGTCATTACACTCTGGTCCGCCACGGTGCCTCCCCGGCGGACCTGCGCCACGTCCTCCAGGTACACCGCGGAGCCATTGTGCATGCCCACAACAAGGCGCCGGACATCCTCCACGGTTTCCAGCAGCGTTCCGGCCTGGACCGGTATCGACAGGTTGTCCCGGGCAATCCGTGCCTCCTGGCTGCTGGTGTTGGCCGCCATCAGGGCGTTCCGGATGTCATCGATGGTGAGGTTGAACCCCGCCAGCAACGCCGGATCGAACCGGATATCGACCCGATCCGGGATCCCGCCGGTGGTATAGACATCCCGGGTGCCGGGGACCCGTTTCAGGGCGACTTCCAGCATGTGCGCCAGGCGAGTCAGTTCCTCCCCCGTATGCCCGTTGACCGGATCATAGAGAGTGAGTGTCATCACCGGGACATCATCAATGCCCTTGGGCTTGACCACCGGCTGGGCAGCGCCCAGGTTGGGCGGCAACCAGTCCTGGTTGGAATACACCTGATTGTAGAGCCTGACCAGGGCTTCCTGCCGCGGGATGCCCACCTCGAACTGCACCGTGATCACCGCCTGGCCCTGGCGGGACACGGAATAGACATGCTCGACGCCCTTGATCTCGCTCATCACCTGTTCTGCCGGCGTGGCGATCGCGCTTTCCACCTCCCGGGTGCTGGCGCCCGGAAACGCCACCATGATATCGGCCATGGTGACGTCAATCTGGGGTTCTTCCTCTTTGGGTGTGACCACCACAGCCAGCACGCCAAGAATGATCGCCAGAATGGCCAGCAACGGTGTCAGGTGGTTGTCCTGGAAGACTCGGGCAATGGCGCCGGAGGGGCCAACTGGCGGCAAATCACGGCTCACGGGCTCGACTCCTCGCCCGTTCTTTCAAGCGGATTCAGGCGCTCGCTGCCCACCAGCACAGACGGGTTTGTGACTACCCGCTCGCCCTCGCTCAGGCCCGCAAGAACCTCCAGCCGGCCATTGTCCCGCACCCCGGTGCGAACCTGCCTCAGCCTGGGCTGATCCTGATCATCGAGCACAAATACCGCCCGGAGCTCGCTGCGTTGAATCAGGCTGCTGAACGGGACCCACAGGGTCTCGCGGCTGGCAACCGGCACACTGACCTTCACCAGCATGCCGGGAAACAGCGAGCCATTGGGCTCACTCAGTCGCATCCGCAGACGGAAGGTGTGAGTTTGCGGATCGGCATAGGGGTAGAAGGTCATCTCACCGGTTTCCAGCACCCGGCCATCAGCCAGGGTGACCTGGGCCTGACGCTCCATGCGGGCCAGTTCGGCATACTTCTGGGGTAGATCCACCACAACCCGGAGCTGCTCCAGGGACAAGCCGCTGAGCAGCGGCTGGCCGGGGTTGACCGCTTCTCCGACTTCGACATGCCGTTCGGTAAGAATGCCACCGTAGGGTGCCAGCACACGGGTATAGGAGAGTTGCTCCTGCGCCTCGGAAACCGAAGCCCGGGCGCGCTCGACCCGGGCCCTGGCAGCGGCAAGGTTGTTGCGGGCCTGGTCGAATTCCTGCCGGGACACAAGGCCACGCTCGTGTACCGTTTCAATACGGTCAAAGCGCTGCCCAGCATCCGCCAATGCCGCCTCGGCCTCCTCAAGCCCGGCCTCGGCCTGGCGCAGACGGGACCGCTGTTCACTGTCCTCCAGCTGGACAATCAGGTCGCCGGCAGCCACGGAATCATCAACATCGAAGGGGAGACTCCGGACAGTACCGCTGGTCTGGGCGGACACCGTACTTTGCTGTACCGCTTCGATGACGCCGTCAAGATGCACTGTCTCCTGCAACATGCTGCGTTCGACCGCTTCTGACATCAACGCACGTTCACTGCTTTGGGCCTGAGCCATCGCGGACAGCAACGCCAGGGAGACCATCACGCCTGCAGCGACCAGCCGACCCATTGCGCACCTCCAATTCAGGTTATTAGGTAATACCTAAAGGTTATCAAAAATGGGAGCCGAGAGCATTCTACAAACTGCTGGAATGCACAACGGATGGCTTCTTGAGGGCCTCAAAGCCAACAATAATGTCCATCAGTTCGTTGGTTATTTCGTCCTGCCGTACCAATCGGAACTGACCGCCCACCTCTTCAAGTCGGTCATCAACCGCCTGCTCCGCCTGTTGCATCAGGGCCAGGCGGGCCGCGTTCTCCGTAACCATCGCTTCGGCCGACGCGCGGAAAACGCTGGCAAATATGTGGTTACGCAGCAGCGCCGCGAACAATGGGGCTGGCGGCATCGTGTAATCGGCAAGGGAGCGGGAGTGCCAGCCAGACGCCCCGGAACCCGACAACAACGTGGGCTCCAGCGGCAGCAACTGGCTTATTTCCGGTTCACGTTGTCCTTTGTCGGCTCGTCGGGTGAACACCAGGGTCACAGCGATCCTGTTATGCACATCGCCACCCCCGATTTCGTCCAGTCGCGTCACTATGTCGCTGGCCAGGCGTCCGATGCCATCGGCCGATGCCGGCGGCAGGAAGGTAAACTCCGGGCGGATGCCCTGATCGCCGAGCGCATCGCCCATGCGGGCACCCACGCAAAGAACACGGGCCGGGCTACCGGCCTTCAATGACTCCGACCTTGCGCTTTCTGCGAGTATTTCGTTGTAGTTGCCGCACAAACCGTGATCGGAACCGAACACCACTAACAGCCGTTCGGCCTGAGCGACGTCCGGCACCGACACAGGCCCGGTTTTCGCGACAAATGCCCGCAGACCGTCCAGCACGGTCTGGTGATAGGACTCAATGGATCGGGCGGCATGCTCATAGGGCACTGCATTGATCGCAGACATGGTTTTCATGGTATGAACAATGCTGCGAATGCTGCCAAGGGTGTCCGTCCGCCTGGACAGGGTTTCAAGCGTCTGGGCCATGACGATCCTCTCCTGACACTGCCAGGGCTGCCCTGGCCACCCGCAACAGGCTTTGCTTTTCCGCTTCCTCCAGCGAACGATTCTGTCGAATACTCTCGTCTACATCTTTCAGGGAGTCGCCCACACTGTTTCGCATCCTGATCATGGTCTCAGCAACTTCGTTCTCTGAAAGGCCATCAAGCAGCCCTTCCAGGGCAGCCATCAATACCAGAAGCTGCTCGACAGCCGGCATGGGATCCCGCTCGGGCTGCCGCAATGCGGTCCGGACCGCTGCCCCGCGGGTCAGACGGGCCCTGGTGTTGTCGTCCAGCCGGGTTCCGAATCGGGCAAAATCCTCCAGCTCCTCGAACTGGGACAGGGTGACACGTAGATTTCCTGCCACCTCCCGGAACGCCCGATGCTGGGCCTTGCCTCCGACCCTGGACACGGAAAGCCCGATATCCACCGCAGGGAACTGGTTTTTTCGCACCAGCCTGGGGGACAGGTAGATCTGTCCGTCGGTAATCGAAATGAGATTCGTCGGAATGTAGGCGGAGAGATTCTCTGCCTGGGTTTCGACAACCGGCAAAGCGGTAATGGAACCGCCTCCGGCTTCTGGAGTGAACTGTCCTGCCCGCTCAAGCAAACGGGCATGTACGTAGAATATATCCCCGGGGAAAGCCTCGCGCCCCGGCGGGCGCCGCAGTAGCAGCGACAACTCACGATAGGAGCGCGCGTGGTGAGTCAGGTCGTCGAAAACCACCAGCACGTCACGCCCCTGGTCCGCAAAGTATTCGGCCATAGTCATCGCGGCATAGGGCGCAACATAGGCTAACCCTGGGGCATCCTCATCACCGGCTGCAACCACGACGGTGTTTGCGAGCTGGCCACTTTTGCGCAGGGTTTCGATAACACGGGCAACCGCGTCTCCGCGCTGGCCGATGGCGCAATAAATACTCACGACATCGGAGCGGGCCTGGTTAAGAATCGTATCGATCGCAATGGACGTTTTCCCTGTCTGGCGGTCCCCAATGATGAGCTCCCGCTGCCCCAATCCGATAGGGACCGCGCCATCGATGACCTTGATGCCGGTGGCCAGGGGCCGGTTGACCGGCGCCCGGCTGAGTATACCCGGTGCGCTGGCCTCCACCGGCCGCTCAGCGGTCGACGCGACACTCCCGTTGCCGTCCCGCGGGCCCCCGGTGGCATCGAGAATGCGGCCAAGCAGGCCATTGCCGACCGGCACACTGAATACCTTGTGGGTTCGCCAGACATCCTCCCCAGCCGTTATCCGATCGGACGGTCCCAGCAGAATCACGCCCAGCCGGTCCGGTTCCAGATCCAGCACCACGCCGCGCACACCTGAAGCGAACACCAGCAGCTCGTCCGCCAGGGCCCGGGCCAGGCCAGCGACAACTGCAATACCATCACCAACTTCGGCCACGGTTCCTACTTCGGTCAGTGCCGGGGATGGCGCCGGAACGTCCAGCAAGGCATCCAGAAAGTCTTCGGCCGGAGTCAACGCGGGTCTCTCAGCCATGGTTCTGCACCCAGCCCGTACCACCCGACGCCAATCGCTCAGAGAGCATCCCCGTCAGCTCGTCGGTGTAACTGTCGACTGTCCAGGCCATCTGCACACTGCCGATCCGCAGGATCATCCCCGGAGCCTGACGCGGATCCACCGAAAACTTCAGATCAAGGCCCGGGGCCATGCCGGACAATGCGTCCCGAATGGTTTCCTGAGTGCTGTTCGGGAGCGATTTGTGAGTGGTCGCGACAGCCTGTTCGGCGTTGGCACCTGCGGAGACCAGTTCGTGGGCCAGGGGCTTCAGCTTGCTGATGACATGCAGGCCAATCCGTTCTTCCAGGTCTTCATCCGCCAGATCGTGCAGGGCCCGACGCACAAGCTGATAGAGCGTTTCGGCGCTGGCACAGTGCAGCTCACTGATAAACCGGTCCCGCTCGGCCTCCAGATGGGCCTGCCACTCCTGCTTTTCCCGTTCAAGGCTCTCCCGTGTGGCTGCAAGCAGGGCATCTTTCTCCTTTTCTGCCTGCTCGCGAATCCGCTCGGCCTGCTCGGAGTTGTCGACCAACAATGCCTGTTTCTGTTGGACAAAGGCAGCCTCTGCTGCGGCCGCTTTTTTTCGCGCGACCTCGGCTTCACCCATCCGAGTCGCGATTTCGGTTTCACGGGCATCGATACCGTTCAGGATGGGCTTGTACAGAAAACGTTTGAGCAGCCATACCAGCACCAGGAAATTACCGATCTGGGCAAGCACCGTGATCCAGTCAATGGACATGATTCAACCTGCCGCCGACTGGGCAGCCTGCAGCGCCTGATCCCAGAACGGATTTGCAAACAGGACAATCATCGCCACGACAAAACAGTAGATGGCCGTGGACTCGATCATGGCCAGGCTAACGAACAGGGTCCGCGACAGGGTAGAGGCGGAATCCGGCTGCTGCGCGATGGCAGAAAGCGCCGCAGCGGCCGCCCGCCCCTCCCCAAGCGCCGGGCCCAGAGCACCAAAGGACACAGTCAGCCCGGCGGTCAGGATGGACACCATGGCAATGAGTGCGAGATCTGTCATTTATCTTTCTCCTTCTTCAAAGGCTTTGTCGCTGTCGCCGATGAGATATAAACCGTCGCCAGGATGGCGAATATATAGGCCTGAATCAGGCCCGTGAGCAGTCCGAGCATGTCCATCACCACAGGGAAAAAGAACGGCGCCACACCCAGCAGGATGCCAGCGATCACCGCACCGCTCATAACGTTGCCGTATAGCCGGATGGCCAGGGATATGCCGCGCGAGAATTCGCTGATGATATTGAACGGCAGCATCACCACGGAGGGTTCTATATAGGTCTTCAGATAACCGCCGATGCCTTGCCGGGTAATGCCGAACAGTGGCACCGCAATCAGCACCGACAGCGCCAGCGCTGCGGTGGTCGACAGCGAGGCCGTCGGTGGTGTGAAGCCCGGCACAACGAGCAGAAGGTTTGAAAAGGCGATGAACAAAAACAGGGTTCCGGAGAAGTAGAGCACATGTCGAGAGGCCCGCGGGGAGATGTCCTCGATCTGGCTCTGGATGGCCGTCACAATGACTTCCAGGGTCGTGCGCCAGCGGTTCGGAGGCACATCCGGGCGCAGATTCCGGGTAATCAGAATGGACGTGACGGTCAGCAGGATCATAACGATCCAGGTGAAGCCGATTGTCTCGCTGATATCCAGGCCCCAGATTGTAAAGAGCGTTGCTTCATCGGGCGTCAGTTCCATCAGACTTTCTCCGGATGCGGTATTCGCGCAAGAAGAGTGGCCAGGTAACGCACCATGAAAAACGCGGCACCGTAGCCCACGAACGCCCAGACCTGGGTCGCCCCCGCTGTAACCAGCCACCCGACACCCAACAGCAGGGCAATTCGGACTGCGGCACTGGGCAAAAGCACCGCCACTGGCCGTGATGCGCCCAGGGCAAAACGCACACTCGCTGCGAGGCCCGCAAAGTAAACAAGGCTCACGGCGAGGCCGGCCCCGAAGCCCCAAAGCATACTCGCCCAGTCAATCATCATGACCATCCTCCTCTTCCCTGCTTTCTCTTCCGATCCACGCCCAGGCGATGAAACCGCCCAGAGTGACGCCACCCAGAATCAGCGCAAGCACCCATGGGAAATCCTGGGGCATGGTGCGATCCAGCCAAAGCCCGAGAAACGCGCCGCCAACAGTCGGGACAGCAATCGACCAGCCGATCATCCCGAAGGCACCCAGACCGCGCAGCGGGCTTGCCCCGGGGTTTTCCCGGGCTTTTTTCAGGCGCCGGGCCCGGCGCCCGATCTCATCTTCCGGCGTTCTGCGCTTCTGAGTCATGGCTTGGGCCGCTGCAGGTCTGCGAACCGCCTGACCATGCCAGCCTCCAGCCTGGACAGGGCTGACCGGGCCACTCGTTCGTCTTCATCCACCTCAATAAAGTTCTTGCGAACACTCTCCTGCAGGGTCGCCAGATCCGTGCCCGGAGCGCCGCGCCGGATCGCAACATCCACCTTGTGCCCCTGTTTCACAAGAATGCCCTCGTCGATACCGAAGATTTGCTCATGGCCGTCCTCCAGGGTCAGAATCAGCACCGACGGCACCAACGAGGTGACAAAATCGATGTGATTGGGCAGCATTCCGAAGGCCCCATTTTCGGCCACCGCGAACAGCTTGCGGGCCCTGCCCTCAAAGAGCATTCGGGTCGGCAGCCGGATAGTGACGTCCATTGCTTCAGCCAGCGTCATGCGACCACCTCTGGCAAAGCGCCAATCATGTAGTACTCACTCTCATCCCGATCGAATTCGGTCTGCTCCAGAATCGCTTCACAACCATCGAGGGTCTCGGCAATGGTCACCCGCTTGCCTTCGGCACCGGTAAACGCGGCGGTGGTAAAAAACGGCTGGGTCAGGAAGCGCTCCAGCCGGCGGGCACGGGCTACGGTGGTTCGGTCAGCCGCCGAGAGTTCCTCGATGCCCAGCATGGCAATGATGTCCCGCAACTCTTCGTACTCGGCCAGGGTTCTTCGCACCGCCCGCGCAATGTCGTAATGCCGTTGGCCGACCACCGACGGTGTGAGCATGACCGATGAAGACGCCAGGGGATCAATCGCCGGGTAAAGCCCCTCACTGGCCCGTTTGCGGGACAGCACCACAGAGCCGGACAAGTGCGAGAAGATATGGGCGGCGGCAGGGTCCGTGAAGTCGTCCGCTGGCACATACACCGCCTGAACCGAGGTAATCGCGGCACTGTGGGTGGAGGTGATTCGTTCCTCCAGCTCGGCCAACTCGGTCGCCAGGGTGGGCTGATAGCCAACCCTGGAAGGCATACGCCCGAGCAGCCCGGAAACTTCCGAGCCCGCCTGGACAAAACGGAAAATGTTGTCGATCAGCAAAAGCACATCCCGATGCTGTTCATCGCGGAAATACTCCGCCATGGTCAGCGCGGTCTTGCCAATCAGAAACCGGACCCCCGGAACCTCATTCATCTGCCCGAAGAGCATGACGGTGTTCTCGAGCACGCCAGCCTCACCCATTTCCCGATAAAGCTCCTCCGCTTCCCGGGAGCGCTCGCCAATGCCGCAAAACAGGCTGACGCCCTTGTGCTGCTGTACGGTGTTGTTGATCAGTTCGGTAATCAGCACCGTTTTGCCGACGCCGGCACCTCCGAATAGACCGGTTTTGCCACCGCGTTCGATAGGGGATAACAGATCAATCGCCTTGATGCCGGTTTCCAGAATCTGGCTTCGAACCACACGATCTTCCAGCAGGGGCGGGAGCTGATGGATAGCACGGCGTTCCTGGGTAGCCGGTACAGGCTGGTTGTCGACCGGCGCACCAAACACGTTCAGCATCCGACCCAGAATGGCATCACCCACCGGCACCGTGATCGGAGAACCGGTTGCCCGAACCGGCATCCCCAGGCCGAGCCCCTTAACCGGAGCCAGTGCCATGCAGCGAACCACACCCCGGTCTTCAAGCGCGGCCACCTCAAGCGCAATCTTGCCGGCATAGAGAAGCTCGCGAATCTGGGGTACCGGCTCCGGAAACCTGACGCTCACCACACCACCACGAATGGCCACCACGGTACCTTTACCGGCATCCTGCAAGGTATCCCGAGACTCGTTGTGGCTCATGACAAATGCCTTTTATTTGGCCGACACTCGAGTGCCCGCCGATCCTTCGAGTATAGCCACGGCATCCTGGAGGCGCCCGATGCCGCTGATCCCGCCGGCCTCGGCGAAATCGCATGCAGCCTGCAGTTTGGGGCCCATGGATCCGGCGGGCATATCCAGTGCCCTCGCCTCGACCACTGTCAGTTCGGAAAGCGCCGTCGACTGGTCAGTACCGAAATCCCGGTAGACGGCCTCAACATCTGTTAACAGGAGCAGCGCATCCGCCCCCAGCTGCCGGGCCAGCAACGCACTGGCGGCGTCCTTGTCGATGACCGCCTCAATGCCGACCATGCTGCCGTCGTCCCTGCGCAGCACGGGTATTCCTCCACCCCCGGCACACACCACGACCACGCTCTGATCGAGCAGTAACTTCAGTACGCGCATGTCCGGTATTTCCAGGGGCTTCGGAGAAGGCACCACCCGGCGCCACTTGTCACCGTCCGGCGCAATACTCCAGCCCGCAACGGCCGCACGACGCTCTGCCTCTTCGCGGTCATAGACCGGCCCCACAAACTTGGTCGGCTTTTCAAAAGCCGGGTCCTTCGGATCCACCACCACCTGGGTCAGCAGGGTTGCGACCGGCCGGTCATGTTCCAGAGCGTTCTCCAGCTCCTGTTCGATCATATAGCCGATCATGCCCTCGGTTTCCGCACCCAGGACATCCAACGGGTAGGCCTCATCCGGTTTATAGGAGGCGCCCTGCAAAGCCAGCAACCCCACCTGTGGCCCATTACCATGGGTGACCACAAGATCGTGGCCGGCCCGGACAACCGCTGCCAGCGATCGGGCCGCAATCTGCACATTGTTGCGCTGGACCTCCGCAGTGAGCGGCTCCCCGCGTTTCAGGAGGGCATTACCACCCAACGCTGCCACAACCAGCATGTCAGCCTCCCAGGGTCGCCACGAGGACGGCCTTGATGGTGTGCATGCGGTTCTCGGCCTGATCGAAAACAATCGAAGCGGGGCTTTCGAAGACCTCTTCAGTCACCTCCATGGCGTCAATGCCATAGGTCTCCTGAATCTCCTTTCCCACCACGGTTTCGGTGTTGTGAAAGGCCGGCAGACAGTGCATGAACCGAGCCCGTGGATTGCCGGTTTTGGCCATCAGGGCCGCGTTGACCTGGTAAGGCATCAGCAATTTGATGCGCTCGGCCCACTTTTCCTTCGGCTCACCCATCGAGACCCAGACATCGGTATACACGAAATCGACCCCGGCCACGGCGGTGTCGACGTCATCGGTAATGGTGATGCGAGCTCCGGTTTCCGCCGCCAGCGCCCGGGCTTCGTCCTGCACGGCCTGCGCCGGCCAGCAGGCCTTTGGTGCGCACAAGCGCACGTCCATACCCATCTTGGCGCCGCCGATCAGCAGGCTGTCGCCCATATTGTTGGCGGCATCACCGATGAACACGTAGGCCACCTCCCGCAGCGGCTTTTCCACATGCTCCTGCATGGTCAGGAAATCCGCCAGTATCTGGGTGGGATGGAACTCGTTAGTGAGCCCGTTGTAGACCGGCACGCCAGCGTATTGTGCCAGCTCTTCCACAACGGCTTGTCCAAACCCACGGTACTCGATGGCATCGTAGACCCGGCCAAGCACCCGGGCGGTGTCTTTCACCGATTCCTTGTGGCCGATGTGAGTTCCGGTCGGCCCGAGGTAGGTTACCCGCGCGCCCTGATCGAAGGCGGCGACCTCAAACCCGACCCGGGTTCGCGTGGAGTTTTTCTCGAAGATCAGTGCGATGTCCTTGCCTTCGAGCTTGGGCACTTCGGTGCCCGCGTACTTGGCCGTCTTCAGATCCGCAGCCAGCTTCAGCAAAAAAGCGATTTCCCTGGGGCTGAAATCCCGCAGGGTAAGGAAGTGTCGGTTCTTGAGATTGAATGCCATAGCGTTTCTCCCTGGCTGTCAGATAGCGTCCCGGATGGTCGGGCAACTCATGCACCGACCGCCGCCCCGGCCACGGCCCAGCTCGGCGCCGGGTATTGCCAGAACTTCGATGCCCGCCGCCGAAAGCGCCGCGTTGGTGTCATCATTGCGGTCATAACCAACAACCACCCCCGGGCTCAGGGCCAGCACATTGTTGCCGTCGTTCCACTGCTCGCGCTCACGTTCTTCCGGGGTATCGCCACCCGTTGCTACAACTTCCAGGGCCGGGTAGCCGAGGATTTCCGCAACCACCTCGAACAGGTGTCGGGAATCCTGACTGAAGGCCAGTGTTTTTGCTCCCTCACCGGGGCGCAAGTCGTAGCAGATCACGGCATCGGCCACTTCCTTGAAGGCGGTGACCACGTTGCCCCCACAGAAGGTAAACACGGTATCCAGGTGCATGGCCGACCGGGTTTTGGGCAGCTGGCAGGCAATCACCCGATCCACCATCCCGCCATCAAAGAGTGCTTTTGATAGTTGCCCGATCGCCTGGGGAGAAGATCGCTCGCCCATGCCTACCAGAACCGTTCTGTTCCCCAGCGGCATGATGTCCCCACCCTCAAGGGTGGCCAGGCCATGGTCTTCCAGAGGATCGCCCCAATGCACGTTCACCTTGCCGGCGAATTTCGGGTGGAACCGGTAGATAGCTGCCATCAGTAGGGTTTCGGGCTTACGGGCAACCCAGTACATGGGGTTCAGGGTGACTCCACCATACACCCAGGCACTGTTATCCCGGGTGAACAGGAAGTTGGGCAGCGGGGGCAACACGAATCCGAAACGTCCCAGATGGTTGCCGAACAGACCGACGGGATCAAATGGCAGATCCCCAACCTCCAGGCCGCCAATCAGGAATTCGGCGAGAGCCTTTTCGGGCAGCTCATCCATCCAGGCCCGCAGATCTGACACCATGCCCACGCCAATGTGGTTCCAGTTGATCCGGTGATCGAGAATCCAGCCCCGACCCTCAGGAATAGCCAGCGTTTCCGCCAGCAACTCGTTAACGTCCAGAACCTCCACGCCCCGACCACGCATCACGCTGGCAAACAGGTCATGATCTTTCTGGGCCTGCTTGACCCAGAAGACATCATCGAACAACAGGGCATCGCAGTTGGACGGCGTCAACCGCCGGTGAGCCAGCCCCGGCCGACAGATGATGACCTGACGTAGGGTCCCGGTTTCGGAGTGCACTCCAAGTGTTTGTTCAGGCATGACAAAACTCCTTTTGTCGAAGGCTCACAGCGGGGTTCACAAGAGTGTACCGACGCTGATGATCACCGTGATAAACACAGTCAGAATAAGCAGCAAGGGCCAGATAAATGCGAGCCAGCGATCGTAGGACACACGCCCTATGGCAAGCCCGCCAACCACAACCGCGAAGGTTGGGTTGATCAGGTTCACCAGGCCATTGGCAGACTGGTAGGCGGTTACCACCAGATCCCGCCCGACGTTGGCAAAATCCGCCAGCGGCGCAAGGATCGGCATGGACAGGACGGCCAGGCCGGAGGACGACGGCACGAAGAAACTCATGCCCACCTCGATCCAGAACATCAGGTTGATAAAGGCCAGTTCCGGCAGGCCACCCAGCGAGGTTTCGGCGCTGTGCAGGATGGTATCGGCGATCATGCCCTGTTCCATGATCACCACAATGCCGCGGGCAAGGCCGACCACCAGGGCAACGCCCAGAAGATCCCGTGCTCCATCGACAAAACTGCCGGTGAGTTTCTTTTCACCCAGTCGTGCAATGATGCCGATCACAATGGCTGCACCAAAGAACAGGGAGCCCATCCGGGCCATCCACCAGCCCTGGGATGACACCCCCCAGATCATCACGGCAAAGGTCAGGGCAAAGATCACCAGGGCAATAATCTGGGTTGTCGTCAGGGTGGCACTGTGAATCTCCTCGTCACCTCCCTGCAGAAACAGTTTCTTGTGCGCTGCCCATTGCTTTGCCACCACCGAGCGCGAGGGGTCGGTTTTTACGCGATGGGCATATCGCATAACGTAGCCGATACAGATCAACAGGCCGCCGATCAGCAGAATGAAACGCAGCACGATGCCGTCGGTGAACGGTATTCCAGCAGCATTGGCTGCAATCACCGTGGCGAACGGGTTGATGGTTGAGCCCAATACGCCGATCCCGGCTCCGATCAGGATGATGGCAACGCCTGTAACGGCGTCGTAGCCGGCCGCAAGTATCACGGGAATCAGAATGGCGTAAAAGGCCAGGGTCTCCTCTGCCATCCCATAGGTCGTGCCACCGATCGCGAAGAGCACCATCAGTATCGGAATCATCCAGATCTCATGGCCTTTCAGATGCCGCATCGCGCTGCGAATGCCGGTATCGATGGCCCCGGTCGCATTCATCACACCGAGGAAACCACCCAGGAACAGTATAAACATGGCGACATCGATGGCATTGGCAACGTAACTGTCGGGGTCGTAGAACCCGGCTGTGGGTGCCATCAGGACATCAACGAAGCCCTGGGGATTCGGATCAACGGTCTGGTAGGTGCCCGGAACTGCCACTTCCCGACCAACCTCTTCATTCATGGCGCGCTCGTACTGCCCGGCCGGAATAAGCCAGGTCAGCGCGGCAACCAAAATAATCAGGCCGAAAAGAATGGTGTAGGCGGTGGGGAATCGGGAAGCAAGGTCGGTTTCAGGGTTTTCTGGCAATTTTTCGTCTTCAGTCACGATGCGTCTCCTTTCCTGAATCGCATGGTGCAGACAGGTTCTTTCCGAGAACCTCAGGGGGCTGAGCACCTCCTCAGCGGTTGCTCACCACTGGCTCAGATCTGCATGGCTACAGCATAGTTCATGAAGTGAGATCCAGATTTGAGGTAGCGCAATTTTTAATCAACCATAAAAAAACCCCGGGTGGACGAGTTGGTTCCACCCGGGGCAAGAATGTCACCCGCCGGCTATGAGAAACGGGTAACCGCCATGCAAAGTCTTACCACCTGGCTGTCAGTGCGGCACGCAGGGTCCGGCCAGGTTCATTAACTCTTACGGCTTCAGGGTTGAATGGATCAGTATTGGCCCTGCTAACGTGGGGCGCCCAGGTATTGTCGAACAGGTTATCCACTGCCCAACTGATGCTCAGATAGTCGGCGAGCGGGTGGCTGCCTGAAAGGTTCAGCACGCCGTAGCCTGGCGAGGTGCCGGGATCCTGGCCGGATTCCAGGTCCACCCGGTCCTGACGGCGGGCCAGCACCCACTCCAGTTCAATGCCATGGCCCATGTGCTGCCAGCCAAGGGTCTGAATAAACTGCACCGGCGGAATCTGCGGCAGGGGTTTGTTTTCGTCACGGTTTTCACCTCGTACCGAGGCCAGACTGCTGTTGGTGCTCCAGGTGCCGTTGCTCCACCCAAGCTGAGCCTCAACACCCATCAGCCGCGCATCGATATTGCGGTAAACGCTGACCTGATCCACGTTGCGAGTGCGCAGGACAAAGTCATCCACCTGATCCACCCACACGGCCGGGCGCCAGTGCCAGCCGTTGCTCTGGCCGGGCATCGCCACTTCCAGCTTGCGATGCGTCTCAGGGTCGAGCGAAGGGTTGCCTACCCAGCGCCTTGCCGGATCCATGTTGTTCCAGCTGGCAATGTAGCGTTCAGTCACGCCCGGGCTGCGGACGCTATGACTTGCCGTAACCACCAGCGACTGGATGGGAGAAAACCGCCAATCGCTGCTCACAAAGCCACTGAAGTTGTCATCGGTCGCATCGGTATTGGTGGTGCCGTAGATCGCCTCGTAGGCATCGGCGGCAGACATGGCCATCATGCCACTACCAAACACCTTGTCGGCGGCCCCAGCGGACATTTCCACGCGATCGTAGCGCACGCCACCACCCAGTTTTAACGCCGGGGTTACCCGGTAGAAGCGCTCAGCGAAGAGGCCGAAACGGTCGCGATCCACGTCAGGCCAGAGCACCGACGTCAGTACATCCAGATTCGCGCCGCCAAACCGGTCGGCGTCCCAGTTATTGGTCTCGACATCCGCACCAATCGCCCAGTCTGTTCTGGCATCCGGACTCTGATCCAGGGTCAGACGCAAGCCCCGGGTTTCGGTCTCGGAATCGGTCAGCATTTTCATCATGGACTCACGGAGACTGAAATTATCCATGATGTGATCAACATCGGCCTGCCAGGCCAGCAGGTTCCAGTTGCCGTTGGCCACGGGCGAGCCTAGCTCCAGTCGCATGATGTCGGTATCGGTTTTCGGCGCATCCATGCCGGAGCCGGCGTATTTCACGTCCCGCTCCTCCTGACGGCTTACCAGGCCTTTGATAAAGAACCCGTTATCCGCCTTCCACGCGGCATCGAGGCGGGCCTCGGAGTTCTTGTAGGCGCTGCGCACTTCGTTGCCATCGCCGTCCTCGTAGTCGTCCGACTCGTCGTAACCACCTGCGAGCCGAAGCCAGGCACTGTCACTCCCCACTGCGGCACTGCCATTGACCAGCTTGCCATTGCCGTTGTCCGCGCCGCCCACCGTCAAATGACCTGTGGTAACGGAATCATCGAAGACAGGCGCTGCTGTGGTGGCAATGATCTGGCCACCGGTGATCGGGCCCCAGCGAAGGGTCTGGTTACTGGTGCGCACCTCGAGCAAGGGCGCCAGTGCCGAACTCAGGCGACTGGTTGGGGGATCCATGCGATTCGGGCAGGCCCCTTCAACGCGGATACCGTCCAGAAGCACATCCACCCGCTCCTGGCTTTGACCACGAATCACCGGTTCCAGCCCCCGACCACCCATTCGGGAGAGCGACACCGACGGATCAGAGGACAAACGTTCAACGGGCTCTGAAGCCAACGTGCTCGAGGCTTCTTCAATGCTCTGGCCCTCAGTAACATGAATGACCGGCAAGTCAGGAGAACTCTCCTGGGCCAACACTCCGGCGGGCAAAGAAACCAATCCCGCAGCACACAATCCGATGAAACGCGTTCCAATTACCGTCGCCATACAACCTCATCCTGACCAGCTCTAATAGTTTGCGCCAATCATAAACATCAGCCGGCGCCGGCGCCTGAGACCAAATGCCGCATCCCTTCGGAGGTATTACCGCGTATCCCGATGGGAAAAAACGCTAGAATGCCCGCTATGGAATGGCTGACCCACTCACAGACCGGATTTCAACAGACTGCCCGCTATCTGCTGGGCATGCGTTTGACTATTGTTGCGCTGCAGCTGATTTCGATCGCCGTGGCGGAAACCATGGTAACTCTGGCCCATCGGGCCGAAGCGGTTATCCTGCCCCTCGCCTACGGGGTTATGGCAACCCTGGCCTGGCTCTGGTTTACCCGTCGCCCACCGCGCTCGACACAGGCCCTCAGCCTGGTGCTGATTGTCGATTTGCTTTTGATCGGAGTCTGGCTTTACCTGACGGGCGGCTATACCAACCCCCTGGTTTCTCTGTTGCTGTTGCCTATCGCCGTTGCCATTGTGCTGGTGCCACGGGGCCAGAGCATTGCCGTCACCGTCGCCGGCGTTGCGGTTTATACCTCCCTGGTGATCTGGCATACGCCGGTCACCCATGGACATCACAACGCCAACCTGGCCCAGTTACACCTGGTCGGCATGTGGGTGACCTTCGCCACAACCGCTGCCATCCTGCTGCTGGTTGTCGGTGCCCTGGCACGTCGCCTGCGCCAGCAACAGGCCCAGCTCGCACAGATACGGGAAACCCGGCTGCGAGATGAACAGATCATCGCCCTTGGACTGTCGGCTGCTGCAGTGGCACATCGCCTGGGGACGCCGCTGAACACCATGACGCTGCTGGTGGAGGAAATGAAATCCGCTGCCCCGGTCGGCGACCCCATCGCCGACGACCTCGCACTGATGGAGAGTCAACTGGGCCTTTGCACAACCCACCTGCAACAGCTGTCTTCGGCGGCCGTGCAAGCCAAGACCGCGCAGCTGGAAACCCTGCCAGCCCGGGACTGGGTTGCACGTCTTCGGGAATCCGCTACCCTGCTTTGGCCGGGTGCCGCCATTGAATGGCGTCAGCCTGTGCCGGACTGCCCGGTTGCCGTGGACGCCACCCTTGATCAGGCCGTTCTGAATGTGCTGGCCAACGCAGTAACAGCCAGTCCGGCCTGGGTCGCCGTTGCCGCCAGTGAAGGTGCCGATGGCCGGCTGGAACTGGTTGTCGAGGACCATGGTGATGGCCTGGAATCCACTCCGGAAGGTACGCTCGGGGACAAGGTGGTCAGTTCGGAGAATGGGCTCGGAGTTGGCCTTTTCCTTTCCAACGCCACCATCCAGCGTCTTGGAGGCACCCTGAAGGCCCGGGGCAGTGCGGAAGGTACCACCATCATCATCGAGTTGCCGATCGCGGCAGCGACCAACGGCCTATCGGGAGACCCTGCGTGAGCAAACAACGAACGTGGCTGCTTATTGATGACGATGACGCCTTTCTGCAGGTGCTTCAACGCTCACTGGGGCGCCAGGGCATCGAGGCCCAGCTTGCCCACGGGCATCAGGAGGCAAAAAACGCTCTGCTGAACGAAACATTTCACCGGTGCGTACTGGATCTGAACCTGGCCGGCGAAAGCGGCCTGCAGCTTCTGCCAGAGCTTCTGGACATGCATCCGGATCTGGAAATCCTAGTGCTCACCGGTTACGGCAGTATCGCTACGGCGGTCGAAGCCATGCGCCGTGGCGCGGTGAACTATCTGTGCAAACCGGTAACGGTCAACCAGCTGTTGGCCGGATTCGAGCCGATTGATGCACCGCCGGATCTCCGGGCGGAGCCGCCCTCGGTCGAGGAAATGGAGTGGGAGCACATCCAGCGGGTTCTCAACGAAAACGAGGGCAACGTCTCTGCCACCGCCCGCGCCCTGAACATGCATCGACGTACACTGCAACGAAAGCTCCAGAAGCACTCGCGCTGGCGCTGACCTATACCCATAGGTATTTGGCGCAAAACTGACATTCATCAATTCACGTAGACCATTTACCCATGGTTTTCCAGAGCTATTCCGGTAGCATGCCCTGACATTTGCGACAGGTCTCACAGGGAGGAGAGTTCGCAAATTTACACACCGGAGTACACGTTACTGACTCTCATGCCCAGATCCCCCACGACGATTACACCACCCTCAGACATCGACCCCAAACGCCTGGCCATGGTTGCGGCGGTTACGCCCAATTTTCTGGTGATGCTGGATGATGCCGGCCGCATTGAATGGGTCAACCCCAGCTTTGAGGAACACACGGGGTATCAGCTTGAGGAGGTGCGTGGATGCCTCCCAAAGGAAGTGCTTTACGGGCCGGACACCGACCCCGAAACCATCAAGCGCATTAACCAGAAGCTGCACCGGGCCGAAATCATTGAAGAGGACATTCTTCACTACACCAGAGCCGGAGAGCCCTACTGGGTGCACACCTATTGCGTTCCGATAGGTACAGAGCAGGGCGTTGCCCCCGGTTATATTGCCATTCAGACGAATATCTCCGACAGGAAGCACGGCGAAAGGGGACTGCGCATCGCAGCCAGTGTGTTTGATCGCAGCCACGAAGCCATCATGATCACCGACCGGTCGAACCGGATCCTGGATGTGAATCCCGCGTTTTCGCGGATTACGGGCTATAGCCGGCAGGAGGTTCTGGGTCTGAACCCGGCGATTCTGAGCTCTGGCCGACATTCCGGGGAATACTACCGGTCCATGTGGCGCACCATCGAGAAAACCGACCACTGGCGGGGCGAAATCTGGAACCGTCGGAAAAACGGTGAAGAGTTCGTGGAACTGCTATCCATCAGCCGCGTGCATCTGGAAGAACCCGGGCAGTATTACCATGTGGCGGCCTTCTCGGACATCACCGCGCTCAAGAACCATGCGCGCGAACTCGACCGGGCGGCCAACTATGACGACCTGACCGGCCTGCCCAACCGCCAGCTGCTGGAAGAGCGACTGCGCAAAGCCCGCAGCCATGCCGACCGGCAACATCGCAGCGTGTCGGTGTGCTATCTGGACCTCGACGGCTTCAAGGGTATCAATGACAAATGGGGGCAGTCGGCGGGTGACCAGACCCTGCGCACCCTGGCCGAGCGACTGACCCGTGCGCTGCGCAGCGGCGACACCGTTGCCCGGATCGGTGGCGACGAATTTGTCCTACTGCTGCAGGGCGATGACAACCACGAAGCGGTTTACCAGCGCATTCTAGCCACCGTCGGCGATCCGGTAACGGTGGGCGATCAGAATGTTTCACTCACGGCAAGCCTCGGTATTACCCGCTACCCGGAAGATGGATCAGACGCCGAAGGTCTGATTCGGCATGCCGATCAGGCCATGTACTCCGCCAAGGAAAAAGGCCGCAATCAGTATCACTTGTTCGATCCCGGCCTGGACGAGCATCGCCGGAACCGGCGCAATCAGTTGATGGAAATCTCCAGGGCCCTGGAAAACGAGGAATTCGAGCTGTTTTTCCAGCCCCAGATCCGTGTCACGGATTGCGAGCTTTTCGGTTTTGAGGCGCTGATCCGCTGGAATCACCCCCAGAAAGGACTGGTCTCGCCTGGCGAGTTTCTACCGATTGTCGAGAACAGTCACCTGGAAGTGCCACTGGGACAGTGGGTTCTGAAAGAAGCGATTCACCAGATGAACGCCTGGAAGGGAGCGGGAGAGAATCTGGCGATCAGCATTAACATTAGCGCTCCGCACCTGATGGACCGCTCATTTGCCGACTACCTGGAGAGTTACCTGCACAGCCACCCGGAGGTGGCACCCGGCCAGATCACGCTGGAGGTTCTTGAATCGACTGCACTGGAGGACACCCAGCGGGCCAGCAATGTTCTGGCGCGCTGCCAGAGCCTCGGGCTTCAGGTGGCGCTGGACGATTTTGGCACCGGTTTCTCGTCCCTGACGTACCTGCGTACGCTTCCGGTGGACATCATCAAGATCGACCAGAGTTTTGTTCGCAACATGCTTGAGGATGCCGGCGACCACGCCATCGTGGAGAGTGTGATTTTCCTGGCCCAGCGGTTCGCCCACCCGGTTCTGGCCGAAGGCGTGGAAACCATGGAACACGCCCGGACGCTGCGGCAGATGGGATGCAATTTCGTGCAGGGTTACGGCATCGCCCGCCCGATGCCAGCGGGTGAAGTACTGGCTTGGGCCAGGCAATGGCGGGCAAAGGCGCAATCCGGAACAACCGGAGACATGCTCGATCCGGCCGTTGTCAGCGGCCAAGGTGTCTGAGAGAGGTGTCCAGGCCAGTGCGGCGTTATCGGTAACGCCGCTGATTCAGTGTTGTCAGCCGATCCGGGTGAAACACCATCAGACCGGTGACGAAGGCGCCGTTAACAAACCCCTCCGGAATCATGAACAACGGCAGGTAACGGATGTATTCATGCACCAATTGGTCGAACGCATAGACGCCGCTGGTCCATAGCATCAGGCACATGACAAGACCGGCGGCGGCGACAGAGATGCCCGCGCCAAAGAACCCGCAAAAGAAGATATAGGCGAAGAAATTCCGGAAATCCCGACGGCGCTCCCAGAGCATGATGCCGTGGCTGACAATGGCAGGCACCATCACCGTGATTAGCCCGTTGGCCGCAAACATGATCAGGGGTTCTCGTCCGGTAATGACTGTGATCACCAGCGCCAGCAATCCCGCCAGCACCGCAAGCGCCCACCCCAGCATCAGCGTTATCACTGTGATCCCGAAAATGTGGATGGCCAGGCCGGGAGAAATGCCTGCCCTCAGCTGCCAGACGAATCCGAGTACCACGGCCGCGCCGAAGAACGAGTGCTGGAGCGCGTTGTCCTTGCGTAAGGCCGTCCAGTCAATGGAGCGCACCGCACGGACAAGAATTACCATAAAAAGCAGCAGCGTGATGATCCACTGGCTGGTGGATAGCAGATTTTCAGTCATGCCCATAGTGAACGTACCGCAGTAACGGGGTCGGGTATGACATCTTAGCGGCTCGCCCCACCCCCGGTGCAAGCGAGCCCAGACAGATCAGGCGACCCGTCTCTCTTGCTTGCCAAGGTCGGTGAGGCGCTGCCAGGCTTCAAAGGTGCTGAGGAAAACCTCGCCACCCAGATGGGAAAGCAGTTCCGTGCCTTTCAGTTTGTCCATGACAGGACCTTTCACTTCCGCCAGATGCAACCTCACTCCTGCATCCTTCATACGCTCGTTGATCGCCTCCAGACTTTCGAGGGCCGAGGCGTCTACCAGATTCACGGCCGGACACATCAGCACAAGATCCTTAAGCTCCGGCTCCCGTATCATCAGGTCCATAACCGTTTCCTCAAGGAAGCGTGCGTTGGCGAAGTACAGGCTCTCGTCCACCCGCAGGAAGGTTACCTTCGGGCAAAGCTCCACATTATGGCGGAGCACGTTGCGGAAGTGCTCGGTTCCCGGTACGCGACCAACCACCGCGCTGTGTGGGCGACTGGTTCGATACAGGAACAGGCCTATTGAAAGCGCCACCCCGGCGATAATGCCGGCCTCGACACTGTGCACCAGAGTCAGCACGATGGTGGCGAGCATGGCGCCAAAGTCCGTGCGGGAGTAGCGCCAGGTGCGTCCCAGGGCCGGAAGGTCGATCAGCGTGGCCACGGCGACGATGATGGTCGCTGCCAGCGTCGCCTGGGGCAAATAGGCAATGGCTGGCGTCAGGAATAACGTGGCCATGGCGATACCCACCGCCGCATAGGCGCCGGCGGCGGGAGTCTCGGCCCCGGCGTCAAAGTTGACCACGGAACGGGAGAAGCCACCGGTGACCGGCATGCCGCCGGAAAAACCGGCGCCCAGGTTGGCAGTACCCAGGCCAATCAGCTCCTGGTCCGGATCGATACGCTGGCGACGTTTCGCGGCCAGGGTCTGGCCAACAGACACCGACTCCACGAAACCCACGACGCTGATCAGCAACGCGCTGACCGCCAGCTGTTGCCACAACTCCATATCCAGGCTGGGCATGGTGAAATCGGGCAGTCCCCGGGGCACATCTCCAACCAGACGCACACCCTGGCCATCAAGCTGGAACTGCCAGGCCACCAGGGTGGTGACCAGAACCGCCAGAATCGGTGCGGTTTTGGTAAGAATATCCGCCATTCTCGGGGCCAACCCCATTGCCATCAGAAGCGGCTTCAGGCGTTTGCGGGCAAGCATCAGGAAAACCAGCGCACCGGCACCAACCCCCACCGTTGCCAGGTTGGTGTCACCGATGGATCCCAAAAGAGAGTGACCGATCTCCAGCAGGTTGTGGCCCGAGGCCTCAATTCCGAAGATATGCTTCAACTGACTGGCGGCAATCACAATCCCGGAGGCCGTGATAAAGCCGGAAATCACCGGATGGCTGAGAAAATTCGCCAGAAAACCCAGTCTGAGGACACCCATCAGGGTCAGCATCAACCCAGACATGACCGCCAGCAAAACGGCACCGGCCACGTATTCCGGTGTACCGGACTCCGCAAGAGGCGCCAGGGCCGCTGCAGTCATCAGGGAAGCCACAGCAACCGGCCCCACCGACAGTGTTCGGCTGGTGCCGAAGACAGCGTAAATCACCAGGGGCAGGATACTGGCGTACAGACCCACCTGGGCAGGCAACCCGGCCAGCAAGGCATAGGCCAGCGACTGGGGGATGAGCATGACGGTAACGATGATCGCGGCCACCAGATCACTGGTGGCCTGATCCCGGCCATATTTGGAGGCCCAATCCAGAATGGGCAGATAGCGTTTAAGATTCATCGGGAATCTCAGAACAGGTTAACCGGTACTTTCAGGTAAACCTGACCATTGTCTTCAGCCGGCGGCATATGGCCTGCCCGCATGTTGACCTGAACCGAAGGCAGAATCAGCCGCGGCATATCCAGGGTCGCATCCCGTTCGGTCCGCATTTTCACGAACTCTTCCTCGGAAACGCCTTCATGGACATGAATGTTCGCTTCCCGCTGCTCTGCCACCGTGGTCATATGCTGATATTCATCACGGCCGGGCGCCTTGTAATCGTGGCACAGGAAGATCCGGGTTTCCGCGGGCAGAGACAGTACCTTCTGGATAGACTGGTACAGGATGCGGGCATCGCCACCCGGGAAATCACAGCGGGCGGTGCCGAAATCCGGCATAAACAGCGTGTCACCCACGAAGGCGGCATCGCCGACCACATAGGTCAGACAGGCCGGAGTGTGCCCCGGGGTATGCAATACACGCCCCTCAAGACCACCGATGGCGAATGTGTCGCCCTCTTTGAACAACTGATCAAACTGGCTGCCGTCGCGCTGGAATTCGGTGCCGGCGTTAAACGCCTTGCCAAATATTTCCTGTACGTCCCGAATGTGCGCACCAATGCCGGTCTTGCCGCCCAGCTTCTCATGCAGGTAAGGCGCGGCCGACAAGTGATCCGCGTGTACGTGGGTCTCCAGAATCCACTCGACCTTCAGATCGTTGCTGCGGATGTACTCGATAATCTCGTCTGCCGAACGCACGTCGGTGGTGCCAGCGGCGTAATCAAAATCCAGGACCGAATCGAGAATGGCGCAGGCCTGGCTGTCCGGGTCGCGCACCACATAGCTGAAGGTATTGGTGGGTTCATCAAAAAAATGCTGAACGATCGGGTTGCTCATGGCAGTCACCTCTGAAGGATCCAAATGTCAATTTCAATCTAAGGATATACTATTTGGTAATATGAGGTGAAATGATCTTTTTTTATATGCGCAATGTTCCTGATACATCAACAAGGCAGTCCCGCCCCGCCTGCTTGGCCAGATAAAGCCGGTCATCCGCCCCGGCGATCAAGGCATCGGGAGTGGCTGGCTGGTCAACGAACTCTTCGATCCCGGCCACACCCGCACTGACGGTCACCGGAATGTCCTCGTCGTTGAACACAAACCTTTCCTCGTGCACAGCTTCGAGAATTCGCTGCACAAGTTGCCTCACGTCCCCGTGTTCCAAGGCGCTGAAAACGACAATGAACTCTTCGCCACCGAAACGGGCAACCACATCCATGGAGCGGGTCTGGCTCACCAGGATGTCAGCAAAGCGCTGGAGGATATAATCGCCCCCGAGGTGTCCGATGGAATCATTGATCTTCTTGAAGTGATCGATGTCGAAAATCGCCAGGGCGAAACGTTCTCCCCGACGGTTACTCCGGCCCAGCATCTCATCCAGCCTGGGCATCAGGTAGCGACGATTGTGCAGGCCGGTCAGCGGATCACGAATGGACTGGTTAAGCAGCTCCTCTTCCAGCCGATTGCGCTCCAGGGTACCCGACAAGAGGCCCGAGACTATGATCAACAGATCGGCCTGGTCCAGACGCCAGCTTCGTCGACGCAGGGAGTCAACGCCGAAAAACCCGGTGACCCGTCCGCGCACCCGGATAGGCACACAGAACATGGAAGACACGCCCTGTTCCTGAAGCAGAGCCCTCTCGGGTGCGGCTTCCCGGGGGAGACGGTCGACATCTTCAATAAACACTACCCGACTGCCACTGATCATCCCCTCGATTTGCTCCTGCCACCAGTGGAAATCCTCGATCGATACCTCCTGCTGGGTCTCAATCAGGGCAGGGACACCGTCCCTGGACCATTCATGGGTATTGGTCATTACGGCGTAATCGTCGGTAAAGCAGTACAGGTAGGCCCGGTCTACCTGGAAAAACAGTCCGATGGATCTCAGAAGCTCATCAATGCACTGATCAATAGTGCCAAAGCCCAGGTTGATGAATTCGGTCGAAAGGCGGGCAATCAGGCGCTGGAAGCCGGCCTGGAAGGAAAATTCGGCCTCGCTCTCGCGCAGGCTCTGCTCGAGGTTCTTGTAATGCTGAATGTTGTGAAACTGGCCGTACCAGATCGTACTGCCATCGGACTGGCGTTCCGGTTCGGACTGCACCTCGAACCATTCATACTCACCATTTCGCAATCTGAGTCGACCCCGGTAACGCCAGGAGGCCAGCTTAAGCGCGGATTCCACGATACTCTCAATGATCACATCGGCATCGTCGGGGTGGATCAATGAAAATACGGCATCGGCATTTTCATTCAGAACCGCAGGGTCGATACCAAACAGTGTCTGAACCTGATCACTGACAAAAGGGTACCTATGCGACTCTTTATCGGCACTAAGCCAATAAATGAACAAGACCCCCGGCACCCCTGAGGCCAGCTTCTGGAAGAATCGGGCAGACATATCGTTTTGCTGCCCGTTACTGGATCCTGTTGCCATGGACCGCACGCCCCCTGACGGCAGTTTCATCCCTTCTAAAGAAGAGTGTAGCCTACCTCAACAGGAACGACGGCATCGAAGTGTCAGAGGGCTTTAAGGCGACTCTTGGCCTCTTCCCGCCGACCGGAATCAGCGACGTCGCGACCCGCCCTGTCGGGTGCTTCGAGGACTTTCTGCAGATAGCTCCGGGCTCGTTCCGGCTCGCCCTGGTCCAGCAGAAAATCGCCAAAGAAAAAATTGGCATCCATACCATCAGGATTGATCGCCAATGCTTTCTGCAAATACTCACGGGCCTTGTCGTCATCACCGAAGCCCAGTGGCCAGCCAGGGACCTGGTAATAAAGGCTGCCAAGGGATGTGTAAGCCGAGCCATCCAGCGCATCGGGGTCGATTGCCAGGGCCGCTTCCAGGGATTTCCGGGCGTCCTTGACCAGGCCCAGGGCACCCAGACCACCTTTGGCACCGGCGTAGGTGCTCAACACAATACCCTGCCAGATCAGCGGCTCTGCCCGGTCCGGATAATGGGCAACAAACTGTTCCGCCTCGCCAGCCAGGCCCTCGAAGGCTTTCTCTTTTTCGTCCTCCGGTACCTGGTACTGGATCTCGGCCCAGCGATGCTGGATGTCGGCCAGCTCGGTCTCAAGAGCAGCTGCCCAAAGCGGCTGGGCAGCCAGACACAGGACCATCAATAAAACACGTTTCATGACAACACTCCCGGATTCAGAAACCGCCGGATCACCGGCAATTGCTTCAGCATCGCCTTATCAACAATTTTGGGCAGGATGCCGTTGATGACCACGAACAACTTCTCGGGCCAGCCCAGAAAACGCCGGCGATCATCATTTTCCATGGCCACCAGAATCTGCGCCGCCACCGCTTCAGGTGCGTCCATGGCGTTGCCGAGTGCCCGGTTCAGCTCGTTCACGGCCTCCGGGTTCATGTCCGTGGCAGTGGCGCGGGGGGCCACATAAATCACCTGAACCGGGGTATCGGCCAGTTCCCTGCGCAGGGCTTCGCTGAAACCGCGCAGACCAAACTTGCTGGCGCAATAGGCGGTGTAACCGGGGAAACCGATGCTGCCAAAGGTGGACCCCACGAACACCAGCGCTCCCTGTTCGGCTTTTTCAAACCTTGGTGCAAAGTGCCTGGCGACAATCATCGCTGACCGGAGATTGACGGCGATCTGGGCGTCCAGTTCATTGACGGTCATATTGCCCAGGCTGGCAAAGCAGTTCTGGCCGGCACAGTGGATAACGCCATCAATATCCGGATAGGCATCGCCGAGCCGAACCAGCTGCTGGTCGAGGTCCGGCGCCGCGAGATCCAGATGCACGAGCGAGACACCTTCCCGATGTTCGAGCTTTTCCGGGTGCCGGGAAGCGATAATCACCCGAGCACCTGCCCTGACCAACGGCTCCACAAGCGCCTTCCCTATACCTCCTGTGCCACCCAGAAGCAGGAACACCCGATCATGCAGCCTCATGGCGCCGCTCCTTGCGATTCTCGGGCACGGGAATGCTGTGCAGCATGTCGCCGTAAAGCCTGTAGACCATACGGGCCGCCTCGATAATGGCCTGCTGATCATCCGGATCGGTAATTTCGTTCATCAGGTTCCGGAAGAACTCGAAATGCTCCTGATCCAGAGCACCATGGGAGTAGAGGTAGCTGAACGCTTCTTTAGGCAGGCCAAGCTGTTTCTGGATGGCTTCACCGAGCGGCGTCGCCAACTCGATCGACGTTCCCTCAAGCACCTGAACCATGCCGAAAAAGGCGGCCGGGTTACCGCGGTTAATGCGGTCATAGAGGTAGGCGACCATCAGCTCGATAGAGGTATCCGGGCTGCCATGACGGATGGTTTCCTTGTCCTCTCCGCAGGCCGCGAGATCGTTGAGGATCCACTCATGGTGGCCATACTCCTCCTCGATGTACTCCACCAACGCCTTGCGCACAAATTCCAGACGCTCGGGCAAGCGACCACCGCAGGCCATCATCAGGGGTACGGTGTGTTTCACGTGGTGATACGCCTGGGTGAGAAACCAGGTATAGCCGTTCAGGTCAAACCGGCCCTCGCGGATGGCCTCAATAACAGGCGCACCGGTTACGTGGGCGCGGGCTTGTGCAGTTTCGGACTGCAGTCGATCGAAAAATGCCATGAAAGATCCTCCTGGCGGGTTTGAAAGTTCAGAATTGGACATCGAAAGGTTCATGAAAATCGGAAATGCACCGACCAGCAGCGTTGGCAGATCCGCCTGAATCTGTTGGCGAACAGGCCGGCCGTTTGCAGTCAGGTAGCCGTCAGCCTGAGTCAATGGCTGACGGCGGATATAGACCCCGGACAACCGGGCGTAGTCCGGCAATTTGTTGTTCAGAGCGTCCAGCTGCGAGCGCAACGCTTCAGGTGAACGACCATCCTGCACCACAACGAGGGCGGAAGGGCGGGGATAGCCATCACCAAACACCACCGCCTGGCGGGCACCAATCGCCTGAATGAGTTCACTCTCCAGCCATTCCGGGCTGATGTTGCGACCGAAGCTGGTAATCAGAAGATTCTTCGCGCGACCATTCACCGACAGGAACCCCCCGGCATCCCGGGAACCCAGGTCACCGGTATCCAGCCACTCATCCCCTGCTGGTTCATCCCCCAGGTAACCCAGGTGGGTGTTACCGGCCACCAGAATGTGTCCGCGGTCGTCCACCCGTACCCGAACATGGGAGAGCGGTTTACCCACCGCACCTTCGCGTTCGGTTCCAGGCACGTTCAATGCAACCACGGAACTGCACTCGGAAAGCCCATAACCCTCATAAATCGGCAGTCCGACCGCGCGGCCCCTGGCAAGCAGGTCGGACGAAACCCGTCCGCCACCAACCGCCAGAAACCGGAAAGAATTACTCTCCAGCTGTTTCTGTTCGGCCGCAGACACCAGCGCCATAGCCAGTTCCGGCACCAGAATCAGGGACTGCGGCTGGTGTTCGTTGATGCCCTGCACCAGCCGGTCGATGTCCAGCCCACTGCTTCCGGTCATGCCCAGATCCTGCAAGGGTGCGACCATTACCGTACTGCCCATAAGCAGCGGCAGATAAACCCCGGCAATGTTCTCCAGCAATGTGGCCAGTGGCAGGATGCACAGGTGCCGCTCAAGGTCGACGCCCTCAAGACGCTCCTGCAAGGCCAGCGTGGTGGCCGTCATCTGGGCCACCGACAGGCAGACGCCCTTCGGGTTGCCTGTACTGCCAGACGTAAAGGTTATCTTCGCGGTCTGCTCCGGCATCCAGGCGGCTGCCGCTGTTACCGGCAAATGCCTTAGCCAGACACCATGGCCAATGTGCTCACCGCCATTGCTTGCGCCCCCTGACAACAGGCAATCAAGGCCAGCTCGTTCAGTCAGGTGTTCCGTCTGGGTCCGTGAAAAAAACACCGGCACGGGGACACACACCACGCCGGCAAGCAAACAGGCCAGATCGGCAAGAATCCACGCCACGGAGTTGTCGCCACACAGGCCGGCCCGGCGCACACCAAGGCGGGTCAACTGGTCGGCGAGAGCCTCGGCCGCCTGCATCATCTGAGCGTAAGTGAAGGCCGACTCCGGCCCCTGGAGCGCCGTTTGTGAGGGTTGGACGGCCGCCTGGCGTTGCAGAAGTTCAGGCAATGTGGCCATAGGAACCTCCTGCCATCGCTTCTTCCCCAGGGGCTTCGGACTCAACCGGCTGAATCAACCGGAGCAAACCGGCGGTCCGCAGTGCCGACATGCCATCGGCGACACGAATCGCCATCACCACCGGATGATGATCGTAATAACGCCCCCAGCCGGCACCGCCATCGGGCAACATGGCGGGATCGGCAGTCGCCAGGACCTGAGTGGCAATGCCCAGACGGTGAAAACTGTTGCGTAGCTGATCCGTGCCGGTGCACACCACCCAGTCATAACCGGCCCCATCCAGCCACACCGACAACGAGGCAAACAGAAAACGGCTGACACCGGCTTCAACGCCCGCCAGATGGGCAATCTCCGCGATCCGATGTCGCTCGATGCCCGCAACCGGCATCACCGACTCCACCGGCACCGACAGATAATCTTCCAGGAACAGTTTTTCCAGCGCGGCGTTACGAACACCGACCGCGGCAAGAAGACTGCCCTGAGCGGTTGTCAGGGCAAGCAATGCCGGTATGCGCAGAGAAGGCTCGGCACCATAGGCATGCAGGAAGCGCCGACGGATAAAATCCGCGACCGTCCCGGCCATTGCCGTCTCGGGACGGATCTCGTTAAACCAGCGACCGGCACAACGGATGACCGGAACCACCTCCCCGGAGTCCGGGGGACAACATGTGGACATCATCAGCGGGTCTGTCATATGGGCTCTCCAGTTTCGCTCCCCGTGGGCGCTTTGATCACGGGTACCAGATTAGGAGCAAAGCCTTAAACCAGGCTTAAGGACGGCCGGGAGAAACCTTAAGGCCGGCTTAAGATTTTTCAGAGGTCGCGGTTAAGGCTTGCTTAAGGATGGCCCGGTAACGTGCCGGCCATCATTCGGATTCTTCCGATAACGCCCGGGTTCTTAAGTGAGGCTGTATGAGATTCCCGTTATTGCGGTCAAATGGCTGGGGCAGATTGCCACGATTCCTGCTGGCCGGTGGCGTCGCCACCCTGCTGCATTGGCTGGCCATGCTGGTCTTGATCGGTTGGGGACTGAACGCCGTTCTCGCAACCGCCACCGGTGCCACGGCTGGATTGCTGGCAAATTATGTTGGCCAGCATCGCTACGCTTTTTGTTCCAACCTGCCTCATAGAATTGCGTTCCCGCGATATCTCACGGGGGCTGCATTGGGCTGGGCCCTCAATTTAGCGGGCTTTTCGCTACTCCTGTTTGCGGGTCTCAGCGTCGCCCCCTCGCAACTAATCACGACCGGCCTGGTTGCCTTTGCCAACTATCTCTTTGCACAGAGGTTTGTTTTCCATGAAGAACAGACAATTAACGTTCAGTAACCCGATGCTGAGCATCATTATCCCGGTTCACAACGAAGCCGATGTGATTCCGACCCTGTTGAAACGGCTGGATCTTGTCTGCCGCCAACTGCCGGGCCAGGTTGAGCTGCTGTTCGTGGACGATGGCAGCCGGGACGATTCTGTTACACAGCTGCTACGGGCCAGGGACCGTTACTCCGGAATCCGTGTCGTTCAGCTCTCCCGGAACTTTGGCAAGGAAGCGGCCGTTACCGCGGGCCTTGAGAGTGCCCGTGGCGGTGCCGTGGTACTGATGGACGCCGATCTCCAGGATCCCCCGGAGTTGATCCCGAGAATGGTTCAGGCATGGCAGCAGGGGGCAGACGTCGTTCTGATGAAACGGCGATCAAGGGCCGGTGAAAGCTGGCTGAAACGCACCACTGCGAGCATTTTCTATCGTCTGATCAACCACATAAGTGACGCATCGATACCGGTGGATACTGGCGACTTCCGACTGATGAGCCGGCGCACCGTAGATGCCCTCAACCGGTTACCCGAACGCAACCGCTACCTGAAAGGCATGTTCGCGTGGGTTGGCATGCCAACGGTCACTCTCGAATTTGACCGCGATCCACGCCTGGCAGGCAAAACCAAGTGGAACTATCTGAAGCTCATGCATCTGGCGATGGAAGGGATTACCTCGTTCTCCACGCGCCCATTGCGGATTGCCCTGATCCTCGGCCTCTTTGCGGCCGGCGCCGGAGGCCTTTTCGGCACCTGGGAAGTTATCCGGGCACTGGTTTTCGGCATATCCACACCGGGTTACGCCTCCATGATTGCCATGATCACGTTCCTCTCAGGGGTACAGCTGCTATGCGTTGGCCTGTTGGGGGAGTATGTCGGTCGGATCTATATGGAGACCAAACAGCGCCCAGTGTTTATTGTTGCGGAAGACAGCGACGACATTGCCCAACCGGTTCTCACCCAACTGCGAGTAGCCGGTAATGACCAGAAACATTAACAACCTGCTCTGGCTCCTGTTTGCCGTGCTTGCCGCACGGCTCGGACTGGCGGCGATACTGCCGCTGGCGGACACTACCGAACCGCGCTATGCCGAAATTGCCCGCATAATGGCCCACACCGGAGATTGGATAACCCCATGGTTCGACTACGGAGTGCCGTTCTGGGGCAAGCCACCACTGTCGTTCTGGGCGCAGGCATTGTCGTTCAAATTGCTGGGTGTTTCTGAGTTCGCGGGCAGGCTGCCCTCCTGGCTGGCCAATGTCATTATCGTCTACTTGGTCTTCACCCTGCGTCGTTACCTGCATCCCGAACGCGACAGCCAAGCGGCAACGTCGGCCGGCCTCTGGGCCGCCCTGATTTACGCCACCACGGCCCTGGGCTTCCTGACGGCGGGCACGGTGATGACCGATTCGTTCCTTGCCCTCGGCTCAACGCTGGTGCTGACCAGTCTTGTGGTTCGTCTTCAGGGCGGCCCCATGGTGTGGGGCTGGCTCTTCTTTATCGGTCTTGCCATCGGCCTGCTCGCCAAGGGCCCGCTGATTCTGGTTCTGACCGGGCTGCCGGTTTTTCTCTGGGTTGCGACGACCCGACGCTGGCTGATCCTGTGGCAGCAGCTGCCCTGGCTACGCGGTTCACTTTTGATGATGGCCATTGCAGCCCCCTGGTATGTTCTTGCCGAGCTCAAGACACCCGGTTTTCTCGATTACTTCATCGTGGGAGAACACATCAAGCGATTCCTTGTCAGTAGCTGGCAGGGTGATCTTTATGGCAACGCACACGAGTTTACCCGGGGCACCATCTGGCTGTACCTGGTTGCCGCCAGTTTCCCCTGGGGTCTGATCGCGATTGTTGCTTTTGGCGTTAGCCGCTGGCGCCGTCAACCTGCACCACAACAGTGGCAGCCCGTTGAAAAAGGCGTGGGCGGGCTGGTTCTGGCATCCGCGCTGAGTCCTGCCGTCTTTTTCACCCTCTCCGGCAACATTCTCTGGACCTACGTGCTTCCCGGTTTGCCGTTTCTTGCCGTGCTGGCATCCAGCCTCTGGCCGAGGGAACTTTCCGGTCGGATGCCGGCCTCCAGTCTGGCTGCAGTGCTGACAATCCCCATGATCGGGATCGCCGCCGCAGGCTGGCTTACCCTGCACCCGGAGCAACTGAAAACCGAGCGGGATCTGGTCGCGCAAATCGAACAACTCCCCGGCATGAGCGCAGACAATCTGTTTTACCTGGGCAAGGCCCCGTTCTCGGCACGCTTCTACAGCCGTGGCGATGCTCATGCCATTGCCCAGGAAGACGTTATCGATCGCATTGAATCGGGCAACCTGCAGGAACCCATGGCTCTGGCTGTAGAGAAGGGCAACACCGCAATGATCAGGCGCCTTGAAGACCTCACCAGACCGATTGAGGAAAACCGTCGCTACCGGCTTTTCCTGTTGAAGCCATCCTCGGGAAATACCGCGACCAGCTTTCAGGAAAAAAGCAAAACCGGCGGTATCGATTACAATGCATCCAACGATCACCCGCTTAGCTGAAAACCAACCGGATTCCTGCTGTATGCGAATATTGCTGATTGAAGACGATCATCTTTTGGCCAACACCATGCTGGGTATGTTGCGTGACGAGCAGAACACCGTTGACTGGCTGGATGACGGCCAGCAGGCGCTCAATGCACTCCTGAACGATAGCTTCGATCTGGCCATCCTGGATCTGACGCTGCCCCGCGTGGACGGGCTGGATATCGTGAAAAAGGTACGCAGCCAGGGTATCGAGACGCCGGTCATCATCCTCACCGCCCGCGGCGATCTGGACGAAAAACTTCAGGGCCTCAATGCGGGCGCTGACGACTACCTGACGAAGCCCTTCGCCATGGCGGAACTGAAAGCTCGAATTCGGGCCGTTACGCGGCGCGGAGCCGGTGTCCGGACAGGCGGTCTGCAGGTGGGCAGGCTGATTCTGGACCCCGATTCAGGCCAGCTCAAGCTGGGGACCGAAACGGCGGCTCTTCCGCGCAGCGAATTCCAGATTCTGCACTACCTGATGCGCCACCCCGACCAGGTGGCAACCCGCCGTCGGCTGGAAGAGCAGCTGTATGGTTGGGAGCAGGGCGCAGAGAGTAATGCCCTTGAGGTGCATGTCCATCATTTGCGCCGGCGCGTTGGCAAACAGACCATCCGCACCGTCCGTGGCGTTGGCTACATGCTGGACAGCAAGGCCGCTGCGGAGGTTTCTCCCGAATGAGCCTGACCCGAAAACTGATCCTTCTGATCACCAGCACGGTGTTCTTCATCACTCTGATTGCTGCCGGCTGGGGCTTCTACGTCAGCGACCATCAACTGGAAGAGCTTTTCGACGCGGAGCTGGCCCAGAGCACCCGCATTGTCCAGGGCCTGGTTGAGCATCTCTCTTCCACGCAGTCGATGGAGCAGATCAGTCATACCCTGGAGAAGACGCTCCAACTGCCAGACGGCGTGTACCAGGGCGACGAGGAGGAGAATGAAATCCTGCCCGGCGGCGCGGGCCACAAATACGAACGGAAGCTGGCCTTTGAGGTCTGGTCGCCGGACCGGGAGCCGATTCTGGACACCCTGCGCGCCAACGATTCGCAGGGCCTGGAGCGTGGTTTCGGATGGCAGGAAGTAGCCGGATATCAATGGCGAACCTTCACCCTTGAAGATCCGGCGACCGGTTTCTGGATCCGCACGGCCCAGCGTGAAGATGTCCGGGATGAACTCAGCCAGGAAATCGCTCTCGGCAACGTACTGCCTTTCCTGATCGTGCTGCCCGTGCTGGCTCTGGCAGTGCTGGTGTCGATCCAGGTGGGCTTCCAGCCACTTAGAAAGCTCGAGAAGCCCGTACGCAACATGGCCCCGGAAAATATACACCCACTGGACGACCGGCAGGCGCCCAAGGAAGTCGCCGGTCTGGTGCAGGCGGTGAATGGTCTGCTCCGACGCCTCAACCAGGCCCTGGAACGGGAGAGGCGGTTTTCTGCCGATGCCGCCCATGAACTGAGGACACCGCTTACGGCCCTGCGTCTGAATCTGGAAAAAGTCTACGAGAACGACCCGGAGCAATACGGCGATCTGATCCAGTCCGTGGACCGCATGGTGCACCTGGTTGAGCAGATGCTGCTGCTCAACCGCGTCGACTCTGGTGCCGATTTCACCCCGGAATACCACAACCTGTCTGCCATCGTGGAACAGAGCATTGCCGATGTGGCACCGCTGGCCCTGAAAAAGGACATCGACCCCGTGCTGCAGGACGATGCCGGTCAGGCCCTGGTCTCCTGCCACAGTGCCTTGATCAACACCCTCATGCGCTCCCTGCTGGCGAACGCCATCCAGTACAGCCCCGAACACACAAGCATCGAAACACACCTCACGCCTGCCGGTGAGGGATACCATATAACCGTGTGCGACCAGGGCCCCGGCATCCCAGCCGAGGCACGTGAGCGGGCTTTGAGCCGTTTTGTCCGGCTGGACCAGCGACTCGGTGGTGGCGCGGGTCTCGGGCTGGCCATCGCCAGGCGCATCGCTGAACTTCATGGTGGCCAGCTCACCCTGGGCGACCGGCCGGATGGCAACTCGGGCCTGTGCGTCAGCATCTGGCTCCCGGCCCGTGCCACCTCTCGTCTCAAGAAGGTTTAAGGTTGTTTTAAGGTTTGAGGAGGATACTCCGGCCCAATTGAACAGGGCCGACAGACGGCCCGGTTGATATTCCGTTTTCGAGGATGTCTTTACATGGGTCAGGAAAGAACTCTTTCGCTGGTTATACCGGCCAAGGATGAAGAAGCCAACATCGCTACCCTGCTGACCGAGGCCTATGGGGTAATGCGTGACTATCACGGCTTTGAGGTGGTGCTGGTGGATGATGGCAGCACCGACAGCACGCTGGACACAGCCGTTCGGACAGCCCGGGCCCTCGGGGGCCGGTTGTTGACCATTCGCCACGAGCGCAGCATCGGCCAGAGCGGTGCCCTGGCATCGGGTATCCGACAGGCCCGGAGTAAGTTGATTGTTACCATGGATGGCGATGGCCAGAATGATCCGGCCGACATTCCCGCCATGCTGCAGAAAGCCAACACCATGCGGAACCCGGACTTCTGTATTGCCGGCTATCGCAAGAATCGCAAGGACACTGCGTGGAAGCGCTTCCAGTCACGCCTGGCCAATCGCGTGCGGGATGCACTTCTTCATGATGGCGTGCCCGATACCGGTTGCGGCCTGAAGCTGTTTCCCCGGGAAACCTTCCTCAAACTCCCCTGGTTCGATCACGGACACCGATTCATCCCGGCGCTGGTACGAGGGATCGGCGGTGACATTGCCATCGTGGAGGTAAACCACCGCCCACGCACCGCAGGGATTTCCAAATACAACGCCTGGAACCGGACCTGGGCCGGCATCCTGGATCTGCTCGGTGTACTCTGGTTGCTGCACCGCACCCGGGTTCCTGTTATCAGCAGTGCCGGTCAGGCCGATCCACAGGGATCGGTGGCGGAGCGCTCCTGACATGATCAACAGTTCCCGCTGGCTGGCCTTCGCAGCCCTGGTGCTGGTTGGCTATCTGACCATCCACAACGGCTGGCTCGACTTCATTGCCGACCAGAATGAAGTGGCGAACTATCTCCACAGTCATGGTGTCGGCGGATTGGTGGTGATTACCCTCGCCGGCGCATTGTTTACCGGCCTCGGCGCTCCACGCCAGTTGCTCGCCTTCGTGCTGGGTTTTGCACTGGGCGGGCTCAACGGGACACTGCTGTCGACCCTGGCCGCCGCCATTGGGGCCACCGGCTGTTTCCTGACCGCCCGCTGGCTGCTGCGAACGCCATTGAGCAGGCGGTTCAGCCATCGCATGCAGCAGTTTGATCGCCTGTTCCGGGAGCAGACGCTGTTGAAGGTTCTCATGGTGCGTTTGCTGCCGGTGGGCAGTAACCTGGTGACCAACCTTGTCGCAGGCTGCTCCGGGATCCGTTTCTCACCGTTCCTGTTCGGCAGCACCCTGGGCTATCTGCCCCAGATGCTGGTGTTTGCCCTGGCCGGTGCCGGTATCGGCAATGCCAATGCCTATCAGCTTGCCGTGAGCATCGGCTTTTTCATTCTCGCCTCGCTGATTGGTGCTTTTCTCTATCACAACCAGAGGGCCAGGACGCTGGCCGATTCCGTTTCCGACTCTCTCTGAGACCGAACCATGCCTGCATCACCCTTCGTCCGCCACCTGCCGGACACCGTGTTTAACCTGTCCCGCAATCAACTCCTGCTGTTACTGCTGGCCTTTGCCGCAGTCGTGATTTTTACCGGGATCGGACTACGTTCCCCCTGGCCTGCCGACGAACCGAGGTTCGCGGAAGTGGCCCGCGAAATGGTCGCCTCCGGGCAATGGCTGATCCCCATGCGGGGTGGTGAGTTCTACCCCGACAAGCCACCGGTGTTCATGTGGAGTATTGCCTTCTTTTACTGGCTGACCGGCAACCTGAAGATTGCATTCCTGCTGCCCAATGCGCTGTGTAGCCTGCTGACACTGGGACTGGTCTTTGATCTGGGCACCCGCCTGTGGAACCAGCGGACCGGTGCCATCGCGGTCATGTTGCTGATGCTTGCGCCCCAGTTCGTGATCCAGGCCCAGAAAGCCCAGATCGACGCCATGGTCGCCTGCTGGATTGCGGTTGCTTGCTACGGCCTGATCCGACACTTTTTCACCGGGCCCGCCTGGGGCTGGTACTTCGTCGGCTGGGCGTTTATGGGGCTCGGGATCATCACCAAAGGGGTTGGCTTCCTGCCGGCGCTGATGCTCATTCCGATCGTGGTCATGAAGCTTCGCGATCGCGCATTGTTCCGTGGCACGCTCACCTGGCGCTGCGCACTGGGCCCGCTGGCCATGCTGGCAGTGGTTGCCGCCTGGCTGATTCCCATGGTGCTTTACGTTAACAATCTCGGCACCGAAGAGGCCCTGGCCTATCGGAACAATATCCTGTTCAAGCAGACCGGCGAGCGCTATGCCGACTCATGGGGCCATATCCAGCCCTGGTACTATTACCTCACCAGCGTCATCCCCTCGCTCTGGTTTCCTCTTCCGCTGTTGCTCCTGGCCTTGATCCGGCCCCTGTCTGAAACCGCCCGGTACCGGCCGATTATTCCTGTACTTCTGGGCTGGATTGCCCTGGTCATCGTGTTTTTCAGCCTCAGCCCCGGCAAGCGCGGTGTTTACCTGTTGCCAGCATTGCCCATGCTGGCCCTGATTCTCGCCCCGCTGCTCAGCAGCCAGAAACCGGCGGGGTGGTTTCCGCCGCTCCTGACAGGTGTGCAGTTCCTGCTCGGTATCGCGTTGATGGCGGTTGGCGTCCTGGCCTGGAACGACCACCCCAGGCTGGTTGAAAAAGTGGCCGACTACAGCACCGACCCGGCCAAACTGCACGAGGCGGGGACGTTCGTCTTCGTCATAGGACTGGCCTGGCTGATCACCCTGTTCGGGTTCTGGCGCTCCCGTGCGCTGGGGCGTCTGTTCCTGGCCATGATGATCACCTGGCTGCTGCTGGGCACCTGGGGCTATCGAATTCTTGAGCCGCTTCGAACTCCTCGCAACGTTCTGGCCGCCGCAGAACAGCATATCCCGCCCGGCGGGCAGCTCGGCATGATCGACTTCCGGGAACAGTTCCTGCTGTTTTCCAAACGCGACTTTACCCATTTCAGCTTCTTTACCGGTCGGGAACAGGAAAATCGCAATGCCTGGTTGTGGATGAGCGAAACCGAGGACAGCTATCTCCTCGTCGCCGATCAGATTGAGTTACCCTGCTTCACCAAAGAGGGTGCCATTCCCGTGGGCACGGCCCACCGGGACAGCTACCTATTATTGACTGATGAACAAATGAACCCCAGCTGCGCACCACCAGACAAGGTCAAACGGTTTACCACGCCTGAGCCCGGCAGTTGGCAGGATTGAGCTGGCGAGGGATTAAGAGAAGAAGAAACGATGAAAAAGCATGAAATTAAAGCCCGTCGGGAAGAAAACCGTGTTGATTCCGTGAAAATCGTACGATCCCCCTCGAATGCGCACGAATGGGTCATACTTTTTAAGGATATTGAAGGAAAGACCTTTTTCCTGATATCCGACGACGATCATGTTTGCAGCTACGCAAACCTGGATGCGACCGTCGAGGCACTCGACGCTCTGGGATTTGCCCGTGCCGAAGTGCTGTTCTGACAGGCCCTACCTGGTTTTGGGCAAAGTCACAGAAACCTGCAGGCCCTGACCTCCCGGGCCAGCATCCAGCCTGATATCGCCACCCATCCCCCGAATCAGGGTACGGGCAATAGCCAGGCCCAGGCCTGCGCCACCGGTTTCGCGGCTGCGTGAGTGTTCCAGCCGATAGAAGGGTTCAAAAACCCGTTCCCGGTCCGCCTCCAGAATACCCGGCCCCTGATCAACAATCGTGACAACCGCTTCTGTGTCTGTGGTTGCCAGTGTTACTTCCGCCTGCTCGCCATAATTAACCGCGTTCTCAATCAAATTACGCAGGGCACGTTTGACGGCTTCGGGCTGCCCCTGGAGTACACATCTCGGGCTGTCATCACAGTGCACCGCCAAGCCCATTTCCTGGAGATCACCACACAGGCTGTCCAGCAGGGTCGCCAGATCATAGCGACGGTGCTGTTCGGTGGTGGTGCCCCGGATGAAATCGAGGGTGGCTTCGGCAAGATGCTGCATTTCCCTGAGGGAATCGAGAAGACGGTCCCTGTCCTCACCTTCCGGCAGCATTTCCACTCGGAGCCGCATGGAGGTAATGGGTGTCCTGAGGTCGTGAGCGAGAGCCGCCAGCAGCCTTGCCCGGTCTTCCTGGGCGCGGCCAACCTGATCCTGCATCTGGTTGAAGGCGCGGGTAACCTCACGAACATCCTCCGGTCCCTTTTCAGGAATCCGGACTTTCTCCCCCCGCCCGAACGCGTGGGCCGCCTGGCTCAACTCGTTCATTGGCCGCAGTATTCGACGGACCGCCAGCAATAAGGTCAGCGTGAGCAGCACTGCGGTAATACCAACGCTGGTGAGCGTCGCCTTTAGCCACAGCCAGGAGGGCGCCGGTGGCCGGGCCCGGGCATTGAACCACTGGCCGGAAGACAGCGCCAGGGAAACACCCAGCACCGGCGGGCATTCGTGCCGTTCATCGTGATGGTCGTCATCATCACGGTGTTCTTCATACTCGTGGTGTTCATCATCCTCATCGTCATGCCGTTCACGGTCCCGATGATCATCGCGATCCCGCAGGCAGTCGTCTCCATCAGCCTCCATGGCCGTTCGAACCTGCGCCATGGGCAGACCCAGCTCCTCGGCCAGCCTGCGCCTCATGTCGGAGGACTGATCCTCGGTCAGATAGGGCGCGGGATCAATGGAAAGCCGCAGGGTCGGGCTGGAGAGTGCCCGGAGGATGCGCTCCTGCCGTTCCGGATCGGTAGTATCGGCCAGGGTATAGCCATCGGCCACCCGCTGGAGGACGTGTTCCAGACTGGCACTGCGCAACGCTCCCTGGCGCTCACCCGCCAGAATAACGATGGTGATAACCTGGGCCACCAGCAGCACCAGAATCAATAACAGCGCCAGCTGCCCACCGGCGCGCCGTGGCCACAGTCTCATTGTTCAGCCCCTTCGACCGCAGCAATCCACTGGTAGCCACCGCCCCAGATTGTCTTGATCAGCCTGGGGCTGCGGGCATCCGGGTCGATCTTTCGGCGCAGGCGGCTGACATGATTATCAATGCTGCGATCGAAAGCATCCGCCTCTCTGCCGAGGGTCAGGTCCATCAGCTGATCACGGGACAACACGCGGCCGGCGTGCTCAAGGAAGGCGAGCAGAAGCTTGTACTCGGCGGTACTCAACGACACCTCGACACCTTCCGGATCGATGAGTTGATGGCGGTCGACGTCCAGCGTCCAGCCCTCGAACGTCAGGGACTGCCCGGCCATGGGGCTGCGTTGCGGTGGCAGCGCTGTGGTACGGCGCAGAACTGCTTTTATGCGGGCCAACAACTCCCGGGGGTTAAAGGGTTTGGTGAGGTAATCGTCGGCGCCCATTTCGAGGCCGACAATGCGATCGGTTTCCTCGCTCATGGCTGTAAGCAGAATAACAGGCAACTCGGTGTGCTCACGAAGGTAACGGCAGAGCGTGAGGCCATCGTCCCCGGGCATCATGATGTCCAGCACAACCAGGTCGACGGAGTGCTGTCGCAACTGTCGCTTCATGGCATCGCCGCCATCTGCCAGCAGCACGCGCAGGCCATGCTCCTGAAGATAGCGGCCGACCAGATCTCGAATGTCCCGGTGGTCATCGACGACCAGGATGGTGGGAGAGTCGCTCACTCGTTACTCCGTTGATTACCGTCTGCCCTGATTATAGGGGAGTCGACTTCCCGCTTGGGCGCGATCTTGTCAAAAACCGTCGCAAATCCTTGCCTTGCGACAAGTTGCGACAAAGTCGGTGGGTCACCGAGACAATTCTGCGACGTTTCCTTGGTGAAATAGATCCTGTCAAACGAGGGCATTCCCGATAAGGACTTAACCAACCAAGGAGTTCAACCATGAAGAAAACCACCACCATTGCCGCCATCTCTGCCGCTGCCCTGCTCAACACGGCGCCCCTGCTGGCATCGGCCGATGACGACTACTGGGAAGAAGACCGCTATGAACATCGCGGTGACGGCAAGCACATGCGCGCCAGCCTCAAGCAGTACAGCACCGACGAGATGCGCATTATGGCCTATGGCCAGGCACTCAGGCGCTTTGGTCCGGGCGTGAAGGTGTCCGTTGACGAAACTCCGGATGGCACCTACCGGGTACAACTGCGGGATGCCGAGCAGAACCTGATCCGGGAGCAGGAATTCAACCAGTACGGCGCTCCGGTTCGCGGCGGCCGCCGGGACTGATTGCCAGCTGACAGCGCGGGGCCCGGAAGGTGCTCCGCCAACCCCTGATCAAGGAGAATCGCGATGACACTGATGGACGCTGACAACCGCTATGGTGCCGTTTCCCGGGCTGTGCACTGGATAATGGCGGTTATGTTGCTGGTAATGCTTGCCAGCGAAGTCTGGTTTGAAGCCCTGGAGCACACACTCTCTGATGCGTCGCTTATGGCCTGGCACCAGACCCTGGGCCTGACCATTTTCGGGCTGGTTATCTTTCGCGGTCTCTGGCGCTGGCTTAACCGCGCACGTATAACACCACCGGCTCAATGGGCGACCATGGCCAAGCTCGGACACATTGCGCTCTATGCCCTGATGATCCTGATGCCGCTGTCAGGGCTCGCATCCTCCCTCGGTGAAGGCGATCCTGTTACCTTTTTCGGCTGGACAGTCTTTGGCTACGGCCCGGAAATCGAGTGGCTGGAAGACAGCGGGGAAGAGGTTCATGAAGTGCTGGCCAACGTGTTGTGGCTCATGATCGGCATACACGTGGCTGCTGCCCTGGCGCATCAGTACCTGCTGGGAGACCGGATCATGAAGCGCATGGCCTGACGGCCCGGGATACGGGAAAACCCTCGGGCTCAAGCCACCGGCAGCGAATCGTCGCTGCCCCAGTCCGCCCAGGAACCATCGTAAAGAGAAAGCTGGTCATACCCGGCCAGCTCCGCCGCCAGCAGAATGATGCAGGCGGTGATGCCGGAACCGCAGGAAAACACCAGTTGATGCCCGCCTCCGGGCTGAAGGTTCGGAGCAAGCCGTTTGAACGTTGATTCCAGCTCACTAACTGGCTTGAACCGGTAACCATCCAGTACCTCGGTAAACGGAACATTGAGTGAGTTCGGAATATGGCCGCCGCGCACACTCGGGCGGGGTTCCGGGGCCTGAGCCAGGAACCGCGCCCGGGATCTCGCATCAATCACCGAAACTCGCTCGTCGTCCAGATGCTGTAAAACGAAGGCGGAATCCCGAACCCGTTCAGGGTCCAGAAGGCCCGCCATGTTCCCGGCGTAAGCCGCACTATTAATCGGAGCCGAAACCGTCTTACGCCCCTCTGCCAACCACTGTGGCAGGCCACCATCGAGCACGAAAACCTGTTCGAGGCCCATCGACCGCAGAATCCACCAGGCCCGGGGAGCGGAATAGATTCCCTGGTTGTCGTAAAGCACCACCAGGCTTTCAGGCGTTATGCCCAGCCTGCGAACTTCCTGCGTGAACTGCTCCTCGGTGGGAAACGCATGGAGCTGGGACGATTCCGTATTGCAGAGCGTTCCCTCCAGATCAATCTGGAAGCTCCCCGGTATCCACACCGGGTGATCATAAACGATCGGCTCCTTGCCAATAACCGTGGCCATACTCGCGTCGATCAGAACCAACCGTTCGTTATCGAGGTTTTCCTGCAACCAGTCGGTGGTAACGAGTGGGGACGCCATGGTGTGCTCCTGTTCCTACCAGAAATAAACGGCCGACTTCTCAGACCGACAAATCGCCAGACCTTCCCGGCTGCCGTCAGGACGTTGCGGCAATCACCGAGATTTCCACCAGCAACTCCGGCGACGCCATCTGAGCCTGAACGCAGGCCCGGGCCGGCGCCGTACCTTCAGGCACCCAGTTGTCCCACACCTCGTTCAGGGCTTTGAAATCGGCCATGTCTGCCAGGTAAATGGTCGCCGAGAGGATCCTGTCGCGGCTGGAGCCGGCAGTCTCAAGCAGCTCGTCCACTTTCTCCAGCATCCCGGTCACCTGGGTATGAATATCGGCGTTACGGTCCTTGGCAACCTGACCGCAAAGGTAAGCGGTGCCGTTGTGTTTTACGATCTTGCTCATTCGGCTGTTGGTGGAAATACGTTCAATGGTCATGGTGATGGCCTTGTTGGGGATTTGAGTGACTATATAGCCCTATTGTGGGGTTCCGGATTCAGCCAGAATCGGATGATTGATAGTGACCGACTGAATCCAGCTGTTCATGCAATGCTTCGAGGTTTTTCCGATGGGTAATAATAATCACCTCATCATCAGGTTCAATCCGTGCATTGTCCTCCGGAATGATCAGCTTTCCCTTTCGATAGATACACATGATGCGACTGGACTTGGGTAATGCCAGATCGGCAATTCCGCCGACCTGTTTTTCCCTGGCCACAAATGAAAAGACCGAGGTGTCGTACCGCAACATGGTAGACAACTCAAACGAGTCACGGCCCTCGAAAAGCTCTGCCAGGTGCCGACCAATAGTACGTGACGGAACAATCGTGGCCTCAAGCCCGAGCTCGATGCAGATATGTTCATAAGTCGGGTCTTGAATCTTGGTGACAACCTTTTTGAAACCTAAGGAGCGACCAACCAGGCTGGCAATGATGTTTGTCTGGTCATGACCGGTAAGACAGTAGAGCACGTCCCCCTCTTCCGGATTTGTTTCTCGCAGCAGTGACGGTTTGCTGCCATCGCCAAGTAAGAAGCCACAGTCAAGTTCATGGCTCAGCTCATCAATCCTTTCCTTGTCGACCTCAATGACAATCACATCATGATTGTGCTCGAGCAGGAATTTCGCCGTCATTATTGCGGTAGAACCCGCACCCACAAGGATGGCTTTCATGATAATTCCTTTCGTTTTCCGACCCAGTTCGCAGGATACAGAACGACCAGCAATGCAACGATTTCGAGTCGCCCAAACAGCATGTTCAGACACAGAACCAGTTTGAGTAAAACCGGCAGATCGGCTGCGGTAATGCCGGTGCTTAATCCCACCGTGGCAGTTGCCGAAACAACCTCAAACAGCGCATTCATTGGAGGGTAGCCGTGCATCAAAAAGACGAACCATGAAATTGCCACCACGCCAATAAATAACAGGATAAGAATGAGAGCGCGTTGTATGACGGTATCTTCCAGGACCTTCCCATCCAGTTTGGGGTAGTGCACAGCCTGTGACGGCATGGTTGTGCGCTGTAACACTACCTGAATCAACCGAAGCAAAATCAGAACACGTAACAGCTTTATGCCACCTGCCGTCGATCCGACACCACCACCGACCAACATCGAAAAAATCATGCTGATTTTGGCACTGTCATCGAGCAAGTTTATATCAACCGTCGTGAATCCCGTTGTGGATTGGGAGGACATGGCAAGAAATAACGCATGGCCGGCAGCATCCTGCGGATTCATTCCTGAGTGAAAATGCAGGGAAAGAAACAAAAGAAGGGTCACCAGTAAAATCGCCACTGACAGAGCGAGAAGCTCCCTATCACGAATACCGGCACGCCAGTGTTTCGAAAAGACGACGGCATACAGTGATAAGGGCAAAGCACCGCACAAACCCAGGCCAATAATAGTGAACCGGGTATACCAGTTATCAATGGCTGCAAGACTGTTATCGAATGAAGAGAAACCACCGGTTGATACCGCCGATAGCACATGGTTGAGGGCCATCAAGCCATTACCAGATATCAACCAGACCACCAGGATGCCTGTCAGGGTAAGGACGCTATAGATCACCAGCGTCTGACGGGCATGGGTGCGTGTCGTTGTTGCCAGGGTTTCACCTCCAAGGGGCTCACTCAGGCTCCGACTGGCAATCTGGCTACCCATTAACAACGCAACAGAAAGCACCACGATCCCCAGGCCTCCGTACCACTGCATCCATGAACGGGCGAACATAAATGTCTGTGGCTTGTCCGCGAGATCTGTCGTGACTGAAAGGCCCGTGGTTGTGATAGCGGAGATGGCCTCAAACAAGGCATCGTAAAAACTTAAACCACTCCCCATGAACGGGAAGGTCATCAATAGCGGGGAGAGCACAAAGGCCAAAGCAACAACTGTCAGCGCTTCATTTGTCTGTATGTGCCAGGGCTCAGCAATGGACCGTGACGCGCCCCAGAAAATCAGCAGTGCGGCAATAACAACGAGGTAACGCCAAGCAATGTGAAAATCCTGAACAATCACCGCAACGCCCAGAGGGGCGAGCGTCAGCAGAGCCAGCATTAATGCAAGTAGCCCCATATATTTTGCCAACACGGGCATTCGCACTGCATAACTGAGTCTCGATGAGCTACTGGTCATTTGCCTGGTGTGCCGAAAGGTTGATTGTTCGACCCCGCACCGATCTGTAAGTAGCTTCAATCACGAAGGCCGCTGCCACCATTGCAAACAGAAACCAGAGTTGCCCGGGTGAGCTTATCGCCGTCTGCCATACAAGGGCTCCCAATGCACCAAGACACAGAGCGATGCCAACAACCGAAAGTATGCGGTTCCATCCCGAATCGACCGTCAGTACCAGATTGGCAGCATTAACTGCTGCAAAAATCACGAGAAAGCCAGCACTACCCATCATCGACAGACTGGAAAGATTTACCAGATTGGCTATCAGCACGGTTGCTCCGGATGTAATCAAGAGCCCTTCGGCAGGCTTTCCCCAGATCTTCTTCTCCAGAGCCTCCGGCAGCTCCCCGTCTTTCGCAATGATGTAACTGAGGCGAGCCGCACCATAGGTCGTGGCATTGATTGCTGAAGCCGTTGAAAGCATGGCTGCGATCGCGATTAATACGAACCCCGTTTGCCCCAGGGATGGCCTGGCGGCCTCTGCAAGCGCATAGTCCTGTGCATCGACGATCTTATCCACTGGCAGGCTTCCCACGGTCACTATCGCAACAAGGACATACAGAAGAATTACGAAACCAACACAGGAGTAGAAGGCCCGGGGCAGGGTTCTCGGGGCGTCCCTTACATCCTGGGCAGTATTGGCAATCAGCTCGAAGCCTTCGTAGGCCAGGAAAATGATCATTCCGCCGGCAATCAGATGCAACGGCGAGGACCATGTCGCCGGTGCCAGTTTGCCCGTGTCGATACCCCAGATACCAACGCCGATAAAAACAGAAAGAATCATCAGCTTAAGCAAGACAATCCAATCCTCCGCTTCGCCGATAAGACGGGCGTTCAAGAGGTTCAGTCCGGTAATACCGAGGACACTCGCCGTGATCAGAACGTGCTTCCAGAAAGGCTGGGAGTCCGACGGGAAGAAGGAGGCGCCATAGCTCCCGAACGCATAGGAATAGATCGAGAGCATGACGATATAGCTTATCCAGAGCAGGATGTTCGCGGTACCGGTCATCAGGCCTGGCCCGAAGGCCTGGTCCAGGAACGCAACGGTCCCTCCCTGGCTAGGGTAGCTGACAGACAGCCTTGCGTAGGAAAAGGAAGTCACAAGCGCAACCACACCCGCGATTAAGAAGGCCAAAGGCGCACCGCCCCCGGTTAAGGTCACGGACAGGCCGAGCACCGCAAAAATCCCACCCCCGACCATGCCGCCTATCCCGATTGACATGACTTCCCAGTAACCCAGACCTTCCTTTTCTGACCCGCTCATACAGGTTTCCATGCGATTGGAACGTTTTACAGCATAGTCGACGGTGTTCCCGGGCGCGCTCCGTTGGCCAACGGACTTCACCGGTTTTATGATGTCATTATTCTCCCGATTACTGGCGCCCTGGGATCGGTGCCAACCAGGAGCACCTGATGGTCGACGCTTCCTCCCAATTGCACATTTCCGTGTTAAGCCTGAATCCGGCTGTTGATATCACCTATCAGATCCCACGGCTGATTCCCGATCAGAAGGTCCACGCCGCGGACTCCCGGTATGATCCGGGTGGCAATGGAATCAATGTCGGGCGCGGTCTCAGGCGACTCGGGGTGCAAGCGTGCACTTTCTGCGTTGTCGCCGGCGAAATCGGCCGCTTCCTTCGCCACCAACTGGATGAGCAGCTGGACCAGGCCAGTTATCTGGAGGTGGATGGTGAAACCCGGATCAATGGCACCATTCTTGAGACTGCCACCGGTGCCCAGTATGAGGTCAGTGGTGTCGGCCCTGTGGTATCGACCGAAGAATGGCAACAGTTGCTCGACCGGTTCGTGACCCATTGTGGTAAAGGGCTCGGCGTGATCACCGGCTCGCTACAAAAAAGCCTGCCGCAGAACCTCTATGCGGATGCAGTGCGTCGGGTGAATGCCGCCGGAGGTCGTGCGGTGGTCGACTCTCATGACGAGCTCCTGCAGCACGCAATCGATGCCCAACCCTTTCTGATCAAGCCCAACCGCTACGAGCTGGAAACCCTGGTCGGGCAGTCGTTGCAAAACCAGCGGGATATCATTCGGGAAGCACGCCTGTTGCAGGCGCGGGGCGTCCACTGGGTCTGCGTCTCCCTCGGAGCCGAGGGGGCGTTACTGGTAACGCCCTCTCGGGTCCTGAAGGCAGAAGTCCCTTCGGTGCCAGTAATCTCCACCGTTGGGGCCGGTGACTCCATGGTGGCCGGCATGGTCGCCCTCCTGGCACAGGGCGCGTCGGATCAGGATGCGTTACGCGAAGGCATGGCCTGCAGTGCGGCGACGGTCATGCAGCCGGGAACCGAGCTGTTCGAAAAGAAAACGGTCGACCGGCTGCGTGGAGAGGTCCGGGTGGCACCGCTTCCGCTATGACGGACCTTATTACTTGCATGGGCCGGTTCAGAAGGCCCGGTCAGCCGTAAACATACGACCTGAAAACGGTTCTCACTTTCATCATCCTTCTAAGTCCCGGATTGAAGTTGCGCTTTTTCGAAACTGTTCTTGAATTCTGGAGAGCAACCTTGGCTGCTCGTGGCACTTCCTCCTATGCTCTTATCATAGGCCGGGAGCGCCCATTAGAGCGGCAAATGTCGAGTTCTATGGTTAAACCGGTTCATTGGTACTGCCAAAAAAACAAATCGGAAGGAGCCAAACATGCGCCGTTTATATTTTCTGATGCCAGACACCGCGACAACTCATGGGCTTGTGGAAGAACTGTTGCTCTCACACGTGGAGGAGCACCACATTCATGTTGTAGCCAAAGAAGGCACTCCGATGGAAGAACTTCCAGAAGCCAACGTGATGCAAAAGAGTGATTTTGTGCCGGCAATTGAGAAAGGCCTTACCCTGGGCGCCGCTACCGGCCTGATGTGTGGATTGGTAGCAATGGCGCTGCCAGCCACTGGTTTAATCATTGGTGGCGGCGCCGTGTTATTTATCACTGCCGCCGGTGCCGGTGTTGGTGGCCTGATGTCGAGTATGGTGGGCGTGGGGCTTCCAAATTCACGGCTGGAAAGATTCGACAAGCAGATCCAGGCAGGCGAAGTCCTGGTGCTGGTCGATGTCAAACGCAGCCGGGTTCACGAAACCGAGGCGTTGGTCAAAAAACATCATCCTGAAGCGGATATCCAAGGCACCGAGCCACTGACACCGCCTTTCCCCTGAAGCTAGGATATCAATCTCCGGCGCTTCCGTAATGGTCCACACAGGAAGAGGCGTTTATTACGTTTTTGTGCACTTGCGAAAGATAAAAAAGAGACCGTTGCCTGATTAGCCCGGCACAAACACCGGAAAACCATCCAGTTCGGCAGATAGCAAACGCTGGCCAAACAGGCTCTCAAGCGCCGAGGTCACCAGCATGTCGCGGGCCGGTCCCCAGCAGGCCTGGCCGTCGGGGTACAGAAGGAGGATCTGGTCGCACCATCGGGCGGCCAGGTTCAGGTCATGGAGGCACATGAAGATTGCGCGGTCCGCGACGGCCTGTTGGCGCAGCAGTTTCATAACGCCGGTCTGGTGCTGTAAATCCAGGTGATTGGTCGGCTCGTCGAGGAGCCAGATTTCCGGGCTTTGGGTCATGAGGGTGGCAATGGCTACCCGCTGGCGTTCGCCGCCGGAGAGGGTGTTTACCAGGCGATCTTTCAGGTGGATCACGTCCAGTTCTACTAGAGCCCTTTCCGCAATCGCGAGATCACCGCCACTCTCCATCTGCCACGGCGATAACCAGGGATGGCGGCCGATCAGGGCGGTTTCCAGTGCCGTTGCCGGGAATCCATCCTGCCGGTCCTGAAATACCAGGCCCATGCGTTGCGAGACGGTCTTGCGGCGGATGTCGTCTAATGGCGTTCCATCAAGCAGCAGCTTTCCGCTTCTGGGCTCCCGCAATCCTGCGAGGGTATGGAGCAAGGTGGTTTTACCCACACCGTTAGGGCCCAGCACGCCCCAGACCTGGCCCGGTTCGATGGCCAGATTCAGGGGAACGCCTGAGCTGCGGCCCGGAATGTCGATAATCAGCGCTTCGGTTGCCAGGCGTGTCATCATCGACTCCGATACAGCAGGTACAGGAAGGTCGGGACGCCGATCAGCGCGGTGATCACCCCAACCGGCAACTGCTCCGGCGCAATCACCACACGCGCCAGGGTATCCGCCAGCACCAGCAGCGTACCGCCCGCCAGTGCGCAGGCCGGCAGAATCAGGCGCTGGTCGTTGCCCAGCACCAGCCGCAACATGTGCGGTACCACCAGGCCAACGAAACCAACCGAACCGGCCATGGTGACGGCGGCTGCGGTCAGCAGGCTGGCCATCAGGTAGATCGACCATTCCAGTGGCCGCACCGAAACGCCCAGCGCCGCCGCCTGCAGGGAACCCCGGGCCAGCACGTTCAGGGCCCGGCCCAGAGGAAACACCATCAGGCATACGAGCACAAGAATGATCAGTCCCGGCCACGGAGTGGCGGCGTGGGAGAGATCGCCCATCAACCAATACAGCATGCCCGGCAATCGGCTGGCCGGGGTCATCGAGAGGATCAGGGTAATGATGGCGCCCCAGCCGGCGGCGACCACCACACCGGTAAGCAACAGCCGCGATGGGGTCCAGCTGCCACTGCCGTGAGCCAGACCAAACACCAGCAGGGTGGCTAGCATGGCACCTGCAAACGCAGAGCCGGATACCAGAAAACCGGCAGCGCCGGCCAGCATGGCCAATAACGCACCCACTGCTGCGCCACCAGAAAGCCCCAACACATAAGGATCGGCCAGGGGATTTCGCAACAATACCTGCATCAGTGCCCCGGCCACGGCCAGCAGTCCGCCAGTTCCGAACGCGCTCAGGGTGCGAGGCAGGCGCAGCTCCAGAATCAGCGTTTGCTGCAGTTCGCTGCCACTGCCGGTGATAACCCTCAGAGTGTCACCAAAACCGATGGACGTACTGCCAATGCTGACGGAGAGCAGTGCCGCCAGAAAGCCCGCCAGCAGCAGAATCAGGAGGGGCTTGGAAGGGCTAGAGATTGGCACGGGCCTGCTCCAGGGTCTGGCACAGGTGCCTGGCGCCGTCCGCCATACGAAGCGTCGGGCGTGCCAGCAGATCGGGCGGTTCGAGGAAGAGGTTGCCGGCGGCTATCGCGGCGAGGCCCGGAAACTCACGCCAAGCCTCCAGCCACTGTCTGTCGTCAGACGATCCGGCGGTAATAATGGCTTCGGGGTTGGCTTCGAGAACCGCCTCCCGACTGATCCGGGGCACCAGCCGTGGCAGCTCGCCAAACACATTCACGCCGCCACACAAGGTTATGGCTTTGCTGATCAGCTCTTCCCGGTTCACGGTCATCAGTGGCTGCTCCCATATCTGGTAGAACACCCTAACCGGTCTGACATCGGCATACTGAGCTTCAAGCGCGGCCATATCTGCGCGAAACGCTTCGGCCCGCTCATTGCCCAGATCCGGTAATCCTGTCAGCAACGCCAGATCCGATACCGCCGCGGCAATGTCGTCAAACGTACGCGGAGCAAGCCAGAAAACGTGAATGCCAAGATCTGACAGGCGTTCCAGCTGGGTGCGGGAATTGCCATCCACCCAGGCCACCACCAGGTCCGGCGCCAGCGAGACAATGGCTTCCAGGTCCAAGCGATTGCTGTCGCCCACCTGCGGCAAGTCCGCAGCTTCTGCGGGATAATCGCTCCAGGCACTCACGGCAACGACCCTGTCACGGGCCCCTGCGGAGAACAGCAGCTCGGTGGCACCCGGCGACAGGGAAACAACGCGTTGCGCGGGCTCGGCCAGACATACACGCTGGTCCAGCGCGTCGCTTACACAGGGCCCCTCCGCCTGAACCAGCGACGGCACAAGCAGAGACAACACACACAATGCAGCGAGCCCGGGGTGCCTCATGGACGGAGTGAGCCTCTCAGATCGGTGAATTTACTGTTGGAAATCATAGCGCACCGAGGCCATGAAGGTTCGGCCGGCGGCGATGAAATCGGTATTGTCGAAACGTTTTGCGGTGGCGTATTCATTATCCAATACGTTATCCACGGTAACCGATGCCCGCCAGCCCGGCGCCAGAATTTTGCTCGCTCTAAGGTCCCAGACACCGAACCCGGGAACGCGCTCGCGACCGATCCCGAACAGATCCTCGTACCGGTGACTCTCAGCTCGGAATGTGGTCCCTACGCTCCAGGTATTGATTTCTTTGTCCAGGTCCAGGCGAATGGAGCGCTCAGCCCGTCGTGCCAGTTGTTGTCCGGCTTCCTTGTCTTCGAAGTCCCCAACGGAGGCCACCGCTTTCAGATACCAGCCGTCCTGCTCCCAGCCTGTGCTCAGCTCAACGCCCCGAAGACGGGCTTCAGGAACACTTGTTGCCTGGTTCTGAGTTGGCAGGGAAAGGTCTTCAACGTCGCTCTGGTAAACAGCCAGATCCCAGAACCAGTTGATGTAACTGCCTTCAATGCCGGATTCGTAGCTAATCGCTTCCTCGGGCTCAAGATCGGGATTGCCAAAGCCCGGAAAGTACAGATCGTTGAAGGAGGGCGCCTTGAAAGAGGTACCAGCACTGGCGCGAACTCGATGATGTGCGTCCAGCTTGTACCCAACGGCAGCGCCCCAGGTCTCTTCCGTGCCGTAGGCCTCGTTATCATCACTGCGCAGGCTGAGGTGGACATCGGAGCGGCCGAAATTCAGCAGCGCCTGACCAAAGTAGGCCTCGTTTGAGCGGCTGCTCTCCTCATAGGCGGTCGTGCTTTCGACCTTATCCACCAGATATTCGGCACCAAGCACGAATTCATGGGTGCCGGCGGTCAGCCAGTTCTCGATCCTCGAGCTACGGGTACGGGTGTTGAATATCCCCGAAAAAGCACTGAAGTCCTCCAGTTCATCCCGCGAATCTGCCAAATGGAGGGAGGCTCGCCAGTTGGCGGTAATCGGAACTTCAAGATTTGCGCCCGCGGTCTGGAAGCGAAAATCTTCCTCGCCACCCTCATATTCGGTATGCCCCTTGGCGCTAAGGAAACTGAACCCCGCCGTTACGCCGTTATCGAAGGTATGGCTTGCACTGGCAACCCCGGAAGTGTTGTCGTAGCCCTTGTCTTCCCCGCCTTCGATGACAGGCGCTCCATCAGTACGGAAGTAATTGGCGCCAATCGTGACACGGGTCTGGTCAGTCACCGAAGAGAAGCCACCGCCATACTGCTGGCTGTCAAAATTCCCGGCGCCAGCCTCTACCCAGCCACGATTTCCCTGGGCTCTGGGCAGCGTGAACGCCTGGATCACACCACCGACGGCGTCGGCGCCGTAAAGACTGCTACGACTACCGCGAACAATCTCTACCCGGTTCACCAGTTGCGGAGGCAGGAATTGCCAGGCCGGGCCGCCAACCGTCGCCGAGCGGATTCTCACGCCATCGACCAGAAGCACCGTCGCATCCGAGGCGTGACCGCGCATGAACACACCTGTCTGCTTGCCGAAAGAACCGTTCTGGGAAACGGTCACCCCCGGCTGGGACTCGATAAGTTCTCGAAATTCTGCGGGTTGCTGTCGCCGAATGTCCTCTTCGTTTACTACGGTAACCGAAGACAGACTCTCACCAACGGTCTTCGGCCCCAGTGTCGCGGTAACCACGATCGGATCCAGGGCATCGGTTTCCGGGGCAGACTGGGCCGAAACGGCCAGGGGCAGGGCAGCCAGGGAAAGGCCGGCCAGTAGAACAGGGCTTTGAATTCTGAACATGAAGCTTGCTCCGCACTCCGCGCGCACCCGCACGGGAATCTGGGTTTTGTTGCGGAACAGGGAATGAGGGCAGGCGGTAGACAGGTGTCAGGAGAGCGGAACCGGCATATCACCCACCCAGGTTGCCCACCGCAACATCGGGTGTTTTTCCAGGCCGGTCTCCGGGCTGGCAGGCGGAACCCTGGGTTCCCGGGCAATCACCTTCCCATGTCGTGGCGACACAGTGGCGCACAGATTGCCGTTGTCCTGCTTACCGTTGCGGGGGCAGCATCGGCCTTGCACTGGCATTACCAGGCTCACCGATTTCCCGTTTCACCCGTCGCGCTTTGCGACGGACACCTGAAAAAAGTGTGGCAAGGCTAGCAACACCCGGGTAAGCGGTCAATGAAATCCATCAAAGGTCGACATGGCCGCAGACCTCTGCCACTGCTATATTCCATGACTGACAATCACTTATTCTTCGCCAGAACAGGGAGTTTTATGCAGGCCGAGCTGGTCGACATCCGCAATCACATGGCTCAATACCCGCCGTTTGACGAGATGGCCGAGGAGCTGCTCGACAGAGTGGTTGGCGACATCGAGATTGTGTACTTCAAGGCCGGGAGCCAGATCCTCGAACTGGGTGACCCGAGCAGTTGGCTGTATTACGTGCGCAGTGGCGCCGTCGAGATCTATCGGCGCACCGGGGAGCTGTACAACCGCATCAGCGAGGGCGAAGTCTTCGGCCAGTTTGGCCTGCTGATGAACAGGAAGGTACGCTTCCCAGCCAAAGCTCTGGAAGACGTCCTGCTTTACAAGATTCCTTACGATACGTTCCAGTACCTCTGGGAAAATGACGACAACTTCGCCGATTTCGTTGAAATTGAAGACCGAAGCCGCCTGCGATCCGCCGTTTCCCGTCGCGAAAAGTCCAACCAGCTGATGACATCCAAGGTTACCCGGTTGATTGCCCGGGAGCCGGTATCAGCGCCCCACACCGTTCGCCTGCAGGAAGCGGCGCGGATCATGACCGAAAACGGCGTCTCCGCACTGCTGCTGATGGACGAGGAAGGTGAAAAGCCCCTGCTTAAGGGCATCATTACCGACCGGGACCTGCGCACCCGGGCCCTTAGCGAAGCCCTGGCCTCGGAAACCCCGATCAGCGAGATCATGTCGGAGGATCTGATCACCATCCGCTCGAACATGTTCATATTCGAGGCCATGCTCACCATGCTGCACAACAATGTGCACCATCTTCCGGTGATGGATCGGGATGAGGTTCGCGGCGTGATTGCGCTGTCTGACATCGTAAAGTACGAGAGTCAGAGCAGCCTATACCTGGTCAGCAACATCTACCATCAGCAGGATGTAAAAGGGCTGAAGAAGATCAGCCTGGATGTGCGGGACAGCTTTGTTCGTATGGTGAACGAAGATGCCAACTCCCACATGATTGGCAGTGCCATGGCCGGTATCGGGCGCAGCTTTACACAGCGCCTGCTGACACTGGGCGAAGAGAAACTCGGCCCCCCACCCGTGCCCTTCTGCTTCATGGCCCTCGGCTCCATGGCGCGGGACGAGCAACTGGTGGTCACGGACCAGGATAACGCCATGATCCTGGACGACAGCTTTGTGCCCGAAGAACACGACGAATACTTCCTGGCGCTGGCGAAATTTGTCAGCGATGGCCTTGCCGAGTGCGGCTACACCTACTGCACCGGCGACATTATGGCCACCAACCAGAAATGGCGGCAGCCATTGCGCGTCTGGAAGGACTATTTCACCGACTGGATTGATAATCCGAAAGCCGAGGCTCTCTTAAACAGCAATATCTTCTTTGATCTGGACGGCATATACGGCGAGACCGACTTTGCCGAACAGCTCAAGACACTGGTGGCGGACAAAGCCAGCAACAGCCAGCGGTTCCTGGCAATGCTGGCGCGCAACGCCCTGAACCGCACGCCGCCGATCGGCTTTTTCCGGACTTTCGTGCTGGAAGAGGATGGCAAGCACCAGAAGACCTTCAACCTGAAACGTCGCGGAACAGCGCCCCTGTCGGATCTGATCCGGGTTCACGCCCTGGCCTGCGGCTCCCGTGCTCAAAACTCGTTCGAGCGACTGAAAGCCATCGGCAACACCAAGCTCCTGCTGGACGACGACCTGGGCAACCTGAGGGATGCGCTTGAGTTTATCTCCATCGTTCGTATCCGACACCAGGCCCTGGCAATCGAGGCTGACCGGCAGCCGGACAACAACGTACGGCCCGAAGACCTTTCACCGTTTGAGCGCAGCCACCTCAAGGACGCATTCCAGGTGGTCAGCGGCGCCCAGAAGTTTCTGAAATTCCGGTATCACGCCGGGGTGGCCCGTAATGTCTAGTGAGGAGCAGGCCGAGAATACTGTTACACGCCTGCCATGGCCCGAGCAATTCAAGGCCCTGGCGGAGCAGAGCAAGTCCTCGATTCTTAAAGACTATTACGAAAGTGGGTGTGTGTCGCCGGAGACGCCCTTATCCGAGGTGCCCTTTGTCGCGCTCGATTTCGAGACCACCGGGCTGGACGCCAATCAGCATTCGATTGTCAGTATCGGTCTGGTGCCGTTTACGCTCGACGGGATCCAGCTGGGCAAAGCCCGCCACTGGATCGTGCGGCCCAAGCTCCCGCTGCACCAGACCTCGATCACTATCCACGGCATTACCCACAGTGATATCGACCAGGCACCGGATTTGAACGATATCCTGAAGGATCTGTTTGCCAGCCTGAACGGGCGTATCCCCGTGGTTCACTACCGCAAAATCGAGAGATCGTTCTTCGACGTTGCCCTGCAATGGCGCCTGGGGGAAGGGATCCGGTTTCCGTTGATCGATACCATGGCCATTGAGGCTCACCTGCACCCGGACCGAAACCCGTCGCGTTGGCAACAACTGCTGGGGAAGAAACCCGTGTCGATTCGCTTGGCTGATAGCCGGCTGCGTTATGGGCTGCCTCACTATGCCGCCCACAACGCCCTGATTGATGCGGTTGCAACGGCTGAACTCCTGCAGGCCCAGGTGTTACACCATTTCAGCCGGGAGACCCGTATCGGGGATCTCTGGTTGTAGGGAAATTGTCGGGTTACGCTTCGCTAACCAGACCTACCGGTATCGTGAGGTTACTGGCTTGCCATGTCGGTTTGCGGTTCGACGTTGTCAATCCATTCGCCATAACCGGCCTCTTCCATCTTCTCCAGCGGGATAAAATCCATCGCCGCGGAGTTCATGCAGTAGCGTAGTCCGGTTGGCGCGGGGCCATCGCTGAACACATGGCCCAGGTGGGAATCCGCGTGGCTGCTGCGGATTTCCGTCCGGGTCATGAAGAACGAGTTGTCCTCACGTTCCACCACCGCGTCTGGTGTGATCGGCCGGGTAAAGCTGGGCCAGCCGGTACCGGATTTGTACTTGTCCCGTGAAGAAAACAGCGGCTCGCCGGAGACAATATCCACGTAGAGTCCTGGCTTCTTGTTGTCCCAGTATTTATTGTTAAACGCCGGCTCGGTGCCGTCTTCCTGGGTTACCTCGTACTGCATATCGGTCAGGCGCTGCTTCAGGACATCCTGGGCCGGCTTTTCAAAGCTTGCCGGATCAAAGCCACCGCCCATCTGGCCGGGCTCTGTGCTGGCACTTTCATCGCCCACCAGATCGTCACTGGCGTCCACTGTGGCATTCTCCTGGAACCGGGTGTAATCGAGCTCGTAATCTTCGCCATACACCTTCTCGATAAACTGATAGCGTCCAGAGTTGAAGGTGTAGAAGTTGTAGCGCACCGGGTTTTTGTCGTAGTAGTCCTGGTGGTATTCCTCCGCCGGGTAAAATTTCTCAAACGGCACGATTTCGATCACCACGGGTTTCTCGTAAACTCCGGATGCCTCCAATTCTGCAACGGCCGCCTCGGCCAGGCGCTTCTGCTCAGCGTTATGGTAGAAAATAGCAGGACGATACTGCTGGCCGCGGTCCACAAACTGACCCTGATTATCGGTCGGGTCCATCATCCGCCAGAGCGCCTGCAACAAGCCCTCGTATGTCATTTCGTTGGGGTCGTAATAGACCTGTACCGCTTCGGTATGGCCAGTCTGCCCCGAGGCAACCTGCTTGTAGGAGGGGCTTGCCTCTTTCCCACCAGAATAGCCCGAGACCACTTCCACCACGCCCGGCACACGCTTTTCGTACCCGGCCTCAACACACCAGAAACAACCGCCGGCAAAGGTTGCCACGGCCAGACCCGGTTGATCCGGTGCGTATTTGCTCATCTGCGGCTCCGACTTTTCGGCAACCGCGTGGGTGGTGAACAGACCAACTGCAGAGACAAATGCCACTGCGGAAAACAGACCCATAATCTTGCGTTTCATCAGACTTCTCCTTCACGTGATTCCATACCTACAGCGTAGGGCGGTGGATTCACGAAAACGTTCACCAGGTATTACGAATTCATAACGCTGTGGATTTTTCGCCGCCTGGGACCGAGCTGTCGCGGGCCAGGGGCAGCCAGACGCTGAAAACGGCGCCATCGGTATTGCGCACCGAGAGTTTTCCCTGCTGCAGCGTCACCATTCGCTGGGCAATCGCGAGGCCAAGACCGGCATGCCCCGCCCTGGACGCACCTGCGGCCTGATAAAAGGGTTCGAAGACGTGCTCCAGGTCCTCATCATCGATACCGGGGCCAGCGTCGGCGACGGTAATTTGCGCACCCCCGGCCTGTTCGACAACGCCCAATGTGATCTCCGTGTCTTTCGGCGAATGGCTGATGGCGTTGCTGATCAGGTTATCCAATACCCGCTCGGTCATGGCGATATCCGCCAGCACCCGGACCGGTGCGACGGAAACAATCGACAGGGCAACGCCGGCGCGCTCCGCCTCGGGCTGGTGCTTCTGCACCACATCATGCAGGAGTTCGGCAACCACAAACGGTTCCGTCGTCGGCTGTTTCTCCCGGGCATCCAGTGCGGCAAGTTCAAACAGTTCCTCCACCAGGCGACCAAGCCGGTGGCTTTCGGTCAGGGCCACATCCAGGAAACGTGCCCGCTCCTCGGAGGCGAGCGTGTCCTGTTTCATGCGCAAGGCTTCGATATAACCCTGGATGGATGCCAGTGGCGTTCTAAGATCGTGGGAGACCTGGGCAACCAGCTGCCGGCGCTGGGCATCCTTGTGTTTAAGAAGGTCCAGCTGGGCAACAATTCGCTGGGCCATCTGATCGAACCGGGCGGCCAGGTAATCAATATCATCGCCTTTGCCCGCCACCGCGGCGGCGCGTTCAGGCGACATGCCACGCTCGAAGGATTCCACCCGCTCGGTCAGCCGCGACAGCCGACGCGTCAGCAACCGGAAGAACACCAGCCCGGCCAGCAGGCCGACAAACAGGCTCACCGCCAGCGCACCCGCGCCCAACTGGAGGAGGCGGTTGCTGTGCACCATGCTCTCGGCCAGGTCGTACTCCTCGCCGCGCAGAACCACGTACAGATAACCCGCTGGATCCGCGGCCGTTGGCACCGGCGTTACCGAGAAGACCTTCCGCCGGTCATGACTGCGCGGATCATCGCCGGGCAGCGGGTAAGCGCCCGGGTTTTCAAGCAGGGTACGTACCGGTTCCAGGGATACCCGGTTGCGCTTGATTTTGTTCGGGTCGGCGGAGTAGGAAAGGATATTACCTTCGGTATCCAGCAGGTAGATTTCGATGCTGGGGTTGATCGTCATGTACAGCTCGAAAAGCTGCTTCAGGGCATCGCGGTTGAGCTTGCCATCGGTTACCAGGTTGCGGTCAGACACCAGGTTACGGGCGAGGTCGCGGTTCAGCTGCTGGTTAACCGCAGCCGAGTATTCCCTCACCGAAGCCAGACTCAGAAAGGTAAAGAGCCCACCCACCACGAGCAGCAGCAGGAACAGACCGATCGCCAGCCGGGCATAGAGGGTACGGAAGACAGACAGGGCCATCGCTAATCCATGAACCGATAGCCAACACCCCAGACCGTCTGGACGTATCGTGGGTCGGCGGGATCGGCTTCAATCTTGTTGCGCAGGCGGTTGATGTGGGTGTTCACGGTATGCTCGTAGCCCTCATGGTTGTAACCCCACACAGAATCGAGCAATTGCGCCCGGCTGAACACCCGGCCCCGATGGGAGGCAAAGTGCCAGAGCAGGTCGAACTCGCGGGCGGTCAGGTCCACTTCCCGATCATCCACAAACACTCGCCGGCGAACCGGATCAATCCGAAGCCCGTCCACCTCAATCTCATCAGCCTGATCGCCTGCAGGCGCTGCCTGGGAGAGCGCGTCTACCCGTCGGAAAAGCGCTTTGATGCGCGCTGCCAGCTCCGCCACGCTGAAAGGCTTCGTCAGGTAATCGTCCGCGCCCATCTCCAGGCCCAGGACCCGATCCAGCTCTGTGCTCTTTGCCGTCAACATCAGCACTGGTACATAGCCCGGGCAGGCACGAATCTCGCGGCACACCGCCAAACCATCCAGGCCCGGCAACATCAGATCCAGAATAACCAGGTCGACGCCGCCCTCACGGAACCGTTCCAGGCCGGTGTCCCCCCGATCCACGAGCACGGGCTTCATTCCCAGATCTGAAACCTGCATACGGACCAGCTCACCGATGCCGGGGTTGTCTTCAATAATCAGTACCGTTCGCGTCATGGTGATGGGCTTCGCTGAATTTGCCGGTGGCTTTCGATGCTTTCATGGCAGAGTGTAGGCGGAAAAGTTCACAAAACCATCACAAGCCGCCAGAACCGAGCGCATAGCCGGCTCCGGGTTTAGCCGTTAAAATGAATCCAAATTCGGGCATGAGGTTTCAGTGGCAGACAAAACCGTAACCAGGGCAACACCGGCCGAGGCGTTCAAGCGGGCACGTCGCATGTGGCTCAAGGGTGAGCGCATTCACCTGGCGCCGCTGGCTGATGAGCTCGGAATTGGCCGCGCCACCCTGTTTCGCTGGGTGGGCAACAAGGATCTGCTGGTCGGCGAGATTCTCTGGTCCCTGTACGAGCCCCTTTGGCGACAGGCCATGGCGGAGACACCAGGCGTCGGTGTGGACTATATCGTCGGCGTATACCGACGCACCAACTCCACCATCCTGCGTTTCGAGCCGCTGCGCCGTTTTATCAACCAGGACCCGGAATACGCCCTGAAGATCCTCACCTCGTCCCAGTCGATCCTCCACACCCGCACGGTGGAAACCAACACACGGATGCTGAAAGACCAGGTTGCTGCCGGGCATATCAAGCCACCAATGAACATCTTCAGCCTGTCTTACTTTATGATCCGACTGGCAGAGTCCTGCCTGTACAGCGACATCATCGCCGGGCGCGAACCCAGGGAGGCAGAATTGGAGGATGCCTGTACGGCCGTGCGGATTTTGCTGGGAGGAAAAGCATAGAGCGGACCACTCAGAATTCGCTCAGGTCCGGGGTGGGGTACCTTTTCTGGCGGGAAAAAATGTCTGAGCGCAGCGAGTTGTTTTTCCCAGAAGAAAAGGTACCCCACCTCGGGCCCAGCCCGCATCTCAGCAGGCCAGGCACTTAGCGTTTACAGCTGAAGCGAGCGAACTTCCAGAAACTCCTCCAGTCCCCACTTGCCGAATTCGCGGCCGATACCAGAGTGGCCAAAGCCGCCGAACGGTGCCATCGGGTTGAACGCGCCACCATTGACGAATACCTGACCAGTGCGCAACTTACTGGCAATTTTCTTGGCCTTGGCATCGTCGCCGGACCAGACCGCACCAGATAGCCCGTACTGGGTGCCGTTGGCGATTTTCACCGCTTCGGCTTCATCGTTGTAGGGAATCACACACAGCACCGGCCCGAAAATTTCCTCCTGGGCGATGCGGCTGTCCGGTTTTACGTTGCCGAAGACGGTCGCCTTGACGAAGTAACCTTTCTCGCATCCCTCGGGCGCTTCCGGCCCACCGGCGATGAGCTTGGCACCCTCCTGGATACCCAGTTTGATGTAGTCGATCACCTTGTCACGCTGCTGGGCAGACGACAGCGGGCCCAACCGTGTGGTTTCTTCCAGCGGGTTACCCGGGGTCATTTTAGCCACGGCAGCGGCGGCGAGTTCACAGGCCTCGTCGTGCTTGTCGGCCGGAACCAGCATGCGGGTGAGCGCGGTGCAGGTCTGGCCGGAGTTCAGCAGGCAGTTGTTGATGGTACCTTTAACGGCAGCCGCCAGGTCGGCGTCCGGGAGGATCACGGAGGCGGATTTGCCGCCCATCTCCAGGGCGAAGCGTTTGAAGTCATCGGCTGCGGCGTGGGCGATCAGGTTGCCGGTGCGGGTGGAGCCGGTGAAGGACACCATGCGCACATCCGGATGCTTGATCAGGGTATCACCCACGGTATGACCATAGCCGCACACCATGTTGAACACGCCCTTGGGCAGGTCTGTGCCATCGAGGATCTCGGCAAGGATAAACGCCGTCTGGGGAGCGATCTCCGAAGGCTTGAGCACCACGGTGCAACCGGCCGCAATCGCCGGAACGATTTTCAGGATCACCTGGTGCAACGGGTAGTTCCAGGGGGTAATGCAACCAACCACACCGACCGGCGCATATTGCACCTCGGAGTTGCCGGACTGTTCGGTAAACGGGAAGTCGGGCAGCAGTTTCAGGTAGCTCTTGGTCACGGCTGCCGGCATACCAGCCTGGATCGGCGTGGCCAGTTTGATGGGCATGCCCACTTCCCGGCAGACGGTCTCGGCGATTTCCGGCGCGCGCTCTTTCAGGCCGGCGTGCAGCTGTTCCAGCACCTTGATCCGTTCTTCCAGGGTGCTTTCCGACCAGCTTTCAAACGCCGCATCGGCGGCAGCGATGGCCTGTTCCATCTCATCCGCGCCGGCGGCGGGAACGCGGGCAATCACGTCACCGGTGCCAGCTTCGTGAACGTCGATCATGTCACCGGCCCAGCTAACCCATTGGCCGTTGATGTAGTTCCTGTTCAGCTCGTTCATGCTTCCCCCTTCATTCAAATACGATAACGCCTCGGGCGTTCTTGCCTGCCACCATATCATCGAACGCCTGTGCGGCTTCTTCTATGGGGTAGGTCCGGGTAACCAGTTCATCCAGCTTGAGTTTACCAGCCTTGTAAAGACCCAGGATCCTGGGGAAATCGTGCTGCGGCCTTGCCGAACCCAGCCAGCTGCCTTTCAGGGTTCGCTCGTCCGCCGGCAGGGTGAGGGTGGTCAGCGAGGTCTTGTCCTTCGGATCCGCCACACCCACGACCACCGCGGTACCGCCACGGCCCAGACTCTTGTAGGCCTGTTCTACCACCGGCCCGGCGCCCACGCATTCGAAGGCGTAGTCAACGCCGCCGGTCATTTTCTTAACAGCCTTGGCGGCGTCCTCCACCTCGTTGATATTCACGGTGTGGGTGGCACCAAACTCTTTCGCCATCGCCAGCTTGGCGGGGTTGCTGTCCACCGCCACGATCATCTCGGCGCCAGCGGTCACACAGCCCTGGATGGCGTTGAGGCCAACGCCACCTATGCCAAACACGGCGGCTCTGGAGCCGGGCTCCAGCTTTGCCGTATTGAAGACAGCGCCGACACCGGTCATCACAGCGCAGCCCACCAGGGCGGCGTTCTGCATCGGCACGGTTTCATCCACTTTTACGCAGTTGTCCACGTGCATGGTGGCGAACTCGGCCATCACGCCGCAGGCGCCGAAGACGTTCAGGGGCTCGCCGTCCGCGCCTTTGGTTCTGACCGTGCCATCCGGCAGGTTGAACATGGCCTTGCGTGCGTTCTCGCAGAGCACCGGGCGGCCACGAACACACTGGCTGCATTTGCCGCACATGGATATGAAGGTGCTCACCACATGGTCGCCTTCCCTGAAGGCTGTTACGCCCTCACCGACTTCGACAACCACGCCGGCGGCTTCGTGCCCCAATACAAGGGGAGGCGGGTAGGGAATCTTACCCGTGGTGGCGGACAGATCGCTGTGGCAAACACCGCAGGCCGCGATCTTGATGGTGATTTCATCCCGCTTGGGGCCTTCCACCGTGATGGTTTCCACCTGAACAGGCTGCCCCCATTCCCGGCAGACGACGGCTTTTGCTTGTCTGTCCATGCATTTCCCCTTTTGGTCAACAAGGGGTCAGAAGAAAGCATTCTTCCGACCCCGATCTCATACAGGCCGGCTTCAAACCACCTCGAACAGGCCAGCAGCACCCTGGCCACCGCCGATGCACATGGTGATCACCACGTATTTCGCCCCACGGCGCTTGCCTTCGATCAGGGCGTGGCCTGTCTGGCGCGCACCGGTAACACCAAAGGGGTGGCCGATGGAAATTGAGCCGCCGTTTACGTTCAGCTTCTCCATGGGAATGCCCAAGCGGTCACGACAGTAAATCACCTGGGACGCGAAGGCTTCGTTCAGCTCCCACAGATCAATGTCGTCCATGGTCAGGCCATTGCGCTCAAGCAGTCGCGGAATCGCATACACCGGGCCGATGCCCATCTCATCCGGCTCACAACCCGCCACAGCGAAGCCACGGAAAATACCCATGGGTTCAATGTTGTGCTTCTCGGCATAGGTGCTGTTCATCACCGTGCACACCGAGGCACCGTCCGACAGCTGGCTGGCATTGCCCGCGGTAATGAACTGCTCCGGGCCACGAACCGGCTGCAGACCCGCCAGGCCTTCAAGGGTGGTGTTCGGGCGATTGCATTCGTCACCGGTCAGGGTCACCTGCTTTTCGCTGACCTCACCGGTTTCCTTGTCCTTTACCAGCATGGTGGCATCGAACGGCACGATCTCATCGTCAAACTTGCCAGCCTGCTGGGCCGCCGCCGTGCGCTGCTGGGAAATCAGCGAATACTCATCCTGGGCTTCACGGCTGACGTTGTAGCGCTTGGCGACAATATCCGCCGTCTCAATCATCGAAAGGTACAGCTCGGGCTTGTTCTTCATCAGCCACTCATTGGTGGCGTGGAAGCTGTTGATCTTCTCGTTCTGCACCAGGGAAATGGACTCAACGCCCCCGGCCACCATGGCGGGTACTTTCTCGGACACCACCCGCTGTGCCGCCAGGGCAATGGACTGCAACCCCGAGCTGCAGAACCGGTTGATGGAGAACCCGGCAGTGGTCACCGGAAGACCGGCGCGGATGGCCGCCAGACGGGCAATATTCCGGCCCTGGGCGCCCTCCTGATAGGCCGCACCCATGATCACATCCTCAACAATAGACGGATCAATACCTGCGCGCTCAACAGCATGCTTGATAACGTGACCTGCCATATCCACGCTGTGTGTGTTGTTCAAAGAGCCCCGGTAGGATTTCGCAAGGCCGGTACGGGCGGTGGAAACGATAACTGCATCAGACATAACAATGCCCTCAATTTTTGAAACATGTAGGTCGGGTTTGCCTAAACACTCAGCTAAGCCGGTCGTGGGGCGGGGTGTCTTTTCCGCCGGGAAAAGATGTCTGAGCAAAGCGAGTTGCTTTTCCCAAAGGAAAAGACACCCCGCCCCGCGACCCGCCCGTCAAGTTACAGGTCAGCGAACTTACGGCCTTCAGCAACCAGCTTCTCGAGCAGAGCCGCCGGCTCCCACTGCTCGCCACCAACGGTATCCTGGTACTTCTTAACCGCTGAAAGAATCGTATCCAGACCTTCCTGATCGGCCCAGAACATGGGGCCACCGCGATAGGCCGGGAAGCCATAGCCGTAGATCCAGACAATGTCGATATCCAGCGGACGGTCGGCGATGCCTTCCTCCAGGATCTTCGCGCCCTCATTGATCATCACATACACGCAGCGCTCGAGGATTTCCTGATCGGTAATCTCCCGGGGCGTAATCCCCTGTTCCTTGCGGAACTGCTCGATCAGCTGCTCCACTTCCGGGTCGGGAATCGGCTTGCGGCTGCCTTCCTCATACTTGTATACACCTGCCTGGGTCTTCTGACCAAGGCGGCCCTGTTCGGCAAGCTTATCCATCCAGCTGGCGGGAATGTCTTCACCAGCCTTGCGGCGCTCTTCGCGAATCCGGTAACCCACATCAATCCCGGCCAGATCGGACATTGCGAACTGGCCCATGGGGAAACCGAGATCGGTCAGCACCTTGTCGACCTGCTGCGGGGTCGCCCCCTCATCCACCAGGGACATGGCCTCGGTCCCGCGCTTGTGGAGCATCCGGTTGCCGACAAAGCCGTAGCAGTTGCCCACCATGACACCGACTTTCTTGATCTTCTTGGCAACCGCCATCACCGTGGCTTTGACCTCGTCGGAGGTCTTGCTGCCACGCACGTTCTCCAGCAGCTTCATCACATTGGCCGGGCTGAAGAAGTGCATGCCCACTACGTCTTCCGGTCGCTTGGTGGCAGACGCAATCTCGTCGATATCCAGGGTTGAGGTATTGGACGCCAGAATCGCACCCGGCTTGCAGACTTCATCGAGCTTGGCAAAGATTTCTTTCTTGATGGCCATGTTCTCGAATACCGCCTCGATGACCAGGTCAACGTCCCGGAAATCGTCGTAGGTCAGGCTCGGGGTGATCAGCGCCATCCGCTGTTCCACCTGCTCCTGGGTCAATTTGCCCTTCTTCGCGGAGTTCTCATAGTTGCGACGAATGATAGCCAGGCCCTTGTCGAGGGCCTCCTGTTTGACCTCGACGATGGTGACCGGAATACCCACGTTGACGAAGTTCATGGCAATACCGCCACCCATGGTGCCGGCACCAATTATGCCGACGCTCTTCACGTCACGAACCGGCGTATCCTTGGACAGTCCCTTGACCTTGGAGACTTCACGCTCGCCGAAGAACGAGTGGATCAGGCCGGCGCGCTGGGGTGATTCCATGCATTCCATGAACAGTTCCCGCTCGCGCTTCATGCCCTCGTCGAAAGGCAAATTGAACGCCGCTTCCACAGCGTCGACACACTTGAACGGGGAGAAAAGACCTCGGGCCCGTTTCTTCAGCTCGTCACGGAACTGGTCGAAGACATCGCTGCCCTTGTCCGCCTCGATTTTGTCGGTGATATCCCGAACACGACGTACCGGCTTACCTTCGTCGACTACTTTCTGCGCATAGGCCGTGCCCACTGCGCGGATATCGTCGCCTTCTTCGACGGCATCGAGAATGCCCAGGGCCAGGGCATCCTCGGCGCCGACAAATTCACCGGTGGTGATCATTGCCAGGGCTTTGCGGGCGCCGGTCAGGCGCGGAAGCCGCTGTGTGCCGCCAGCACCCGGCAGAAGGCCCAACTTCACTTCCGGCAGGCCTACCTTGGCGCTGCTGATCGCAACCCGGTAGTGACAGCTAAGAGCGGTTTCCAGGCCACCACCGAGGGCGGTGCCATGGATCGCGGCAACCAGCGGCTTGTCGCTGTTTTCAAACGTGTTGACCAGTGTCGGCAGCGTGGGCTCCTGCATGGGTTTGCCGAATTCACGGATGTCGGCACCAGCAATAAAGGTGCGCCCTTCACAAACGAGCAGGAGCGCCCTGGCCTCGGCATCCTTCTGGCCCTGCTCCAGGGCTGCGAGCAGACCGGAACGAACAGCCTGGCCGAGGGCGTTTACCGGCGGGTAGTTCACGGTAATAACGCCGATGTTGCCTTCCCGGTTATAGCTAACGACCTCAGACATGATTTCTCCTCGCATTCGTTCTGAAATATGGTTTTAACTAGCGAAACATGCGTACGATTTAATACAAGTTCGTTTGTGGTTTCAACCACCCATTAAACTACATGCACAAAAAAACCGCAGGGGTTCCTCTGCGGTTTCTTGATTTGGAGTTTGTCGGGAGGTGGCTTTTAGACGCCCAGAGATTCTATATCGCCTGCCAGCATCGCGAGCTGGTGCGCTATGGAACCCCGAAGCTTTTCGGCCGGCACCAGATAGGACGGCGCAGCGCAGGTCAGGGCCATGATGGTGCCATCCTGTAGGTGGATGGGCACGCCGGCGGAGTTGATATTGCGGTCCCACTCCCCGATGGACAGGCAGAAGCCGTGTTCCTTGTAATCCTTCATGGCCTGGTCGAGGCCGGCCTTTTTCTCTGGCCAGTCGTCTCCGAACTTGGCAGCCATGGCGTCGTCAATGACCAGGCGTGCCTTGTCGCTGATGGCGCAGTAGTAGGCACGGCCGGCAGACGTGGTGGCCATGGGCAGCTTCAGGCCGATGTCCATGCGCAGCAGGGAGGCTTCCGGTGGCAGGCGGTTTTCCACATAGATCATGTGCAACCTGTCACGGCAGGTAAGGCCGACCGACATGTTGGTCTGGCGAGCAAACTCGTCCATGTAGGGCTTGGCCAGTTGGCGAACCTTGAGGTTGGACACGTAGGCATAACCCAGTGCAAGAACCCCTGAACTGAGCTGGTATTTCTCCAGCTGGGTGTTGTAGCTGAGGTAACCCAGCTTGGTCAGGGTGTAGGTCATTCGCGACACGGTCGGCTTGGGCAGCCCGGTGATGCGGGCGATGTCCTGGTTGCCCAGGATGACAGGACCCTGGCTGAAGGCGCGGAGCACGTCCAGGCCGCGGGACAGGGCCTCGACAAACTTGCGGTCTTTCTCCGGCTTCACGGGCTCACCGTCAGTGGATGCCACTTTCAGTTCGGGTGAGATCTGCTTTTTTCCTGCCATAATGGGACGTCCTCCAACCGCGTCGCCCGCTCCGGTAACCGGTGTATTAATATGGTGAATAATAAAGGATTCATCATTTTAATCGCTGCAGAAATCAAGTACCAGAAAGTCTTTTCAAAATCCGTACCAAATATGAAACACTTATTACTTATGTTTCAAATTTGGAATCGCAAGGCGGTATTGTGTACCGAATTTTCCGAATTTATCCGTTTTTCTGTTCTGCATTGCAAAACAAACTAGCAGCCATCGAACCCTGTGACGACCCCCGGAGGCGAAATGAAGATTCTTTTTGTGGCAGGCGACCCGAAACCCGAGCGCTGGACAGTGCCCATCAAGGAACTGCTGCCGGAAGCCGAGGTTTACGTCTGGGATCCGGAAGGGCCCGCTGTTGATGCGGATTACGCCATCGTGTGGCAGCCACCCGAGGCCCTGTTCGAGCGGGAAAAGCATCTGAAGGCCGTATTCAGTCTCGGGGCGGGCATTGACGGACTGCTCAAGGTTGCCAACCTGCCTGAGGCACTGACGGTCGTGCGCCTGGAAGACGCAGGCATGTCGGTGCAGATGGCGGAATATGTGCTGCATCAGCTGCTGGAAGTCAGTCGCGGGATGGAAACCTACCGGGAGCAACAGCGACAGGGGGTCTGGAAAATCCATCGACCGATCAAACGCAGCGAGTGGCCGGTGGGTGTCATGGGGCTGGGCCATATCGGCAAGCGGGTTGCTAGCACTCTGGCCAATCTGGATTATCGGGTGAGCGGCTGGGCCCGCGGAGAGCATAGCCTGGAAGGGGTGAACACCTATGCCGGTCCGGACCAGCTCGGTGACTTTCTGCAAGCCACCCGGGTGCTGGTCAACACCCTGCCCCTAACCGACAACACCCGGAACATCATCGACTATGAACTACTGAGTCAGCTTCAACCCGGCGCCGTGCTGATCAACGTAGGCCGGGGTGAACACCTGGTCGAGGACGACCTGCTTCGGGCCCTGGACGACGGTACCTTGCTGCGCGCATCCCTGGATGTATTCCGGAAAGAGCCCCTTCCGGAGGGACACCCGTTCTGGCAGCGGAAAGAAATCACCATTACCCCGCACATCTCGGCCCGAACCCTGCGGGATGCCACCATCGAGCAGATCACCGGCAAGATACGCGATCATGCCCAGGGCCTTGCCATTACGGGAATCGTGGATACCGACCGGGGCTACTGATCCACGCCATGTGCAGCGTCGGTCAAGGCAGGGCCGGCGCCAGCCAGGCCACCAGCGCCGTAAGAACCAGCAGTACAGGCAACGCGATCAGCGCAAACAGGCCGTTCCACCGAAACGCCACAACCCACCGGGAGATCTGCCCGAACCGGGACAGCAGCATGACGGAGGGGCCAAAGGGCGAGAGCATCATGGCCAGGGAAAAGCCGATGACCAGAGCCACGGCGACTGGCAGCAAATCCATCCCCTCCGCGACCAGCTGGGGCAGCAAGCCCGCCTGGACACTCAGAACCGTGATGGGAATGATGCCGATCATGGAGAACATGGGCAGCATCAGCATGCCCACAACGGCGACCAGGAACACGCCGCCACCAGTGGCAACAAGGCCAGCAAGCGCATCCGCCGGAATGACCGCAGACAGGGCAACCCCCAGGATGGCAGAGGCGGCAAAAATGGCCATTTCATTCTGCATGGCCCATACCTGGCCCGCACCCTCCTTCAAAACCGGCATGAGCGCCCGCTCCTGCCAGAGCATGTAAAGCAGCGTTACGGTGGGCACCGACAACATGGCCGCCACCGACACCTTGAAATCGGTCGTCGCCACCAGGCCCGCCATCACCGAGAATACCACCAGGATCAGCGCAAGCAGGCGCCCGGTGCCCGGCAACCAGCCTTCAACGGCGATGCGCTCACTGCTGACCTTGCGGAAGCGCCGCTGTTCCAGCACCCAGCCAATCAGCACCATCAGAAGCGCCGCAACCAGACCGAATGGCAGCAGCTGTGACCAGCTGAGTTGCGGCAGTTCGCGGGTAAGAATGGCAACGGCCACACTGGTGGGCGCCACCAGCGGCACCAGGGCAAAGCCCCTGAGGGCACTGATCAGAACGCTCCGTAACCACTGCAGGCGCGACTCGCCGCTGATGCCGCGCTCACGCAGTGTTTCAGAGAGGCTTCCGCACAACAGGTTCATCATGCCAAAGCTCAGAACCGTGGCTACGCCACAACTGACCAGGGCGTACTTGGGATAAAGCAGTATAGGCTTTCCACCCAGTAGCACATCGTGAATCCGGCGCAATACCTCGAACCGGCGAACAAGGCACTGCATCATGCCCAGGCTACCCAGAAACGCAGAGTAAAAGGCCGCGTCAGACGCCGCTTTCAGCAGTTGCCCGGCGTCGAGAGATCCGCGCCATGCAAAACCGCCGAGGACCAGCAGGGCGATTACCAGCAGCATCCGGGCGTACCCCTGCAGGCGACCGGCCCCTGCCAGAAAGGCAGAGACAAACATAACGCCCGCCAAAGCACTGAGCTCGCGGCTCTCAAGGCAAATGGCCACCAGCTCGGTAACCACCGCCAGGGACACCAACCACTGGAGCATGCCACTCAACACGGGGGCACCTGGTCAGCCTTGAACACTGCTTGCATTTCCATAACACCCGGATTAGTCTTTCGGAAGCAAATTACAAAACTGTGTTTCGCTTAATGAAACACCGTTGACACAAAGATAGCACAGATTGGCCCCTCGCCCCTAGCGTCGGGCCTTCGATATTCGCTTTCAGGAGAGTACACAATGGCTTCCGCACCCTGGAATGATCTGCTGGGTTTCGACGCCCAACTTGACGAAACCGAGCGTCAGGTACGAGACAGCATCCGCAGCTTCTGTGACGAGCAACTGATGCCCGGAATCACCGAGGCCAATCGGCACGAAAAGTTCGATCGCTCTATCTTCAACCAGATGGGCGAACTCGGCATGCTGGGCGCGACCCTACCGGAAGAATACGGTGGGCCCGGGCTGAACCATGTCTGCTACGGCCTGATCGCCCGGGAAGTGGAGAGGGTGGACTCGGCCTACCGCTCGGCCCTGAGCGTTCAGTCTTCCCTGGTCATGTACCCGATCTACTCCTACGGTAAGGAAGCGATGAAAAAACGCATCCTGCCCAAGCTGGCCTCCGGCGAGTACGTTGGCTGCTTTGGTCTGACCGAACCCAATCACGGGTCCGACCCCAGTGGCATGGAAACCCGGGCCAAAAAGGTCGACGGCGGATACCTGCTGAGCGGTTCAAAAACCTGGATCACCAACTCTCCCATTGCCGATGTCTGCGTGGTCTGGGCCAAGCTGGACGGTAAGGTGAACGGTTTTGTGATTGAGCGTGAGGGTGCCACGGGCCTGGAAACGCCGAAGATCCAGGGCAAGTTTTCCCTGCGGGCCTCGGAAACCGGCTCCATCTTTATGGACGAGGTGTTCGTTCCGGACGAAAATCATCTTGAGGTGGAGGGGCTGAAAGGTCCGTTCAGCTGCCTCAACAAGGCCCGCTTCGGCATCAGTTGGGGGTCTCTGGGCGCCGCTGAATTCTGCTGGCATGCGGCCCGCAACTACACCCTGGAGCGCAAGCAGTTTGGCAAGCCCCTGGCCGCCAACCAGCTGATCCAGAAAAAGCTGGTGGATATGCAGACCGAGATCACCATCGGCCTGCAGGCTGTTCTGCAACTGGGCCGCATGATGGATGCAGGCACTGTAACGCCGGATGCCATCTCGTTGCTCAAGCGCAACAACTGCGGCAAGGCACTGGATATCGCCCGGGTTGCCCGGGACATGCATGGCGGCAACGGCATCGCCGACGAGTACCATGTGATCCGTCACGTGATGAATCTGGAGGCCGTGAACACCTATGAAGGCACACACGACGTTCACGCCCTGATTCTGGGCCGTGGCCAGACAGGCATTCAGGCTTTCAGTTGATCTCGCCTGGTTAACCCCCAAACGAGAACGGCCCCTCAAGATGAGGGGCCGTTCTGCATCACGCTCTGGCGAACCTATTCGATCTCGACCAGAACTTCTCCTGGCACCACACGATCACCCTTGGCAATAAACACGCCGGAAACCTTTCCGGCCGTGGTCGCCTTTACTTCGGTTTCCATCTTCATGGCCTCGATGATCAGCACTGGATCGCCGGCCTCAACCTCATCACCTTCCTTCACCAGCACATCCACGATGTTGCCGGGCATGCTTGTGGTTACATGACCTTCCTTGGTGGCGGTGGCCCGGCCACCACTGGACCGCGCACCCTCGCCGTCTTCTCCCAGCGAAGCCAGATGGATTTCCTCCGGCACCCCATCGACGGTCATGTAGAAACGACGCTCATTCTCACCGGAGGGGTTGGCGCCGGTGACGTGGATATCGTAGCTCTCACCATGAACCGTGATCTTGAATTTGCTGGAGACCGAGCCGCCCGAAGAACCGGTGGGAATGGGCTCCAGCGGCTCCGGCTGCAGCGTGCCGTCACGCCGCTGCTCAAGATAGGCCTTGGCCTGATCCGGGAACATGGCGTAGGTGAGCACATCCTCTTCGTTGGTGGCCAGATCGCCCACCTGTTTGCGCAACTCGTCGAGTTCACGGGGGATCAGGTTAGCCGGGCGCTCTTCAATCAGGTCCTCCTTGCCGACGGCGCGTTGCTGAAGCGATTTATCAACCGCAGCGGGTGCCTTGCCGTACCAGCCCTGAAGGTATTTCTTCACCTCGTTCGTGATGGACTCGTAGCGCTTGCCGGCGAGCACGTTGATCACCGCCTGGGTACCTACAATCTGGGAGGTGGGTGTTACCAGCGGCGGATAACCAAGATCCTTGCGAACCCGCGGAATTTCCTCGAACACGTCCTGGATGCGATCCAGCGCGCCCTGCTCCTTCAACTGGTTGGCGAGATTGGACATCATGCCACCGGGCACCTGGGACAGGAGCACCGAGGTATCAACACCGTTATAGGCACTCTCGAACTGGTGATACTTCTTGCGCACTTCCCGGAAATGGCGTGTGGCCTTGTCGAGCAGCTCCAGGTTCAGCCCGGTCTCCAGACCGGCATCGTGCAGCGCCGCCACCAGTGATTCCGTGGGCGGATGACTGGTGCCGCCGGCAAAGGCCGACAGCGCGGTATCAATATGGTCAACGCCGGCTTCCATGGCCGCCCACTGACACATGGGCGCCATGCCCGAGGTGGCGTGGGAGTGCAGGAAAACGGGCAGATTGAGGGTCTGCTTCAGCTTACCGACCAGCTCAGCAGTTACCGCCGGCGTCAGCAGCCCTGCCATGTCCTTGATCGCGATACTGTCCGCGCCCATGTCGGCCATGGCCTGGGCCTGCTCAAGATAGGCATCAGTGCCATGTACCGGACTCACGGTGTAGCAGATGGTGCCCTGTGCATGCTTGCCAGCCTTCTTGACCGCCTTGATGCTGGTTTCGAGATTGCGCACATCGTTCAGGGCATCAAAAATGCGGAACACATCCATGCCATTTTCGGCAGCCTTGGCAACGAATGCCTCAACCACGTCATCGCCATAATGGCGATAGCCCAGCAGGTTCTGGCCACGTAGCAACATCTGCAGGCGGGTATTGGGCAGGGCCTTTCTCAGGGTCCGGAGGCGCTCCCAGGGATCTTCCTTCAGGAAACGCACACAGGCGTCAAACGTAGCACCCCCCCAGCACTCCAGGGACCAGTAGCCGGCCTGGTCCAGCCACTCGCAGGCCGGAAGCATGTCTTCCGTGCGCATCCGGGTGGCGATCAGAGACTGATGGGCGTCCCTGAGAATAACGTCGGTAATATGAATCTTGCGCTTGGTCATTGGGATCTCTCCGATGTTCTTTTACAGGCCCGCCTGCGCCGCAATGGCTGCGGCAATGGCTGTGGCGATGGATTCCGGGCGGGTTTTGCTGCTGTACTCAAGCAATTGGGGGTTACGTTCCACAAAGCCGGTATTGAAGTCAGCGGCCTGGAAATCCGGGTGCTCGAGAATCTGCTTGTAATAGGGGATGGTGGTCTGGACGCCGTAAATGCCCATATCCCCGAGAGCACGCCGGGAGCGGGCAATCAGCTCGTCCCAGTCCATGGCCCAGACAATCAGCTTGGCGCACATGGAGTCGTAGTACGGGGGAATCTCGTAACCGGTATACATATTGGCATCGGTGCGCACGCCCGGACCGCCGGCGGAATAGTAGCGGCTGATGCGGCCGAAACTTGGCAGAAAGCCGTTCTTCGGATCTTCGGCGTTGATACGGAACTGGGCAGCAAAGCCCCGGTAGGAAATGTCCTCCTGCTTGAGGCCCAGTGGTTCGCCGGCAGCGATCCGTATCTGCGCCTTGATGATATCCACCCCGGTGATCTCTTCGGTGATGGTGTGCTCAACCTGAACCCGGGTATTCATCTCCATGAAGTAAAAGCTGCCATCGTGGTCCAGCAGGAACTCGACAGTGCCGGCATTTACGTAACCACACTGCTTCGCCACCCGTTTGGCCAGATCGCCGATGTATTCGCGCTGACTTTCCTCAAGCTGCGGCGACGGCGCCAGTTCAATCAGCTTCTGGTTGCGGCGCTGAATCGAGCAATCCCGCTCGTACAGGTGGACAACGTTGCCATGGGTATCGGCAAGAATCTGGACCTCGATGTGACGGGGCTCGATGATGCATTTCTCAAGGAACACCTCGGCACTGCCAAAGGCTTTGGTGGCCTCGGAGATTACCCGCTCGAAGTTCTGGCGAAGCTCTTTTTCATTATCGCACCGGCGAATGCCTCGCCCACCCCCACCGGAGGTGGCCTTCAGCATCACCGGATAGCCGATATCGGCGGCCTGGGTGACGGCATCCTCGACATCGGCAAGGTTGCCTTCCGAACCGGGCGTCACCGGGACACCCGCGGCAAGAGCCGTCTGGCGGGCCTGGGTTTTGTCCCCCATGGATGAAATCGCATTCGCCGACGGTCCGACGAACGTAATGCCTCGCTGCTCACAAATCGCAGCCAGTTCCGCATTCTCCGACAGGAAACCATAGCCGGGATGCAGTGCATCGCAGCCGGTTTCCACCGCCATATTCACAATATGGTGGGGGTTCAGGTATCCCGACAGGGGGTCCTTGCTGATCTGATAAGCTTCGTCGGCCTTCTTGACGTGCAGGGAGTACTCGTCAGCCTCCGAATGAATAGCGACCGAGCGGATGCCCAGTTCGCTGCAGGCCCGGGCAATCCTGACCGCAATCTCTCCGCGATTGGCGATCAGCAGCTTCCGAATAGCCATGGAAAATCCTCCAGGTGATGGAAGTCGTTTAAATCGAAAGGTTGGTTCGAAGGGCAGACACGCCCTTCAGTCAGCAAAAGCTCAGATGCCAGGTGGCGCCTGCGGCAGGACCGGAAAGCTGGCGCAATGCACCACGCCCGAATAGCTCCTGATGCCTGGGAGGGCACCGGCAGGATAAAGACTGAAATCCCGTGTGCGGTTGCCATGGGAAAGACCTCCCTCCTGACCACCGTCGCATGTCACATCTGACAATAACGGACATAACGCCGAATCATAGTACAGAGGGGCTGGCGCAGAGTCCGAAGAATGGGAAGGCGATGAAACCAGGCCCAGTGCCAGAATCATGAACAGGCTTACCGCCTGCGACCAACATTTTTGTTGGGCGTCCTGCATGGGCGTCCTTTGATGCGACGAAAGACTTAGGGAGTGTCACGTGATTACAGCATCGATTCAATAAGGTTTTCTGGGTAATAAACATCGTTTTTTTCGATGCTCCCCCGGTTCCACGGGAATCATCGGCGCCCCGGGGAACGCCGATGACAACTACCAGACTAGAAGCCGCCTTTCACCACGTGGACGATCTCATAGAACTTGGTTGCCCGATGCTCCAGATCGATCGCCAGGTCCAGCCGCTGCAGAAGCTCTTCCGCACAGACCAGTCCCCGGAGATAGGAGCGGGAAGGCTGATGCCGGTCGTCATCCAGCACAAGCAGATACCCTTCATGAACTTCACGGAATGTGCTGACCAGGTCGCCCACGGTTGCCGCCCGCAAATCCTGATAATGGATAGCCGGCAGTTCGCTTATCGGGCGCATGATATCGCGGACCCGAACGTCCTTGAGGGGCACACCCTGTCGATGGGCGACACTCATGGCTTTTTCACCGTTCACATCTTCGATAGTCAGAATACCCAGACAATCACCCGCTTTGTCTTCAACAACCTTGAAATATGTATCGGCGAGTTTCATCCAAAGTCGCGCCTCGGAGGCTGACAAATCCGAACCTAGAACTGGCAGCCTATGTTCGGCAAAGTCGGTCAACATGTGTACCGCCGAATCTTCATTGCCAATACGGGACATTGGTTTGGCAGTTGGTAACGCGCGGGTACGAACAAGATCCTGGACAGGCAGGGCATGAAATAAACTGTTCATAGTAAACCTCGTAAATCTGTATCGGGGTCGGATTGACCTGTTCTTAAAGAACAAAATCCGTCGTTGTCAGAGTTAAACGAGGCTGAACGGCGGGCCCTGAGGCAGCAGCGGGTAGCTCAGCAGCCTGAGTGGTGGCTGGATGAATTCGAGGCTGGCGGAGAAGGCAGCCCGAAAATTCCCCCCGGGGAACAGAAGGGGTGAGGTGATCGAAACCGATGCATCCGGCGATGAGGGGTCGCCGGTCCCGTCAACCGAGATCAGCGTAGGCGTTAAGTGATCGTCTAGTTGTGGATCCAGTGCCGGGTGGGTCGAGCCATTGAGAAACACCACAAACAGGCCCGTGATCAGCACTGCCATGAGGCTGAATTGCAGGGTGCTTCTGTTAATGGAATAACTCGGCATATTCGGTGTCTGCTGTTGTTAGCTGAACGACTCGCCTTTTACAAACATATAGGCTTTTGTGCCCAATGCAAGCTCCAAACCGGGTTAAAACTACGCAATGTAATGCCGGGTTCCGGGAGAAACTCCTTCGGCAACGTTCGAACGTTCCTCCAGTTTCAAGCTTTTTGGTTTCGCCTAGCGGTACACGCTTTTGCATTTTTATTGACATATACCCGCCTTTTCTTCGAATATGGGGATATTCTGCTATGCGGTATATGTTTTCGCTTTCCAGCAAGAGAGGCTATTCATGAACTTGAATTACACCACCGAGGAGCTCGCCTTCCGTGATGAGGTCCGCGCGTTCCTGGATAAAAAGCTGCCCGGGGATATTGCCGCCAAGGTCAAGGGGTTCCGCCGGCTATCAAAGGAAGACCACCAACGCTGGCAGAAGATTCTCAGCGAACAGGGCTGGTATGCCACCCACTGGCCGGAAGAATACGGCGGAGTGAACTGGAGTCCGGTCCAGAAACACATCTGGGATGAAGAATCCTCTCGCTATGGGGCGCCGCGTTCCGTTCCTTTCGGCGTCAACATGGTGGCGCCGGTCATTATCAAATTTGGCACCGAAGAGCAGAAGCAGAGATACCTGCCAAGAATCCTGAGCGGTGAGGACTGGTGGTGCCAGGGCTATTCCGAGCCGGGGGCCGGTTCAGACCTGGCCTCGCTCAAGACCCGTGCCGTCCGCGAGGGCGACCATTATATCGTGAATGGCCAGAAAACCTGGACCACCCTGGGCCAGCACGCCAACATGATTTTCTGCCTCGTGCGCACCAACACCGAAGTGAAGGCCCAGGAAGGCATCTCGTTCCTGCTGATCGACATGGACACCCCGGGCATTACCGTGCGCCCCATCATTACCCTGGATGGTGAGCACGAGGTGAACGAGGTGTTCTTCGAGGACGTGGAAGTGCCAGCAGAGAACCTGGTGGGCGAGGAAGACAAGGGCTGGACCTACGCCAAATATCTGCTGACCTATGAACGCACCGGTCTGGCCGGCATTGGCATTTCCAAGGCCGCACTGCAGCACCTGAAGGAACTGGCCACCCGGCGGGTAAAGAACGGTCGTCCACTGATTGAGGATGCGTCGTTTGGCCAGCGTATTGCCCAGGTTGAGATCGATCTGATGGCCGCGGCAATCAGCAATCTGCGCATCATCGCGTCCGTGGAGGGCGGCGGCATGCCTGGAGCGGAAAGCTCCATGCTGAAGGTCCGCGGCACCGAAATCCGACAGACCATCAATGATCTGGCCCGCCGGGCCATTGGCCCATATGCGATTCCGTTCGTGGAAGAGGAACTGGATCTGGACTATGACGGCGACTTCCTGTCGGACGAGAACGCCGCTCCGGTAGCGCCCCAGTACTTTAATAACCGCAAATTATCGATTTTCGGTGGGTCCAACGAGATCCAGAAGAACATCGTGTCGAAAATGATACTCGGGCTTTAAGGAGGCGACCATGGATTTCCGACTGAACGAAGAGCAGCAGATGCTGCAGGACACCGTGGCCCGCCTGGTGCGCGGTGAATACAGTTTTGAAAAGCGCCTGGAGTACAGTGAATCCGAGCTTGGCTTCAGCGCGGATTTCTGGAAACAGCTGGGTGAGCTGGGACTGACGGCCGTGCCATTCCCGGAAGAACTTGGGGGCTTTGGCGGAACCGGCGTTGAAGTGCAGAGCGTGATGACCGAACTGGGACGCGGCCTTTGCGTAGAGCCCTACCTGCAATCAGTCGTTCTGGGTGGCGGGCTTATCAGCCAGGCCGGCAACAGCGCGCAGCAGGAACAGTGGCTTGGCGGCATTGCCAGCGGCGAAGTTCGAGCGGCTGTCGGGCTGCAAGAGCCTCAGAGCTTCTACAACCTGAACGACGTCGACACCCGGGCCGAGAAGTCTGATGACGGTTACGTGCTGAATGGCCGCAAGGCGGTGGTGATTGGCGGGCATTGTGCCGACGTGCTGGTGGTGTCTGCCCGAACCTCTGGCGACAGCCGCGATGCCGAAGGCATCAGCCTGTTCCTGATTCCGGCTGACGCGGAAGGCGTGGAAGGCGTGGAACGCCGGACCTACCCGACGATTGATGGCTCCAAAGGCTGTGACCTGTTCCTGAACAATGTCCAACTGGGCACCGACGCCCTGCTTGGAGGCGAAGGCAAGGCGGCCGAAGTCATCGAATACCAGAGTGGGCGCGCTATTTCCGCGCTGTGCGGCGAAGCCGTGGGCGCCATGGAAGTGGCCTGCGACCTCACTCTTGAGTATCTCAAGCAGCGGAAGCAATTTGGCGTGCCCATCGGCAAATTCCAGGTGCTACAGCACCGGATGGTCGACATGATGTCCGAGCTGGAACAGGCCCGCTCCATGGCCATCCTGGCCGCGAGTGTTGCCGACGAGCCCCAGAGCGACGAACGGCGCCGGATTCTCGCTGCCGCCAAGAACGTGATCGGCCGCAGCGGCCAGTTCATCTCTGAACAGGGCATCCAGTCCCATGGCGGTATCGGCATGACCTGGGAGTACAACTTCGCCCACTATGCCAAGCGCCTGGTGATGATCAATCATCAGCTCGGCGACGACGAATTCCATCTTGAGCGTTATACAGCGTTGTTAAAGTAAAACGGATACCGCCACGAAGCGGAGATCCGGGCCCCGCAAACCGATCTGCCTCCCCCGTTGACCAGACAGCAAACGGCGGGAGGCTGATCCTCCTGCCCCCCTATTCTTAAGAGACGAGGAAAACAGGTTACAACCTGAAGCGATAGGAATAGGATAATAACTGACCACTCATTGAGACCGAGCAGACCGAATTAATGCCTTGAAAGCTTATTTACAAGCGATTTTATGTGCATTTTGAAACTTTGTCTGCTGGGAATTTTGTCTGTAATATCATCGTCTTGGAAACCGGGGCACGCGATGAGTTTAGGTCAGGCAATCAGGCGTTTAAGAAAAGAGCGGGGGATGACCCTAGCGGATCTGGCAGAGCGCTGTGACTCTCATGTTGGCAACCTTTCCCGCATCGAAAGAGACCAGGCAAAACCAAGCCTTGAGCTTCTCTATCGACTTGCCCAAGCATTGAGCCTCTCACTAACTGACATTTTCTCGGTCGCTGAGAAAAAACAGCTGGATTCCGAGCAGGTCGCTCTCAATGCGACCTTCATTTCGTTGCTGGAGCAGGATCGTCAGTTGCTTCTGGAATTCGCGCAATTGCTCCAGCGCCGGGCTTCCCATCCCATGGGCGCGGTGTATGTCAATCAGGACCCTTTGCCAGCCGATAACGCTGGCCCCGGCGCGACCAAGGGTGATAAGAAATAACCGGCAGATTGACCAGGAACTGATAGGCAATGACAACCTGTGAGTGATGCTTCCAAAGATCTCCAGGTATTTGCAACCATCAGCTCCTTCCTTTCCACTCCTCTTCCTGCAGCGCTCGCCACATCAATTTTCCGGTAGGCGACTTCGGCAACTGGTCGACAAATTCCACGATCGTCGGCACCTTATAAGCCGCCATCTGCTCCTTGCACCAGTCAGTGATATCTTCTGCCGTGGTGCTGTTTTCCGCCTCAGGGGTGAGCACGATACACGCCTTCACGGTCTCGCCCCGCTTGGGGTCCGGGGACGAAATGATGCAGACCTCATGGATGGCCGGATGCCGGTACATCAATCCTTCGACTTCTGACGGCCAGACCTTGTACCCCGAGGCATTGATCATCCGCTTGACCCGATCGACCATGAAGAAATAGCCGTCTTCGTCGTAATAGCCCAGATCACCCGTGCGGAAGAAACGCTTGCCGTCGATCTCTACAAACGCCGCCTCGGTTTCCGCCGGTCGGTTCCAGTATCCCTGCGTCACCTGTGGCCCGCTGGAGACGATTTCACCGGTCTCGCCCGGGCCTTTTTCTTCAAGTGTGTCAACATCGATGATCCGGCTATCGACATCGAAAACGGGAATGCCCAGGCACTGGGATTTCGGGTGGGCATTGGGATTGATATGCGTGGCTGCCATGGTTTCCGAGAGACCGTAGCCCTCGATATAGTCCAGCCCGGTCATCCGCTTGAGCTTTTCGGCTACGGCAGAGGGCATGGTGGCGCCGCCGCCGCCAATCATGTTGAGGCTGCTCAGGTCGTACTTGCCAATATCCGGGTTGGAGAGGAAATCCACCGCCATGGTGACGATGTTGGTCCAGCCGGTCACTTTGTAGCGTTCGATCAGCCGTGATGCGGTGGTCCGGTCCCAGCGGGTCATGATCACCGAGGCCGCACCTGCCGCTATGGGACCATTCATCGAACCGGTCATGCCGGTGACGTGGAAGAACGGCAGAGTGGCGAGCTGGACGCTGTCCGGCGTGGTCAGGTTCCAGAATATCCGGTGGATAGCCGTGGCCATCACCGACCGGTGGGTGTGCATACAGCCTTTGGGCGCACCGGTTGTGCCGGAACTGTAGGGAATCACTGCCAGGTCATCCGGTGTGGCCGTGTGAGGGCCCGGCGCGTGTCCGGCAGCCATGGCCGCTTCCCAGGTAATAACGCCAGGCATATCCCCGGTCCAGGCCGGCGCCGCCACTTCCGCGGGAAGGTCCAGATCTGTCTCGGGATCAATGTAGGCGCTATAGGAAGCCACCACCACCTGGTCAAGATTGCTGTCGCCAATCATGGGTGCAATAAAGCCCGCCAGTTCCTGTCCGGCCAGGCAAACCGAGGCACCGGTATCGGCAATTAAATGCTCTAGCTCTGCCGATCGGTTCATCGGATTGACCGGAATCACTACCGCATCGGCCCGCAGGATGGCGTAATAGGAGATCACGTACTGGGGAGAGTTCTGCATATAAAGCAGCACCCGATCGCCCTTCTTAACGCCTTGCGACTGAAGGTAGCCCGCCATCATTTCCACCTCTTCACTGAGGCGCCGGTATGTTATGGGTGCGTCGTAGAAGATAATGGCGGTATGGTCCGGGTAGCGCCGCGCCGAAATCTCCAGGTTGGTGTAAACACTGGTTTTCGGAAGCGTCATGGTTTTCGGCAGCTCTTTGGGCCAGACCTTGTAGTGACGATCAAACATCTTGTTATTCTCCAGGGTAAATCTGATATCTCAGGACTTCGTACCTTCGCACGCAATGTTCCAACCGGTGTCCGCCAACAGGCTCGCCCGCTTGCCAACTTCCAGGGCGTTGGCGTTCGCGGCATTGCCATCCAGCGCCCGCTTGTAGACCCCCTGCAGGATGGCCGCCAGGCGGAACAGTGAGAACGCCAGGTACACATGCCAGTCTTCAATGCCTTCCCGTCCCGTCTTCTCGCAGTATCGGCGGATAATGGCCTGCTCGTCCGGAAGGCCCAGCGCCGCAAGGTTTTCACCCTGTAATCCGCGCATACCCTCCATGTCGGCGGGCAGGTAAAAGGGCAGGCAAAAATAGGCCAGGTCTGCCAGGGGATGACCCAGGGTGGACAGCTCCCAGTCCAGAATGGCGATCACCGCCGGTTGGTCGGGCGCCAGCATCAGATTGCCGAAGCGGTAATCTCCGTGGGCGATGGCGGTTTCATCCTTCGCCGGGAGGTGTTCCGGCAACCACGCCATCAGTTTGTCCATGGCGGGCAGGTCATCGGTTTTCGAGGCCAGGTACTGTTTGCTCCAGCGCGCTACCTGACGCGCCACGTAGCCTTCCGGCCTTCCGTAGTCACCCAGGCCAACGGCGGTCACGTCCACTGAATGCAGCGCCGCCAGGGTATCGATGGCAGAGTAATACGCCGGCAGCCGATCGTGATGGTTCAGATCCCGCAACGCTGAATGGGTGATGATGCGCCCGTCCAGATAGTCCATCACGTAAAACGGTGTGCCGATCACCTCGGTGTCTTCACACAGCACCCGAACCCTGGGCACCGGCATGTCTGTGTGTTCGCCCAGAGCGTGCATGACCTTGTATTCCCGCTCGACCATGTGAGCTGACGGCAAGGTTTTACCCGGCGGCTTTTTGCGCAGTACATAGCGTCCGCTGTCGGTTTCCAGCAGGAACGTGGGGTTGGACTGGCCACCCTGGAATTGCCTGACCTCCATTCGACTACCAAATTCTGGCAGCGACTTCTGTAGCCAGGCCAGAAGTGGGGGTTCGTCGAACTTGTGGGCCGGGAGAACATCGACCAACTCGGGAGTTGTTGTCATAACTTATAAGCCTTCATTTCTGGGGCAGCGGCCGGCGGGCAGGGGTGGACTCTCTTCCGGAAAAAAGCAACTCGCTTCGCTCAGACATCTTTTTTCCTGCAGAGAGTCCACCCCTGCCCACCGGCCTCGGCATACCTTCGTTGGGCTTGCCCTAACAAATGGTTTCTCCGCCATCAGCGACGATCACCTGTCCTGTGATGTAGGCACTGGCTTTAGTAGACAAAAACACGGCAAGGCCAGCGATATCCACCGGATCACCAATCCTGCGTAGCGGAGTTTTGTCTTCCGCCTGCTTCGCACGGACCGGGTCGTCCCAGAGCGCTTTGGCAAAGTCGGTTTTGATCAGACCAGGAGCAATGCTGTTGATCCGGATACCTTTTGGGCCCCACTCCACCGCCAGGTTGCGAGCCAGAGCGGCTTCGGCCGCTTTGGAGACGCCGTAGGTGCCGATCACCGTGTTGCCTCGAAGGCCTGCAATGCTGGATAGCAGAACGACCGCACCTTCACCTTTTTCCGCCATTTGTGGCAGCACCATGTTGGTGAGCCAGAAGGTGCCTTTGACGTTGGTGTCCATGATCTTGTCCCAGGCGTCGTCGGTCATTTCTGCCGTGGGTCCGTAGACCGGGTTGGTGGCGGCGTTGCACACCAGTACATCGATGCTGCCCCAGGCTTCGTTGGTCTTTTCGACAAGATTCTGCAGGTCTTCTTTCCTGCCCACGTGACAGGGAACGGCCATGGCCTCGAAGCCCTGCGCCTTGAGTTCCTCCGCCACCTGCTCACAGGCCTCGGCCTTTCGGCTGGAGATAACCACTTTCGCGCCACAGACGGCCATTTCCCCGGCGATGGCGCGGCCGATGCCTTTGGTGGAACCGGTAATCACCGCGACTTTGCCGGTCATATCAAACAGTGGATTGTTCATCGTCAGGTCCTCGTGCACTGTCTCAGAGATTATCGATTCAGCGATACTGCCGAAGCTCCATCTTGGCGATGGAATCCATATGCACCTCGTCCGGCCCGTCCGCGAGCCGAAGCGTCCGAACCTTGGCCCAGGCCTCAGCCAGGAAGGTGTCCTGGGAAACTCCGGCTCCACCGTGCACCTGGATGGCTCGATCAATCACGTTCAACGCCATATTCGGGGCAATCACTTTGATCATGGCGATTTCCTGGCGGGCCACTTTGTTACCAACGGTGTCCATCATGTGCGCGGCTTTCAGGGTCATCAGGCGGGCCTGCTCGATTTCCATGCGGCTGCGGGCGATGTCCTTGCGGATGGAGTCGAATTCCGAGAGCTTCCGGCCAAAGGCCTCACGGGCGTTGGCGCGTTTGCACATGAGCTCCAGGGCACGTTCCGCAACGCCGATGGTTCGCATGCAGTGATGAATCCGGCCCGGCCCGAGCCGGCCCTGGGCAATCTCGAAACCACGGCCTTCGCCCAGCAGCATGTTGCTGGCCGGCACCCGCACGTTGTCGTAGTGAATTTCCGCGTGGCCGTGTGGCGCATGATCGTAGCCGAACACATGCAGCGGGCGGATCATCTTCACACCGGGCGCATCCAGCGGCACAAGAATCATGGACTGCTGCTTGTGCTTCTCGGCATCAGGATCGGTTTTGCCCATGACAATGGCGATTTTCGAATTCCGGGTCATGGCGCCGGAGGACCACCATTTACGACCGTTGACCACGTACTCGTCGCCCTCGCGGCGGATTTCGCAGGCGATGTTGGTGGCGTCTGAAGATGCCACGTCCGGCTCGGTCATGGAGAAGCAGGAGCGGATTTCGCCATCAAGGAGCGGCTTAAGCCATTGTTCCTGCTGCTCCGCATTGCCGTAGCGGGCGATCGTCTCCATGTTGCCGGTATCGGGCGCCGAGCAGTTGAAGACCTCGGGGGCCATGGCCGAACGGCCCATGATTTCGCAAAGGTGGGCGTATTCGAAGTTGCTGAGGCCTGCGCCGAATTCGCTGTCAGGCAGAAACAGGTTCCACAGGCCGGCGGCTCTGGCCTTCTGCTTCAGTTCTTCAATAATGGGGACCGGCGCCCACCGGTCCTCGGCATCTTCGATCTGTCGATGATGGGTCTCTTCGTTCGGGTAGATGTGGGCAGCCATGAAATCGTTTAACTCAGACTGCAGCTGTTTTGCCCTGTCAGACAGCTCGAACATTGCCGTTTCCTCTTGTTGTTATGGTTCGTGACCGCCATCAAACCGGCAATCACCCGTTCAGATCGGGACGCCTTCCGGCCCTTCGCTGCCGGAGCGAATGCGGAACGTGGCCTCGGCAATTGCCAGAAGGTTGCCCTTGTCGTCATGCACCTCGCCGGTACTGTTGAAGATCCGGCGCCCTCCGGCGCGTTTTTGGCCGGTTACCCGAATCACGCCCTCGGAACACTGGCCGGTAAACGTGGTGGTAAGCGACAGGGTGACTGCCTTGCGCATCCGGCCCGGAAAGGGACAGTAGGTACCTGCCTGTGCCATGGCGATGTCCAACAGAGACGTCAGTACACCACCATGAATAACGCCGCCAAGATTCAGATGCCCGGGCCCAAGCTCAAGCTCGATGACCGCTTCGTTTTCTTCCCAGGACGCTTGGCGGTAGCCAAGCAGGCTGTGGAAGCCGGGCAGGTCCTGCCCGTGGATAATGTGGCGGTTTTCCTCACTCATCAGACATTCATTCCAGGTAGGCCAGGCGGCTCATGTTGTCTTTGTAGTTCTGTTGTTTTCGTAATTTGTCACGCCTTACGGTTTTGAGTCAATATATTTGAAAGGTTGTTTCATCTAGTAAAACAGCATGGATCAAGATTGACGAAAAATGAAAAAGACAACAAGTAGCGGGCCGAACTTTCTCTCTACCAAAACCGCTCACAACTCCTCGTGAGCAGGCGTCAGGCGCCGATAGCGCGTTCCCGGCGGCGGTGGAAACCGGTCTTTTGAACTACCCTTACATCAAGACCGACTGCGAATTCGAACGACAAACATCCTATTGCAAAGCCCCGATGTTGTGATAGATTCAGAGAATAAAATTCACCCTGCAGTTACGAGTTCTGCACAGTGAAACACAAAGCAACGCCACTATAACAATGAACGAGGCACGCTCATGAAACTCTTTGCTACTGCTCGCAAGACTCTGACGGTGTATGCGTCAGCCCTTACCCTCGGTATTACCGCTGCGCTCTCGGCAGCTCCCGCTGCCGCCCAGGACTCCTTTACCTGGAAGGTGCAGTCCCACTGGCCCGGTTCCAGTAGCTCCTATACAGACAGTCTTGGACGGATCAAACGGGTTCTGGAGGAGCGCACCGATGGCCGCCTGAAACTGCAGCTTTACGAGGCAGGCTCACTGTTCAAGGCCACGGATACCTTCAACGCGGTGAGTCGTGGCATCCTGGAAATGGGTACAATTTCTCCGGCCTATGCCCAGGACAAGATTTCTCTTGCAGGCATTGCCTCTGGCCTGCCGTTTGCGTTCCGCAATGTTTGGGAGGCCGCCTACTTCCACCAGAACCTTGGGTTCGAGCAGATGCTCCGGGACGAAGCAGCAGAGCATGACGTTTACTGGGCCACGGACAAAGTCTATCCAACCGAAATGGTGGTCAAGGAGCCGATTGAAAGCGTGGCGGACTTCAACAGCCTGAAAATCCGCTCCTCCGGCGCCCTGCAAACGTTCCTGACCGAAGCTGGCGCCGCCGCCTCCTACATTCCGGGCAGTGAACTCTATTCAGCTCTGGATTCCGGCATCGTGGATGGTGCCCACTGGGGTGCGGCGCAAGGTGCCTACAGCATGGGCCTGTATGAAGTCGCTAAATACCACGTACAGCCTGCCCTGAACATTGCCGGCACCGACGTCATCATCGTCAGCCAGAAGGCTCTGAACAAGCTGCCGGAAGACATGCAGAAGATCGTCAAGGACGCCCTGAAAGAGCAGTTCTGGATCCGCACCAACGAGTACCAGTACAAGGAGCGCATCACCCTGGCCAAGGCCATCGAAGAGCAGGGCGTGCAACTCAATGTCCTCCCGGACGAAGTTCAGGACAAGCTGGTCGCCACCGCCCAGGCCATGTGGGATGAAGAGGGCAAGCGCAGCGAAAACGCCAAGAAGGCCCTCGACATGCTGAAAGGTTACCTGGCCGATCTCGGCTACCTCTGATCAGACGTTGCTCTGAATCAGGCCGGGGTTCCTGACCCCGGCCTTTCTGTCCCCGAACCAAACCAGCATCCCGTGGGAGATTGCCGTGAGTGTGATGATCGCCGCATTCATGAGAGGGGTTACCCGTCTCAACGATTTCATAGGCCGGTGGGTGGCCCTCCTCATTTTCGCGATGTTTGTGTTCCTGCTTCTTGAAGTCGGGTTCCGTTATCTGCTCAATTCCCCCACGGTCTGGACCAACGAGCTGACCCAGATGCTTTTCGGCATCTACGCCATCATGTCCGGCGGTTACATCATGGCCCATCGGGGCCACGTGAATGTGGATCTGCTGCATTCGCACCTGAAGCCTCGTAAGCGCGCGGCTCTGGACATTGTCACCTCTTCGGTCTTTTTCATTTTCACGCTCGCCCTGCTGTGGTTCGGGATCGACATGGCCCAGGAATCGATGTCCAGCTGGGAAACGTCCTATTCCGCCTGGAATCCACCCATCTGGCCGGTGAAGCTGGCCATTCCCATCGGTACAGCGCTGCTGGTTCTTCAGGGGTTGGTGAAGTTGCTTGAAGACATTGCCGTGGCCTTCAACCTGGATTACTACACGCCCGAAGAGTCCGAGTCAGAAGGAGAGCCGCTGTGAGCATTGAAGCCCTGACTCTCCTGTTCTTCGGTTCACTGCTGTTTTTCCTGTTGCTGGGCCTGCCGCTGGCGTTTGTGCTCGGGGGCGTCTCGGTGGTGTTCCTGTATTTCACCTGGGGCTTCGACTCTTTCTACATGGTGGCCTCCCAGATCTGGGGCACCATGGAAAGCTTCACACTGGTCGCCATTCCACTGTTCGTCTTCATGGCCATGATTCTGGAGCGCACGGGTGTAGCCCGGGATCTGTACCGGATGATGCATCTCTGGTGTGGCGGACTGAGAGGCGGCCTGGCCCTCGGCACCCTGGGAATCTGCGCGGTGTTTGCTGCCATGGTGGGCATCAGCGGTGCGGCCGTGGTTGCCATGGGCACCATCGCGCTGCCGTCGATGCTTGAGCGGGGCTATGACAAGAGCATGGCTCTGGGTGTGATCAATACCGGCGGTGGCTGGGGCATCCTGATTCCTCCCAGCATCCTTATGATTCTCTACGCCCTGATAACCGGTGTTTCCGTTGGCAAGATGTTCGCCGCCGGTATCATGCCGGGCGTGCTTCTGATGGTGCTGACCGCTATCTACATCATTGTGCGCTGCCACTTGCAGCCGGAACTGGCCCCGGCGCTACCAAAAGAAGACCGGGGCACCTGGCCGGAAAAATTCCGTGCCCTGCGTGCGGTGCTGCTGCCAATCGGCGTTGTCGTCATGGTGCTGGGGTCCATTATCGGCGGCATCACCACGCCGACAGAAGCGGCTGCCATGGGCGTTCTGGGCGCCCTGATATCGGCGGCGGTCTACCGTCAGTTCAAGTGGAGCATCCTGAAGGAAGCCGCCATCCGCACGTTCAAGCTCACTGGCATGATCATGTGGATCCTGTTTGCCGCCCATGCCTTCAGCGCCGCCTACCAGAGCATGGGCGCCCAGGAACTGATCGAAGGCCTGATGAACATGGTCCCCGGAGGCCCCTGGGGCATCATCATCGCCATGATGGTGATCGTGTTCCTGCTGGCCATGGTGCTGGACCCGGTCGGCATCATGCTGATCACCCTGCCGGTGTTCATGCCGATTGTGGAATCCCTGGGCTTCGATCCGATCTGGTTCGGCATCCTTTTCGTGATCAATATGGAAATCGGCTACATGACGCCACCCTTCGGCTTCAACCTGTTCTATCTGAAGGGCATCGTGCCACCGTCGATCACCATGAAGGACATCTACAAGTCGATCATCCCCTTCGTGATTGTGGAAATTGTCGGCATCATTCTGATCATGGTGTTTCCGGAGATTGCCACCTGGCTGCCGGACCTGTTGTTCTGAACCTGACCTGAAAGCAAAGTTGCCAGCCAAAGCGGGTAAGCGCTAATCTCGTGGGACTTCCGGACAAAGGAACCGGGAGCCCACACAAGGAGAACAGCCATGCATAACCCACAACGAGCGCCGATGCCGGCGTTGACCAGCGTCATCCTCACAGTCTTTTTCTTCCTGCTTCCGTTACTCCCTGCCCAAAGCCAGGCCGACACCCTTTCCGATCAGCGAGTGGCCTCGTTTATCGAAAGCGTTCGGGCTGCACAAACACTGGCACCGGAATTCGAGGAGCTGGAGCGTCAGATGGACAACCAGAACGAGAGCGCCATGCCGGATTTCTCCCGGATCGTGTCGGACTCCCTGGAGCAGATGAAAGGCCACGAAGCCTATGGACGGCTGGAAGACGTGGTGCAGGATCACGGCTTCGACAGCCTGGAATCCTGGGGTGCCACCGGAGACCGGGTTTTCCAGGCCTGGATGGCCATCGAAATGGCAGAGCAGAAGCCGGCCGCCAGGCAGGAGATGGAAGCCGCGCTCGCCGAGATGGAAAACAGCCCTCACATGACAGCCGAACAGAAAGCCCAAATGCGGGCCATGATGGAGGGTGCGATGGGCGCCATGCAAAGCGCGAGCAACGCTCCGGCGGCAGATATCGAGGCGGTGCGTCCCCATGTAGGGGCGCTGAGACAGCTGGGCGAGGAGTAGGAAGCAGCCACTGGAAAACAGAAAGCCCGGCAAGATCACTTGCCGGGCTTTTTCATTGCCACGTTTCATTCAACCGTGATGTGGATACCTTTGCTCAGGACATCAGGTTGTAGAAAAAGACGATGGCAACTGCAATGGGAGTCACGAACCGGATCAGGTTGTACCAGAGGGTAAAGGCTCCTCCCTGAAGGGCCAGATCGGATTTCAGCGACTCTTTGGCCACGAACCAGCCGACAAATACCGCCGTCAGCAAACCAGAGAGCGGCAGCAGCACGTTGGCTGTGAAGAAGTCCAGAAGGTCAAAGATGGTCTTGCCTTCGAAGCGCTCAAACATAGCGAGCGGCGCGACGTCTGCCCAGACATTCAGCGACAGAATCGAAGCAATGCCCAGCGCCCAGCAGAGAACACCGACAAGGATGGAGCTGCCCGTGCGGGCCAGGCTGGTCTTTTCCTCAACCCACTCAACTACCGGCTCCAGCAGGGAAATACCGGAGGTCCAGGCGGCGAACAACAGCAGGATAAAAAACAGGGTGCCAAACAGGCCGCCCATGGGCATATTGCCAAAGGCCAGCGGCAGGGTCTGGAAAATCAGTCCGGGGCCGGCACCGGCTTCCAGGCCGTTGGCAAACACCACCGGGAAAATGGCCAGGCCGGCCAGGAGCGCGACGACGGTATCCATGATGGCCACGCTGACAGCGGTGCGGCCAATGGACACATCCCGACCCAGATAGGAACCGTAGGCCATCATGATGGCCATACCGAGGCTCAGGGTAAAGAAGGCGTGGCCAAGGGCGATCAGAACCCCGTTGATGGTCAGGGCACCAAAATCCGGCGTGAACAGGAAGCTGACGGCCTCACCAAAATGGCCTGTCGTGGTGGCATAACCTACCGCCACCAGAAGCAACAGAAACAGGGCCGGCATCAGGATGGTAACGGCCCGTTCCAGGCCTCCTTTCAGTCCCTGGGACACCACCAGAATAACCAGCGCCATGAAGATCGTGTGCCAGAACAGCAGCTGCCCGGGGCTGGCCAGCAGGCCGCCGAACAACTCACCGATGGAGTCTGCGGTGCCACCGGTAAAGTCGCCCATGGCGGCATGTCCCACATAGGACGCCGCCCAGCCGCCGATCACCGAGTAGAAAGAGAGGATCACAAAGGCCGCGATCATCCCGATGATGGCCGAGATCCGCCAGCCCGGCGCGCTGAGGTTGCGCTCTGCCACCAGCCGCATGCTGGTGATGGGGTTATGTCGACCATTCCGGCCGATAAACACTTCCGCCATCATGATGGGGATACCGATCACTGCGATACACAGCAGATAAACCAGCACGAAGGCGCCACCACCGTTTTCGCCGGTAACGTAGGGGAACTTCCAGATATTACCGAGACCGACGGCCGAACCGGTTGCCGCGAGAATAAACGCCAACCGGGAAGACCAGAGACCACGAGCGGCCCCTGAACCGTTGCCCGAAACCGAGTTGGACTGAGTCATGTTGTGTTCCTGTGCTTTTGGCTGAGGAATGTCTTCAAAAAGGGATAGCCACGGCGTTGCCGGGGCAATTGGGGCGGGATTCTGCCAGCACTGGCGCGTCGATGCCAGTGCTGGCGCCCTCCCGGTCCGAATTGGTCCGGTGGGAGGAAAAGGAAGCTAAAGCTAACTAGCCGTTTTTGCTGATAAACCTGGCTATCAGGTCTTTCAGGCCACGGGACATGGCGCTGAGCCGGTCACTGCTCTGCTTGGCGGAGTCGGCCTGGGCATCACTATGATCGGCCAGCTCGGCAATATTGGTGATCTGGCGATTGATCTCGTCGGACACCTGGCTCTGCTCCTCAAAGGCCGCAGACATACTGATAAAGCTGTCGGAAATGGTCTGGATCGAGGTCACGATATCGCGCAGCGAGTTCTCGGCCTCCCGCACCTTTTCAAGGCCCTGACCGGCAACAGCCTCACCGTCCCGGGTTGCCTGGACCGCCGAGTCCACCTGCTGACGGAAATCATCGATCACGTTCTGGATCCGCACGGTGGATTCCCGGGTCCGGCGGGCCAGTGAGCGCACCTCATCCGCTACCACTGCAAAACCCCGGCCCTGCTCACCGGCACGCGCCGCTTCGATAGCCGCGTTCAATGCCAGAAGGTTGGTTTGCTCGGCAATCTCGGAAATCAGGTTGGCGGCTTCACCGATGCTGTTGGTGGACTCGCCCAGCTTGCTGATCGTCGAACCAATACCATTTACGCGGGTTACCAGCTCTTCAATCGCAACCAGCGCTTCGGCGCTCCGGTCGCTGCCCACACCCGCAAGACGATTGGCCTCCTCGGCTTCACGGGCGTTACTGGTCACCGACTCGGCCACTTCCTGGATCGAGGCGGTCATTTCATTGATGGCCGAGGCAGTCTGGTCGGTTTCCGCGCGCTGCCGGGCGATCGCCGCCGCGCCATCGCTGATATAGCCGTGGGAAGCCCGCGCCTGCTCGTAGAGCAGTTCTGCCTGGTCATCAATCCGCGCCAGGGCCGTACGAACCCGGGCCTCTTCACTGACCAGCAACAGCGACAGCTGCGAGAACAGTCCGCGTTCGTCGCTGTAGGTACGGGCAACAATGGGATCCCGGAAGGCATCAGGCCGCAGGTCCAACAGCCTGCGCAAACGGGCTGCCAGGGAATTGAACACCAGGCCGAAACCCAGGGCATGACCGATCACGACCAAACCCACCGCCAGCCAGGGCTGGTTGAGCTGAAGCGCCCCCAGGCTCAACACCAGAGAGACAAGGAACGGCCAGCCGGAACGAAGCATCGACAAGGCACGGTCGCTGAAGGATGAAGTCATCTTTCCAGCAGAGATTTTGCCATAAAGCCGCTCGGCCCTGGCTATCTGCTCGCGGGTTGGCTCGACCCGAACCGACTCGTAGCCCACCATCTGACCGTTCTCACGAATCGGCGTAACGTAAGCGCTTACCCAGTAATGGTCGCCGCTCTTCGCCCGGTTCTTGACCACACCCATCCAGGCCTTGCCGGCCTTCAGGTAATCCCACATATCCTTGAACACAGCCTGGGGCATGTCCGGATGGCGGATAATGTTGTGGGCCTGGCCAACCAGTTCTTCCCGGGAGAAGCCGCTGATTTCCACAAACTCTTCGTTGCAGTAGGTGATCACCCCTTTCAGATCCGTGGTGGTAATCAAACGCCCGCCTTTCCGCATTTTGACTTCACGCTGGGTAACCGGGAGATTCTTGCGCATAAACGGACCTTCTGACTCGGAGCTGACCACGGGAATAAATATGGGCGAACAAGGGTAAGCCCCGATGAACATCATTGATATTCATCAAGGGTTACCCCGCGTATACCGAGTGTAACGGCAGTCTTCGGCGGAACCTTAGTCCGTGCAGCTACTTATTATGTGGAAACGGCCAGCCGGGCCCGGGGATGGAAGCGAGCGTTTACCCAGAGGGAGAAGGCGATGACCCCGCCACCGATGGCCAGCCTCAGCAAATCGGCATCGCGATTCCAGATCAGCAGGTTGACGATCAGGCCTGCAGGCACCAGGGCATTGTTCATGATAGCCAGGGTGCCGGCGTCAACCACACAGGCGCCCCGGTTCCACAGGAACAGCCCCAGGCCGGACGCTGCCAGCCCGAGCCACGCGAGAATACCCCACTGCACGGAGGTCGTCGGTAGCTTGTCGGCATTGCCGAATATCAGGAAGGACGGCAACGCTATGATCAGGGCACCAAAGAAGAAATAGCCGAAGGTACGGTAGGCAGGCAGATCACTCTGGTAGTGTTGCATCACGTGCTTGTAACCTACCTGGCCGGCGGCAAAGGTAAAATTCGCCACCTGCAGCAAAAGGAAGCCGGTGATGAAGTCCTCACTGAGCCCGTCGTAGCGTATGATACCCGCCCCGACAGTTGCGATGCCTGCAGCCAGGAGCGCCACCGGTGAAAACCGGCGAAACAGGGCGTCATCCAGCAGGGTCACATACAACGGAGTGAAAATCGTGAACAGCAGGACTTCCGGGACCGTCAGGTAGCTAAAGGACCGGTACAGACAGAGGTAGGTAATCCCGAACTGCAGCATGCCGGTAACCAGAATACCCAGCTTCTGTCCCGAAGCCACGCCCCGCCAGCGGGTGAACGGCAGAAAGACCAGGGCACCGAGCAGCACACGGCTGAGCACCGCAAAATCGCTGTCCACCTGGCCGGCCAGAAATTCGCCGATCAGACTGAATGAAAACGCCCACAGAACGGTAACAAAAACCAGAAGTCCCATCGCTACTGCCATCTGTTGTGATCAAGGCGCGTACTTTAACGGTTTTCGGAGAAACTTGCAGTGCAGAAACACGGGATAAAACCCCATGGATGAGATTCACCAGCCATTACCGGAACCCCGCCAGCCGCTGGTCACCAGAACACTGACAGAGTGGCGAACCCTCGCCATTCTGGGCGGGCCGATCCTGATCGCCCAACTGGCCCAGATGGCCAACGGAGTGATCGATACCATCATGGCCGGCCACGCGAGTGCCGAGGATCTTGCGGCAGTGGGTATTGGTAGCAGCCTGTGGATGCCCCTGTTCCTGTTTTTCATGGGTATGCTGGGGGCACTGCAGCCCATTATTTCCGGCTACAACGGTGCCCGGGAGGCGGGGAAAATCATGCCTGCAACCTGGCAGGGGCTGTACCTGGCCGCCGCCGGGTCCGTGATCATGATCCTGCTGCTGACCCACGTGCACCCGGTGCTGGCGCTTCTGAACCTGGAAACCAATACCGCACGCATCGCCCAGGGCTACCTCAACGCCTTCGCCTGGGGCATCCCGGCGCTGCTGTTAATGACGGCACTACGCGGCCTGACCGATGGCCTCGGGCACACCCGCGTGATCATGGCATTCTCTGTACTCAGCACACTGATCAATCTGCCGATGAACTACATCTTTATCTACGGCAAGCTGGGGCTGCCTGCGATGGGCGGTGTTGGTTGTGGCTGGGCCACATCCATTTCCAACGGTGTCGCGGCAGCGGCACTGCTCGTGTACCTGAATCGAAGCCGGGTTTACCGGCAGTTCCACCTGATTGCCGATTGGGTAAAGCCGGACCTGGCAGGCATGCGCTACATCCTCGGCATCGGCGTGCCCATCGGCTTCACCATCTTTGTCGAGGCCAGCCTGTTCTCGGTAATTGCTCTGTTTCTGGCACCCCTTGGCCCGGTGGTGGTGGCCGGGCACCAGATTGCCCTGAACGTGGTTTCTTTACTGTTCATGCTGCCACTAAGCATAGGCATGGCGCTGACTCTTCGGGTCAGCTTCCTTATGGGCGCCCGGGCGCCCGCCACCGCACGACTCATTTCCCGAAGTTCACTGATTCTGGCCGCTGCCACAGCGATGGTTTTTGCAATACTGCTTTTTGTATTCTCCCGGGAGATCGCAGCGCTCTATACCAGTGATACCGAGGTACAGGCGGTCACCGTGAGGCTACTGATGTTTGCGGCCCTGTTCCAGATTGCCGATGTTATCCAGGTAACCTGCATCAGCGCATTGCGGGGTTACAAGGACACCCGCATTCCCATGTTCATCATGCTCTTCTCATTCTGGGGCGTAGGCATGCCACTGGGGTATGTACTGACCTTCATGGACTGGCTGGTGCCGGCCATGGGCGCAGCCGGCTTCTGGGTAGGTCTCACGGGTGGCCTGGCATCCGCCAGTATTCTGCTGGGGTGCAGACTCTTTCTGTTTGCTCCCAATAGCGGTCAGGCCGTATCGGCTGAAAGCTCCGGCGTGCGCTGACCATCGGCAAATACGACACGATCCCGGCCGGTTTCCTTGGCTTCGTAGAGTGCCGCATCCGCTCGGGCCAGCCAGCTATCAACGCTTTCGCCATGCTCGAGCAGTGCCACGCCGAACGACGCCGTCACCAAACCGCCGGGGTGCTTCATGTATTTGCGCAGCACCTGTTGCAGGTTGTTCATCACGGCCTTGAGGCCCATGCCATCGACACCCGGCAGGAGCAGTACGAATTCTTCGCCACCGTACCGGAACAGCTGGTCTGACTTGCGGGTGTTCTGTTTTAGCAGCGCCACCAGATCGGTCAAGACACCATCGCCCACGCCATGGCCATGCTCATCGTTAATCTTCTTGAAATGATCGATATCCAGCATGACCAGGGCATAGGGCAAACCGGTACGCTCGGCATTCGCTGCCGCCAGATCCAGCTCCTGATCCATTGAGCGCCGGTTCTTGATGCCGGTCAGCGGATCGATCGTCGCCAGATGCTCCAGACGCTCCCGCTGATCATGGTTCCTGTGGGCAAAGACATAGGCGCAGGCACTGACCACAAATGCCGTTGAAGCAAACGACCACATCTGGACATCAGAGCGGAAAGCCCCACCATGAACCATCAGGACAACGACCGAGGCAACGTTCAGAAACACCGCGATACGGGGATTGGCGAGGAAGAAGGTGGTTACAAGACAGGGGTAAAGCCAGAACAGCCCGGGTTCACCCACCACGGCGCCAACCGTTACCGCGCCGCTGCAAGCAATAATCGCAAGCACCAGACCGCTTCGTCGGGTATCCCCACTGACCCACGCGTAAATAAGCGTGATCAGAATGCCAACAAGAATTGCCGTGTCGACAGAACCCGCAAGCGTATTACCCTGCATAAAGCGCATCGCAGCAAAGGGCGTAATACCCAATATCGCGCTGGCACCCAACAGTGTAATAATCGACAACCTGAAATCGGTCTTGAGGCGATGGAGCATTTAGCGTTTTCGTCCGACAAAAGTACTATCCAGAATCCCAGAATAGCTCAACCAATTTGAATGAACGTTAAAGGACAACGATTCTTTACATATTCTCTATCAAAAAAGACAAAGTGTGAACGCTTGCTCATTTTTTCTACCTCCTGAAAACAGGGGCAGCGGTAAAATCAGGTAAAACCGCACTGCTTCCTGGCCAGAGCCAGGCCGCGCCAGTGGAGCCCCAGCCGCATTCGGGGTTACACTGGCGACACGATGAACCTGTACCAGAGACACCTGATTTGACCGAACTTGTCCGAATTGCGCCCGGCGCGCTGACCATCGGCCGGCCCCTACCGTGGGACGTCTACGATGCAGACGGTAATATCCTTCTGCGCCAGGGCTATGTAATTCAGACAGATTCCCAACTGGAACAATTGTTCGAGCGGGGCCGATTCAAACCTCGCAAGATCGAACGCCCTCAGGAAGAAGTGTTCGAGGATACCCGGGATAGAAACCCGTTTGCCGATTACCCGGACCTGCTTCATTCCCTTGAAGCAACCCTGAAAGCCATTACCGATTCCGATCCTTCGGCCCAAAAACGGCTGCTCGGCCTGGCCCGGATGATCGAGCGCACCTGCACGGAATCACCTGATGCAACCCTGGCACTGGTTCACCTCTACTCAATCGGCCCGGTCATTCACGAACAGATTCTGTTTTACGCCATTCTTTGCCAATTTATTGGCCGGCAATTCGGCCTGGAGGAGAAAAGAATTGCAGTACTGACTGCGGCTGCCCTCACTGCCAACCTCGGGCTCGTGCCCATTGCCGACAAGCTGAATGCGTCCAATACGGTGCTGAACGATGAACAGCGCGGCGTCATTCGCAAACACCCCGAACGCAGCATCCAGGCCCTGCAGGCCGCGGGCATCGATAACAAGCTGCTGCTGACCATAATTGCGCAACACCATGAGCAAGCCGACGGAAGCGGCTACCCGGGAGGTCTGAGTGGTACCGAAATACGACCGGAGGCGGAAATCCTGGCGCTGGCAGAGCGGTATGTGGCCATGATCACCAAACGTGCCTATCGGCAGCGCATGAACGTGGCCGACGCCCGGAAGCTGATTGCCAACCTGGCCGACGGCAAGTTCCGACCGGCCATCCCCAAGGCCCTGCTGCAGATTCTCGGGGAGTATCCGCCCGGCATCCTCGTTCGTCTGGAAAACAACGAAGTGGGCGTGGTCACGCGCCGGCCGGTGCGGGCCCGGGGGCCGTTCGTGAAAGCCATTTTCGGTCCCCGTGGCAATCGCTACACCGGTACCTTCGAGCGGGACACCAGCGAACCGGACTTCGGCATCCAGTCCCTCGAAGAGCCGGAAGTCATGCCTTCCATGGACTTCAGCCTGGTCTGGGGCTTCCGCTCCTGACCAACGTCAACACGCTATAAACCCAGTGCTTTTGCATGATGATCGAGGTGATCATCAATGAATGAGGCAATGAAGAAATAGCTGTGATCATAACCCCGGTGCATGCGCAGGTTGATGTGATGGTGGAACTTCTCACAGGCGTCCGCCAGCGCATCCGGGTTCAGCTGGCTGTCCAGAAACTCGTCCGCCGTGCCCTGGTCCACCAGTAGCGGCAACCGCTCCCGAGCGGTGGGAATGAGCAATGTAGCATCCCATTCTTCCCAACTTCGCGGATCATCTCCAAGATAGCCTTTGAAGGCTTTCTGACCCCAGGGGCACTCGGTTGGGTTGGCTATGGGCGCAAACGCCGACACCGAGGCGTAGCGGCCCGGATTCTTCAGGGCGCAGATGAGAGCGCCGTGGCCGCCCATGGAGTGGCCGCTGACGGAGCGCTTGTCTGTTACCGGCAATTCATTCTCGATCAACTGCGGCAATTCCTTCACCACATAGTCGTACATCCGGTAATGGGGTGCCCAGGGTTGCTCGGTGGCGTTGATGTAGAAGCCGGCGCCGGCGCCAAAGTCATAACTGTCATCCTCACCTGGCAGGTTCACACCACGAGGGCTGGTGTCAGGACAGACGATGGCCATACCCAGCTGAGCGGCCCGTTTCTGGGCGCCGGCTTTCTGCATGAAATTCTGGTCGGTGCAGGTCAGCCCCGACAGCCAGTAGAGGACTGGCACCTTCTTCGGGTTGGAGCCCACAGCCACGGGCGGCAGATACACCGCAAATTCCATGTCGCATTCGAGGGTAGCGGAGGTATGCCGGTAGCGGCGGTGCTCGCCTTCGAAACTGACGTTCGTGGATAGGAGTTCCATAGTGTCCTCAATTTTGGGAAAAGTGTGTTTCAGTATTCGGCACTGGCGTGCTTCGGCGGCTCCAGACCAAAGCCGGTGCGAGCCAGCTCGGCCAGGATAGCAGTACGCGTGACAATGCCGATCAGTTTGCCGTGATCCACAACAGGGTACACCTTTGGCTTGCCGGCACCGAGGTTCTGGGCGAGATCGACCACCGACATCTCTGCCGAAATCGTGACCGGTTTCCGGAACATGACATCGTCAACGAGCGGGTCACCCTCTCGGTGATAGCCGCTGACCAGCAGAGCATGGATGCAATCCTGCTCGGAGATAAAACCGATCACATGGCGCTGGTCATCAACGACTGGCAGACCAGTTACGTGGTTGTGGAGCAGCGTCTTCACCACTTTGGTGAGCTGCGTGCCGCAACGGACCGGCTCGATGTGGTTCCACATGACATCTGAAACTTTGAGTGAACGCATGGGCAGAATCTCTCTCCTCGGTGGATGGTCGCCATTGTAATGAGCATAGGCAATCACCCCTGAATCCACCACTTTTACCGGGCCATCGGTTTACACGGGAAAATTTCTGACTAAACTCAGTCGGTTATACCCAATCCGGGTCAAAAATCCAAACCAATCCATGGCAGACAGAGGGAGATCCCATGGAAGCTATTTCTGAATTCGTAGGGCAGATAAACGGGCTGGTCTGGGGCCCGCCCATGCTGGTTCTGATACTGGGCGTCGGGGTTTTCCTCAGCCTCGGTCTCAAGATGATGCCGGTTCTGAAGTTGGGCGCCGGCTTCCGGCTGATGTGGAAAGGCCGCTCCGCCGCGGGATCTGAATCCGAGGGTGAAATCCCGCCGTTCCAGGCGTTGATGACAGCGCTCTCAGCCACCGTTGGCACCGGCAACATTGCCGGGGTTGCCACTGCTGTGTTCCTTGGGGGCCCCGGCGCGCTTTTCTGGATGTGGCTTACGGCCCTTGTGGGCATGGCCACCAAGTACTCCGAGGCGGTCCTGGCGGTGCGTTTCCGCGAAGTCGACGAACGCGGTGCCCACGTGGGCGGCCCCATGTATTACATCCGCAACGGCCTGGGTCGCAAGTGGGCCTGGCTTGGCGTCCTGTTTGCCGTCTTTGCTGCCATCGCCGGTTTCGGCATCGGTAATACTGTGCAGGCAAATTCGGTTGCCGATGTCATGGAGACCAACTTTGGGCTTCCGCACTGGGTGACCGGCCTCGTTCTTATGGTTTTGGTGGGTATGGTCCTGATCGGCGGTATCCGCAGGATTGGCCATGTCGCCAGCGCCCTGGTGCCGTTGATGGCAGTTTCCTATCTGCTCGCCGGGCTTGTGGTGTTGGCTATCAACGCCGCCGATATTCCTGCCGCTTTTGCCCTGGTGATCAAACATGCCTTCAGCCCCATCGCCGCCGAGGGTGGGTTTGCCGGTGCGGCAGTCTGGGCAGCCATCCGCTTCGGGGTGGCCCGTGGCATCTTCTCCAATGAAGCCGGCCTTGGCTCCGCGCCCATTGCCCATGCCGCCGCACAAACCCGTAACCCGATCAATCAGGGCATGGTGGCCATGCTCGGCACCTTCATCGATACCATTATCATCTGCACGATTACCGGACTGGTGATTATCACCTCCGGCACCTGGACCTCCGGGGAATCCGGGGCCGCACTGACCTCCATGGCATTCCAGGAGGCGTTGCCCGGCGTTGGCAACTATCTTGTAGCCATTGCCCTCGCGGTTTTTGCGTTCACAACCATACTGGGCTGGTCGTTCTATGGTGAGCGCTGCATCGAGTTCCTGTTCGGCGTGAAGGCCATCGTGCCGTACCGCATTGCATGGATTCTGGCCATCCCGGTGGGCGCCACCCTGAACCTGGGCTTTGTCTGGCTGGTGGCAGACACCCTGAACGCCATGATGGCATTGCCGAACCTGATTGCCCTGCTGATGCTAAGCCCGATTGTGTTCAAGCTCACCCGTGAGCATTTTGAGAGGGAGAAAGCGCTGGGTGTCTGAGCCCCTTGTAATTGCCTTATCTGGCACCAAGGTTTGTCGTATACACTCAGAACACAACCCGGCCGTTTCAGAGCCGGAATAGCAGACGAAATTGTCACTAACATGATCAAAGGAGAGTACACATGACTTTACGTCTCGGAGATACCGCCCCTGATTTTGAACAGGACTCCAGTGAAGGGAAGATTTCGTTTCACGACTGGCTGGGCGACAGCTGGGGCGTGCTGTTCTCCCACCCGGCGGATTTCACCCCGGTCTGCACGACCGAGCTGGGCCTGACCGCCAAACTGAAGGATGAGTTCGCCAAGCGCGGCGTCAAGGCCATCGCTCTGAGCGTTGATCCGGTCGATTCCCACCACGAGTGGATCAAGGACATCAATGAAACCCAGGGTTGTTCGGTAAACTTCCCGATCATTGCAGACCACGACCGCAAGGTGTCCCAGCTGTATGACATGATTCATCCGAATGCCGACAGCAGCCTTACCGTGCGTTCGCTGTTCGTGATCGACCCGAACAAGAAGGTTCGCTTGATGATTACCTACCCGGCCAGCACCGGTCGCAACTTCAACGAAGTTCTGCGGGTGATCGATTCGCTGCAGCTGACCGACGAACACAAGGTCGCGACCCCGGGCAACTGGGAGCGTGGTGGCGATGTGGTTATCGTTCCGTCCCTTCAGGACGAGGAAGAAATCAAGCAACGCTTCCCGAAAGGCTACAAGGCTGTCAAATCCTACCTGCGGATGACACCAGACCCGAAAGCCAACTGGAGCGGTGACTGATCACTAGCCTCTGAAGCCTATAAAAAAGGCCGGGCAGCTCAAGCAGCTGTCCGGCCTTTTTTTGTGAAAGTGGGGTCAGATGAACGCTTTCATCTGACCCCGGTACTTCAGCTATCAGAATGCCGGAACAACGGCACCCTCATACTTTTCCATGATGAAGTCGCGAACCGCATCAGACTTCAGAGCCGCAGCCAGTTTCTGCATAGCCTCGCTGTCCTTGTTGTCCGGACGGGCGACCAGGATGTTCACGTAAGGTGACTCGGAGCCCTCGATCACCAGCGCGTCTTCAGACGGGTTCAGACCGGCTTCCAGCGCATAGTTGGTATTGATCAGCGCCAGGTCGACCTGGTTCAGGATACGGGGCAGGGTGGCAGCTTCCAGTTCCTTGAAGTCGAGATCTTTCGGGTTATCGGCGATATCACGGGGTGTTGCAGTGATCTTGCTCTCGTCTTTCAGGGTGATCACACCGGCCTTCTGCAGGAGCAGCAGCGCACGGCCACCGTTGGTGGGGTCGTTCGGAATGGCAACCACCGCACCTTCTTTCAGCTCGTCCAGCGAATCAATCTTGCTGGAGTAGGCGCCAAACGGCTCAACGTGAACGCCGGTCACGGTTACCAGGTTGGTACCACGGCCTTCATTGAATTCATCCAGATACGGCTGGTGCTGGAAGAAGTTGGCGTCCATCCGCTTCTGGTCCACCTGAATATTCGGCTGGATGTAATCAGTGAATACCTTCACGTCCAGTTCCACGCCCTGCTCGGCCAGCTGTGGCTTCACGAATTCCAGGATCTCGGCATGGGGAACCGGGGTGGCAGCTACAGAGAGTTCTTCGGCAGCAACGGCGCCGGAAAACGTAGCTGCGGCAGCCAGTGCTGCGAGTGTTTTCTTCAGATTCATCAATTGATACTCCTGTTAACAGTTAAAAACGTGTTGGCTTACTGAAAAGCCCGGGCCGCTGGCGGGGAAGCCCTTCCGAAAACGTGGAGCGCCAGGGATGGCGCGACCGATCCCTACAGGGACGTATTTACGGGCGTTTTTCGGAAGGGCTTCCTCGCCAGTGGCTTGCACCAAGGCAAGCCTATTTGCGGCTGAAATACAGAACCAGACGGTCGCCGACCATCTGCAGCACCTGTACGAAAATAACCAGTAGGGCGACTGTAATGACCATTACGTCGGTCTGGAATCTTTGATAGCCGAAGCGGATGGCAAGGTCACCCAAGCCACCGCCACCAATAACGCCGGACATGGCTGCGTAGGACACCAGCGTTATTGCAGTAACAGTGATCCCGGCGATGATGCCCGGAAGCGCTTCCGGTAACAGGGCACCGAAAATGATCTGTTTAACGCTGGCGCCCATGGCCTGGGTGGCCTCGATGATGCCGCGATCCACTTCTCGCAGGGAGGTTTCCACCAACCTTGCGAAGAACGGCGCACCGCCCGCCACCAGCGGCGGAATCGCTCCGGCGACGCCCAGGGACGTGCCGATCAGCATTACGGTGAAGGGGATCATTACGATCAGCAGGATGATGAATGGCACCGAACGGAGCACGTTCACCACGAACGACAGCACCGCGTAGGCCACCGGCTGTTCCAGCAATTGGCGTTTGCCGAACAGGAACAAAAGAACGCCGATGGGCAGGCCGATGACGACGCTGAACAGCAGGGACATACCCACCATCACCAGGGTATCCCAGCTGGCCCAGCCGATTTCGGTCCAGTCTACATTGCTTAACAGATCTTCCATCAGCGCAGCACCTCCACGTGAACGTCGGCGGCCTTGAGCGCCTGCATGGCCACCTCGAGATCACCGCCCACCAGTGACAGGGTCAGTTGGCCGTAGGGTGTATCCTTGATGTGGTCGATTCGGCCGGAAAGAATGCTGAAATCCACGCCGGATTCCCGGGCAACGCTGCCCAGCAGCGGTTTATAGGTGGATTCGCCCTTGAAGGTCAGGCGGAGGATCCGGCCGCTGGCCTTGCTCAGGTCTTCCTGGAGTTCATCCCGGTCAATGCTTTCGCTCTCGAAGACAAAGTCTCGTGTGGTCGGGTGCTTCGGGTGCAGGAACACCTCGCTGACCGGGCCCATTTCGACCACTTCACCAGCATCCATCACCGCTACGCGATCGCAGACCCGGCGCACAACGTCCATTTCATGGGTGATCAGTACGATGGTCAGGCCCAGCTCACGGTTGATGTCGGCCAGCAGCTTCAGCACCGACTGGGTCGTTTGCGGGTCGAGAGCGCTGGTTGCTTCGTCGCACAGCAGGATCGTGGGCCGGCAGGCCAGGGCGCGGGCAATGCCCACTCGCTGTTTCTGGCCACCAGAAAGCTGCGACGGGTATTTGTTGGCGTGATCGGTAAGGCTCACCCGGGCCAGCAGTTCCTCAACCCGGTCACGGATCTCGGTCTTCGAGTAGATGCCCGCCAGCTTCATGGGGAAGGCAATGTTGTCCGCCACGGTTTTCGACGACAACAGGTTGAAGTGCTGGAAGATCATTCCCACCTTGCGGCGAAAGGCGCGAAGTTCGGCGGCGTCATAGTCGGTGATGTTCTCGTCGTCGATCAGAATACGACCGCCGGTGGGTGGTTCCAGCAGGTTGATCAGACGCACCAGCGTCGATTTCCCGGCGCCGGAATGGCCAACGATGCCGAATACCTCGCCGGTTTCAATGGTCATATCGGTGGGATGAAGCGCGGGGATCGCCCGGCCGCCTACCTGATACGACTTCTGTACCTGGTCAAATACAATCACGGTCAGCGCCTTGTGGGTGCAGCGTTAAAAACCGGCGATTATAGCCCATTCGGTTGGCAAACCCGAATTCCGAAATGATTCTCAGTGTGGGTAGATATCCCTACACAAATGGTTACCTGACATCCGCCACAGCCCTGAACTAAACTTGGATGTCACAAGAACCTTAAATTCCCTCCGTTTCGAGAGCCGCGCCACCCAGAGATGCCAAAACGTGACCATTGAAAAACAGCCAACGCCCTCACGGATGAACTCCACCCAGGCATGGGTCACTTATCTCAGCAAGGTCGAGCTGCCGGTTCTGGCCAACACTCTCAAGCGTATCAACGAGTTGACGGACAGCCGAAACAGCACGGTTAACGAACTGGCCAACGTCATCCTCAACGATGCCCAGCTCACCTCCCAGGTGCTGAGACTGTCCAACACCGTGTTCTACAACCAGACGCGGACGCAGGTCAGCACGGTCAGCCGGGCCATTACCCTGATCGGCTTCGATGCCGTGAAATCCATGGCCATTTCCTCGCTGATCGTCGACGCGCTCCTGAAACGCAACGACCGCCCGCACCTCTTGCGCTGCCTGGCACGAGCCATTCACGCCGCGGTTCAGGCCCGGTGCCTGATGCCCAAACGGAATGAAACGGCCCTGGAAGAGGTTTTTATCGGGGCCTTGCTGATGAACATCGGCGAGCTGGCGTTCTGGTCCTGCGAGACAGAACAGGCGACGGAACTCGAAGAACGACTGCGGCTAGAGGAACCGCCGGTTGAGGCCCAGAAAGCCGTGCTGCACTCAACGTTTACCGAAATCACCCGCGGTCTTGTGGAGGCCTGGTCCCTCGGGCCCTTTATCAGGGATGTTGTGTCTCCGGGACAGGCCAATTCCATGGCTTCGAGCCTGGTGCGGAATTCCGTGGAAATGGCCCGACTGTCGGAACAGGGCTGGAGCGGTCCGGACATGGACAAGGTATTGGAACGCCTGGGCAGGGATATTGGTGAGCCCCCGGCGGTGGTTCGCGACCAGCTCAAGGTGAACGCATCGGAGGCCACCCGCGTGGCCGTTTCCCTGGGCATTCCGCAAGTCACTGCCATGATGCCGGGCGCCGAGGGCAAGTCAGGCGACACCGGCGCAAGGGCGCCGGACATGGATGCGGAGCTGCAGCTGGAAATCCTGCGCGAATTGAGCCATTGCCTCGCCGAGAAACCGGATATCAACGAAGTCTGTCAGCTGGTGATTGAAGGCATACACCGGGCTGTTGGTATGCAGCGAGTCGCCCTGTTGATGAGTGACCGTACCGGCAACGAACTGGTGCCCCGAAAACTCGGTGGCCGTGGCACCGAGGAATGGCGTGAACACTTCGCGATTCCAAAGGACGGCACCGGGCCCCTGGGTCCGCTTCTGCCTCATGCCCACTGCAGCATCTACGAACCAAAACCAGACGCCGAAGGCGTGGCGTATGACCGCTGGCTGGGCAAAGTGCCGGCGTTGATTGGCCCGATCAAGGCAAATGGAAGGCTGATCGGTCTGTTCTATGCCGACAATGCAGCCGGTGCTTACCTGCCCTCAAGAGAGCAGCTATCAGCCTTCGGCCACTTTATTCAAAACGCACAACTCTGTCTGACGTTGCTATCCACAAACTGACAGCCGGAGCGAGAGGTTCCGGCTGTCAGTTGCCTTTCAGTGGAGAGCTCGCATCTGACGCGGATAAAGCGCTGCACTGACTTCCGGCTCTTCCAGCAGGTCGGCCAGTTCGCGGTCTACCGTGGTCTCTTCGCCTTCTTCCGGCAGCGGCTCGAACAGGGTGCTCAACCAGGAGGCGACGGAAGGCGCTTCGTCTCGTTTGTAATCGGTGGACAGCGCCTTGATCCGGCGGAAGCCGATAATGCGCTGGTGCTTGGGATCCCGAATCTGTTCAAAACCCCGCCAGTATACGTGGTCCCTGGTGTGCAGCTGCACAAACAGCGTGTCTATAGGTCCGTCTGAATCATCAGAGCCTTCAGATTCCTCCGCAAGAGTTTCGGGAGCCGCTTCGGCCTCCACCTCTGGTTTCTTGTGACGGATGGTGGTCCAGGCCGGGTAGAGCACGGCCACGGCATCCGCTTCCACATGCTCGCGGGCAGCGCGGAGGATCAAACCCCAGCGGGCCTTGTCGGCATCGGTTTCAAGGGAATTGATGGGCAAGTCGTAGCTTTGTTCACTGGACAGGACGATGGCCATCATTGGGGCGTCTAGCTCCCCCATGGCCTCGGCTTGTGCTACTGATACCAGTTCATCGATTGCCATCGGTTGGTTCATAATACGCTCGCCTCCTCGATGCCATCAGGATCTATCAGGAAGAAGGGGTCTTCCTGACTAACAGCATAGCCTGTTCCGGCTACAAAGATAAACGTGGAGTTTGACCTGCCGGATCACAACCCCCACATTAATCAGAACGCATCCTCAAGCCTTTCGTAGTTGCCAAACCAGGGGTTCGCCTCTTCCAACTGCCCCGCCAGCTGCAGCAGGGTCGCCTCGGCGCCGTGGGGACCGCCCAATTGCACACCCACCGGCAAACCTTCGGCGGTCCAGTGCATGGGCACCGACATGGCCGGCGTTCCGGTGAGATTGGCCAGTTGGGTGAAGGGGGTTCGCGCCAGGCTTTCCAGCGCCATCTGGTCCACCTGGCCGGTTCGATGCACCAGTTTACCGGCATTGAGTTTCAGCATCAGGCGGGCGGCGAACTTGAGATGGGCTGGTGTTTCCAGCTCGCCGATGGCCGCAGGCAACTGCCCGGTAGTGGGGCTCAGGTAAAGATCATAACGGCCGAAGAACACGCCAAGGGCCCGGGCAAATTCGTTCCACTGCTGGCGACGGCGAACGTAATCGGAGAGCGGCATGGTGTTGCCCAGCATGCCAATTAACCGGGTATCCAGCTCGAAATCACTGTCGGCGGCACCGAACTGTTCCTTCGCCTTCGCCATCAGGGCAGACACTTCGCCAAAGTAAAGTCCCAGATAACATCGGGCCAGGGCCATGCCATCGAACTCCGGCGCCGCGTATTCAACCCTGTGACCGAGACTCTCGAGAACCCGGGCGGTTTCCTCGACGGCAGCAACGCACTCGGGGGCCACCTCTGTGTTATAGGGCGACGAAGTAAAGACACCGATTTTCAGACTGCCGGGGGACCGCTGCACCAGTTCAGCGTACAGCGCCGGCGGCTGTGGAATCACAAAGGGATCGCCGGGTGCCGGACCACTGAGCACATCCAGCATCGCGGCACTGTCTCTGACCGTTCGGCTGACCACATGATCGGTAGAGGCGCCTGTCCAGGCTTCGCCCATGAATGGCCCCGAAGAAATCCGACCACGGGAGGGTTTCAGCCCGAACAACCCGTTGTAGGCGGCAGGAATACGGATAGAGCCGCCACCATCGTTGGCGCCCGCCATTGGCACGATGCCCGCTGCCACCGCCGCGCCAGAGCCACCACTGGAGCCGCCGGGGGTGAGCTGGGTGTTCCAGGGGTTACGGGTAGGCCCCCAGAGCTCGGATTCGGTCACCGCTTTCAGACCAAACTCGGGCGTGGCGGTGCGCCCCAGAAATACCAGGCCGCCATCCCGGGCCCGGCGAACAAACTCCGAGTCCCGGGAGGCTATATTCTTCGTCATACCGCGGCTTCCGTAGGTACACGGATGGTCTGCCTGTTCCTGGGCAAGGTCCTTGAGCAGCAAGGGGACGCCCGCAAAAACACCCTGCTCGGGAAAGGGCTGGGCTGGCGCTTCGGAGAACTGGGGATAACAGATCGCATTGAGCTTGCCGTTTACGCGGGTTGCCCGCTCCACCGCGGCCTCGCATACTTCACCGGAAGTGACTTCGCTGCGGCGGATAAGATCAGCGAGAGCGGTTGCATCGTAACGGAGGTACTCGGATTGCTTCATGGCAGGTTCCATTTGTTATTCTGATTCGAGGAAGGTCACGGGTATAACGTCTATGATCAGATTTCTCAAGAGCTTACGCCAGCTTGCCGTGATTTTCATCCTGACGGCATCGGTCGCTACGAGCGCTCAGGAGGCCCCGCCGGACTCCGGCGAGAGCAGCGAGTGGACCCGTGTTGTCCGGACGTCACCCTACTGGGTCAGTCAGGGGGTGTTCGAGAACATTCTCACCATCAGGCGCTGGGTGCTCAAAGAATCCGGCTATTGTTCCAGTGCGGATCGACATGTTCTCTATGACATGCGCGGCCGATTTCTGGCCTGGATCAGTGACGGTGATGACCGTGAGGCAACCCAGCGCCTGCTGAATGCCACGCGACAATCACTGTATGAGAATAACAAGGTGGACGACTGGGTGCCTGGCGAGACGGGCCAGACCGGCTATCCGTTCGCCCTTTCCTGCGATCAACCCCATGTGAACATGGATGAAGCTGTTGCCCGCTATCTTGGCACCCTGCCTGCGGACCGGATCTGGGGCGCCTGGGACGACCTCATCTTTGCCACCAGTGGTGCGCCGGAAAGCCTGCATGACGCGCTCATGTATGTCTTCAATCACCGCAGCAACCAGAACCGCCTGACCCTGCCGCAAGCCTTGCCCCGATACCTGGCCGGCCAGATCCTGATCGAAAGTGGAGCCCAGGCGAGAGCCCACTCCCGTGCCAACGCCAGGGGAATCCTTCAGCTGTCGCCAGCCGCCCTGTCCGACTGCGAGATTGCCCCGGACAATTTCTGGCACCGACTGGCGCAGATAGACTGTGCCCTGCGCCTGATGAACCAGAACGCCCGCAATCTGGCACCGGTTTTCCAGCAACGCTTCGGCCATCTGCCGGAAGCCAAAAGGGACCGATTATTCACCCTCCTGCTGGTTCAGGCGTATCATGGCGGCGCCGGACGAGTGCAGGCGCTGCTGGACGATCCGGTACTGGCGCAGCCAGCAGAGTATTTTGCCGCCAACCATGAACGCTTCACCGCTGGCGATATTGCGTTCGGCCTGATTTTTCACAACCTGGGGCGAGACCGCCTGGGGCTCGCCTCGCTCTACTATGTGGCCGACGTTCAGCTGGCAACCGAGGCCCTCTGTCGCACGGCCAAACTGAAATCAACGGAATTCTGTGAATGGAAGTACTCAACCAACTGATACCTGAAAGCCTGAGCCTTCCTGTCGCCGTTTTCCTGCTTGCCAGCTCAACCATCACCTCGATGATCACCGCCAGCCTCGGCGCCGGTGGCGGGGTTTTACTGCTGGTACTGATGGCCAGCTGGATGCCACCGGCGGCCATTATCCCGGTGCACGGCATGATTCAGTTGGGCTCGAACGTTGGCCGGGCGGCTTTGACGTGGCGGAACATAGACTGGCGGGTGATTGCCGCGTTTTTGCCCGGCGTGATCGTAGGGGCAGCGCTGGGCGCCTGGCTACTGGTAAATCTCCCCGCCCACATCTGGCAGCTGACCATCGCCCTGTTCGTGCTCTATCTCTGCTGGGGGCCGGCGCTACCCAAGGGCGCATTTGGTGCCCCTGGGGTATTCCTGGCGTCGGCGCTGACCAGTTTCGTCAGTCTGTTCGTGGGCGCCACCGGGCCACTCGTTGCAGCGTTCATCAAGCAGATTCATACCGACCGGTTCAGAACCGTGGCCACGTTTGCCACTGCCATGACACTGCAGCATGCGCCCAAGGCGCTGGTGTTCGGAGCAGCGGGCTTCATGTTCTTCGAGTGGCTGCCCTTCATTCTCGCCATGATTGCCTGCGGCTTTGCCGGTACCTGGCTTGGGCTGCATGTGCTCCGTTCCCTGAGCAACAGCAAGTTCACGTTGATCTTCAATATCGTGCTGACAGCACTGGCGATTCGCCTGCTCTGGCAGGCCAGCCTCTCAGCCGGCTGGTGGTGAAGGCACCACCACAACCCTGTTACGCCCCCGGGATTTGGCGATATAGCTACCCTCATCCGCCCGGGCCATAACCTCTCTGGGGCCGCTGTCTTCCGCTGTCAGTTCCGTCAGGCCGATGCTGGTGGTTACACCGAATGAGCGGCCGTCATGCTCAATGCGAAGCGCCTCCACGTCGGCGCGGATCCGTTCCGCCAGCGCCTCGGCCCGGGTCATGCCGCAGGCAGGCAAAATGATGCCAAACTCATCTCCGCCCAGTCTGGCCACGGTGTCGGACTGGCGAACCGCGTCCTTGAACAAATCCGCCAGCCGTTTGAGCAGATCGTCACCAAGCAGGTGACCGCCTTCATCGTTCACCGGTTTGAAATAGTCGAGATCAATCAGCATCAGTACCGAACGGGCTTCCTGGCGACCGGCCTCACCGAGGCTCCGAACCAGCGAAGCGTTGAACGCGCGCCGGTTCAGCAACTGGGTGAGGCTGTCGTGGGTCGCCTCCCAGGACAGCCGCTCCTCCTGCCGGCGCCGGTCGCTGTCGTCCCGCAGCACAAACACCAGGCGTTCATCCTCGCGGCCTTGACGAATGTGCAGCATGGTGAGATCTATGGGGAAGGGAACACCCAGGGAATTGCGGAGCGTCACATAGAGGCTGTCCAGGTCATCACCGGTCAGGAACTGCTCCGCCGTCATTTCACGTTCTTCAGTTTCAATGGTGACCAGCTGGAAGAAGTTTCTAAGTACGCATTCACCCTCCGTTCCCAGAAGACGACATGCGGCATCGTTGGCAAACCGGATCACACCCTCGACGTCTACCATCAGAACCCCCTCCTGGAGTATGCCGAGTATCGTCTCTGCGCGCTGCTGCTCAGCCCTGAGGGCCTCTTCCACCTCCAGCTCGTGGGAGATATCGCGAACGACCGTGATGGTGCCGAGCGCCTTCTCAGGCGTCTGTATTGCAGCCGTCATCACATCACCCCAGATCACCCGATCCGGTGCGGGCGATGTCAGCCTCAACCGTCCCCGGAAAACGCTCTGGTTCCTGATCGCCGTCTTCCAGCCGGCGATCGCCTCCGGTCGATCGCTCTCATGCACACGATTGGCCAGATAACTGTAGGTGAGTTGCTCCGCCGGGTGGCCAACGATGGCCTCAAAAGCCGGGTTGGCAAACTCAATTCGGCCCAGAACGTCGGTCTGCACGATGCCGATGGGCGCACTTTGGGTGAGGGAACGGAAAAACGCCTCTCTTTCAGCGAGAGATACCAGAACCTCGTCCCGTTCATCGGTTACGGTGTTAAAAATCTCTGCAACCTGGCGGATCTCCTTGCCTCCGACGACGTCCACCGGGTCCGAGCGCATACCCAAGTGGCGCTCGCGAATCTGCTCGCCCAGGGTTTTTAGCGGCGCCATCAATCGCCGGAAACGCCAGAGCGCAAGAGGCGCGATCAACAGGATCACCGCCAGCAGAATCCACACAAACGCATCCAACGTCCGGGTCATCGGGGCCAGGGCTTCAGAAGCCGGCCAGGATGCCGACACAAACCAGGGAACCTGGGTCAGCTGCTGCACCGACATGATGGTCTTTTCACCACTGCTGTTGCGAGTATCCACGGTGCCCTCGAAGCCTTCCATGGCATCCCGGAGCACCGGATTAGCAACACGAACCGGTGACATGGCCCTTTCATCCCGCTGATTGACCACCACGAACCCACTTCGGGTGGCAACACCCAGATAGCCGGTGGTGCCAATCCGGATATTGATAAACTGATCAAGGAAGTTGTTGCCATCCAGCGCGATGGCACCGCCAATGACGCCGATGAACCGTTGGCGGTGGTCGAAGATCGGCGCAGCGACCATGATGGCCGGCTTTTCTTGATAGTTGGACAGATAGGGCTCGCTGATCACCGGCGTGAGAGTGGACGCAACGCGGCGGAAATATTCCCGATTGCTGACATCCAGTCCCGACTGCCGGTAATGCTCCGGATGCTCGGCGACCACCAGGCCGTCCTCATCCATCAGGTACACGGCATCAAAAAGATGTTCCAGGGCCGTTTGCCGCCGGATCAGAATCTGCGCCCGTGCATTGAGCACATCGCGAGACATGGTGAGGTTCTGGGCCACATGGTTGAGTGCGCCGAGTCTCAGGGCCAGTTTGTCGTCCAGCTCTCCCGCAATCAGGGTGGCAATCGTCTCCACCTGGTCACGGGCCTGCTGTTCCAGCTCCGACCGGCTCAGCAGAGACCCCGCCACGGTCACCAGCAATGCCGAAAGGATGATCGCCACCACCACGAGGGCAACGGCACGATTCACCAGACTGCTGAACCATTGTTTGATCAGCACAGCATCCACGCTCCCGGACGGTTTCGACGACCCGTAATGACCTTACCTCCAATCTCAGGTTTTCTGTTCTGGTGACCAGTCGACCAAGTCTACCAGAGCGGCATTCAATGTCAGGTTACGCGCTTGCAAAATTAATGATAATCGTTATTATTTAGGTCCAATTTTGTACAAAAAGCGCCTTTTCCAATGACGGACCTCACCTTGCCCCTGAACACTGCCCCGCTCACCCAACTTGTTGATATGGGAGGCCCTGTAATGGTTGTGCTCGTGGCAACTGCCGTCATCGGGCTCGTCACTTTTATCTACCTGATGCTTCTTGGCGCCCTCTATGCGCCGCGATTGTCGGGCCGTCTTAAAAAAACCGTAATGGACTGGCAGAGCAATCCGGCTTCGGTGCGGCCTTCCGAAATACGATATCAGGCAGGCCGATTAGGCCGGTTAAATCCGCTTCAGCGCCTTGTCACCGATACGATTGAGGCGATACACAACGGCGAGGACGACCGCAAGATCCGGGAAACCGCCGCCCGGGATGCGCAGCATTCATTAGAGCCGTTCGAAGCGCCCCTGAAGATCATCGAAGTCATTGCCGCGCTGGCTCCTCTTCTCGGCCTGCTGGGAACCGTGCTGGGCATGATGGAGGCCTTCAGCGCCATGGCGGCTACCGAAGGCCGTGCCAATGTTACCCAGCTCAGTGGCGGTATCTACGAGGCCCTGACCACCACCGCTGCGGGCCTGGTCGTGGCCATACCGTTTGCTGCACTGGCTGCATGGATCGAGTTCCGGCTGCGACGCATCCACAAGACCATCAACAGTACCCTGGTTTCGATTCTGCATATTGTGCCGGAACAGACTCTGGACGCTGATGAAGCAGACTACCAGGTTCCTGAACAGCAGCTTCACAGCGAGACAGCCGGGGACGAGCCCGACCGCTATACAACTGCCCGGGGTCAGCGATTCGCCCATGCAACTGGTTGAACCAAGGCCGAGTCGCCCGATCCCGATACGGATCACGCCCCTGATCGACGTCGTCTTCATACTCCTGGTGTTCTTTATGCTGACCACCCGCCTGTTGCCAGTCGACTACCTGGAACTTGCAAATAACACCTCCAGCCGAAGCCCGGTCACTGGCGAGCCTCTGCCTGAGCTGACCGTGTCTGCCAATGGCAAGGTGCAATGGCAGGGGCAATCCATGGCCCTCGATCAGCTTGTGAGCGAACTGGGAGAGGCCGGTATCACCGAAGTAAACCTCGCGACGACGGGTGATACGCCTCTGGGAGCCTTCACCAGGATACTCAGCGGCTTGACTGAGCAGAATATAGACACCCACTGGAAGCGGGCGAAACCACAGACACCATGAGCGATCTGGTTCCACCTCCCTTCACCTCCGGCAAAACCTTGATGGAACGCGTGGAAGATGCACTTCTGCCGTTGATCAATCTGGTATTTCTGCTTCTCATGTTTTTCATCGTTGCCGGCCAGTTGACCGACAACCCACTTCCGGAATTGCCCGTCACGCAGCAGGCTGAGGACCGCCAGTCGCCCCATGCAGACATGATTGTCAGCGCAGAAGGCGAGTGGAGAGTGGATGGCGAGCTGCTCGACAGGGAGTCTCTGGTTGCCAGACTGCCAACACCTGACGAAGAGCAACCACTGAAAATCGCCGCTTCCGAAGGAATCAGCATGGCGGATGTGGAGTCACTCTTCCGATTGCTTGAGGAAGCCGGATACCAGGATATCCTGTTGTTGACGGAGCCTGGCCAATGATGCCGCAACAACCACCCTTCCGGTGGGCACTTTTGCTGCTGGCATGTGTGATCACCTTTGTTGCCCTGGTCTTCGCTTCACCGGAAAAGACGGTGGAGCTCAATACTCTGGGCGAATCCGCCGTCAACACCGCGCCCGCCATCCGCATAAAGCTGGCTGGCGAGCCCGCTCCCAGGCCCGAGCCTGTGGCTGCTCCGGAACCGAAGCCACAGCCGAAACCGCAACCTATGCCAGAGCCGGAACCTGAGCCGGAACCTGAGCCAGAGCCAGAGCGAGAGCCTGACCCCGAATCTGAGCCCGAACCGTTAACACAGCCGACGCCCGAACCTGAGGTCACCGAGCAGGTTACAGAAGCAGAGACGCCGGTTGGCGATCCCGTGGAAACGGAAACCCGGGAGCAATCTCAGGCGACCGTTCCGCTTCAGAACGCTGGCGTCAGATCAGAAGTGGATAATTACCTGTCCAGGCTCAGCCGCCACCTTGCCAGGTATTATGAATATCCCCGCCGGGCAAGACGGCTCGGCCAGGAAGGCACTCCCGTGATCGTGTTCGAGTTTCGGAGGGACGGGTCCCTGGTGGCACACAGCCTGAGAGCCAGCTCCGGACATCAGCTTCTGGATGAGTCGGCTCTGGCCATGTTGGAGCAGGCAGAGCCTCTTCCGGCCGTGCCTGATGAGATATCAGGAAAGAAATTCCGTTACGCACTGCCCGTACGATTTCGCCTCCGCTGAACCGGGCAATACTCGAGCAAGTTTTTGCCATGACAGCAATCCTTCGCCTGGCCTTCGGGCGCAGGATTGCCTGGCCCGCCCCAAGCATCAACGAAAAATAGATACCTCTTTGTTTTAAATACAATTACTTAATCTGGCACAGGCTTTGTTATGAAAAACAGCGTCCAGGGAACACCCGGGGACACTATTCATTCACAAGTCATGGAGCAGACTATGCCAACTCCTTGTTATATCAGCATCGAAGGCCAGACCCAGGGCAACATCACTGCCGGCGCTTTCACTTCCGATTCCGTCGGCAACATCTACGTGGAAGGCCACGAAGACGAAGTACTGGTGCAGGAATTCAGCCACGTTGTAACCGTACCGACCGATCCCCAGTCCGGTCAGCCATCCGGTCAGCGCGTTCACAAGCCGTTCAAGTTCACCTCCGCCCTGAACAAGGCCACCCCGCTGATGTACAACGCCCTCGCCTCCGGCGAGATGCTGCCCAAGGTCGAACTGAAGTGGTACCGCACCTCCGTTGAGGGCAAACAGGAGCACTTCTTCTCCACCATCCTCGAAGATGCCACCATCATCGACATCAACTGCAACATGCCCCACTGCCAGGATGCCGGCAACGCCGACTTCACCCAGCTGGTCACCGTTTCCCTGTCCTACCGCAAGGTAACCTGGGAGCACGCCGTTGCCGGAACTTCCGGTGCTGACGACTGGCGTTCGCCTATCGAGGCGTGATCACCCACGCGCTTTCCAGTCAACGGCCGGTCCCACCGGCCGTTGTTGTTTTTTTACCCCGGCCCCGGCGACGGGTATCATCGCAACAGTACACCCCTTACTGTGCGATCCATGGACAAAAACGATATTCATCAAATCGGCAAACTGATGTGCACCGTCACCCGGGACTGGCTCTGGCAACCGGCAGAGCAGTGGGTCCGGGAACGCAATCCCGGCAGCGTCCTGCATTGCAGGGTTGGATCAGGCCAGGCCACCTACCACCGTTACGATTCCCGAGGCCGGCAGCACCTGATCACCTACGGTGCCCGCATGATTGTCGCCAAGCACCAGCCGGAGACGGCGAGCGGCTGGCTTTCGGGCCGGGAGATCCGTAAACGGGGGTATTTTGGCGGGGAGCTGAGTACACTGAACCTGCTGGCCCATACCTGCTGCCACGAGTTTGCCCATCTGTTGCAACAGAGTGCCGGACAGCGGTATCGGGGCTCCGTACACAACCGTCATTTCTACACCATATTGGATGAGTTGCACGAGAGCGGGGCTGCGCATACCACGCGCGATGCCTTGGTCAGGCAGGCCAGAGAAAAAGGTCTTGCAATGCCAGACACTCCCTTTGAGCCGGTTGATACGCGACCGCAAATGGCTCTTTGGCAGGTAGGCGATACAGTTCGCTTCGGTGCCGGAAAACGGGAGCTTCAGGGACAGATCATCCGGATCAACCGTAAAACTTGCACGGTTGACGGTATCGGCCGCTCCAAAGGCGTGCGCTACCGGGTACCGGTGCAGATGCTGAGCAAGTTAAGCCCGGTGTGATGCCTAATGGGCGCCAAAGCCGTGCAGCCTGCCCTGTCGCAGGGCAGTTTTTCGGGCAGAAACCTTTCTGGAAAACCGGAAAATTCTCAAGCTATTGTTTTAAAAGGCCCTGAAAACGTGGCACGAAGATCGCTTTATTAAAAGCAAGGACGAACGTCCCGGCCATGGATCAGGCCGGACCATCAGATCATTGTTGTTGGCATTGGCGCCGGATCATCGATTTCCTACCTTGGGGAAAAGATAGTCCGGCTTTTTTTGTTGCTCGGCAGGCACAGCCAAAACTAGGGAGTTGCCGGCACTACCCGGGAGAGACTCGACTTCAGAGCCGACCAGAAAACATCAGTCGCTGCCTGACCGCCAACGCTCCCGCAAGCCAAGAACAAAGATGGTCAGTGACGGCAGGAAGGTCACGGTTACAATCGCTGCCCCAAGCAGGCCAAACAGAACGATAGCGCCCACGCCTCGATAGAGCTCGGTGCCTTCGCCGGGCAGGAACACCAGGGGCGAGAGGCCGCAGATGGTGGTCAGGGTGGTCATGGCAATCGGGCGCAGGCGGGTCTGGACGGCGGCAGTGACGGCCTGCACTACGGTAACGCCTTTCTGACGGAGGTTCTGCCGGGCCTGGTCCACCACCAGGATCGGGTTATTCACCACTGTGCCCATCAAAATCAGAAAGCCCAGCATGGTAATCATGTCGAAGGGTTGTCGCAGAGGCTGGAGGCCAATCGTGGGCAGCAGGCCACCGACCAGGTTCATCAGGGCCAGGCCCACGATGCCACCGGCCACGCCAAGCGGTATGGCGGTCATGATCAGCAGCGGGAATCCCCAGTGCGCGAAGATGGCCACCAGCAGCAGGTAAACAATGGCAATGGCAATGATGAAATTGCCGGTCAGGGCATCCCGTGTGGCGTTCAACTGGTCGCTGGCGCCGGAGATATCCACGTTCACATTCGCGGGCAACGCGCCGCTGTCCCGCATGAACTGCAACAGTTCCGTGCGCACCCTCTCGACGCCGGCTTCGAGCGGCACATCGTCCGGGGGAATCACGTTCAGGGTCACGGTGCGGCGACCGTCCACCCGGCGGACCGTGCTGGTATCGACGGTTTCCTCGATGGTGGCCAGGCTGGAGAGCGGCAAGGTCGCGCCCTGGGGCGTGTGCACCATGACATCCGGCAGGCTGTCCAGTGACGGGTTGCGACCCTCGCTGCCGTAGACATAGATATCGATCTTTTCGTCGTCCAGGAAGAAATCGTCGACGTAGCTGCCCTCGGTCAGGGAGGCCACGGTAAAGCCAATGCCTTCAGCGCCAAGGCCAAGTTCCGCGGCGCGATCCCAGTCAGGCATGATCTGGATCAGCGGCTGTGCCAGAGACAGCGTGGAGGGCTGGCTCTGGATGCGGGGATTGTCGAAGATTTCCTCGGCGCGCTGATAGGCAGCGTTCGCAGCGCCGTAGACCGACACCAGGTCCGGCCCCGAGATGTCCAGATTGATGCTGCGGGTGCCGCCGTCGTTGCTGGAGATGATGGAACCCTTGGCCGCGAAGGCGCGCATGCCCGGGAACTGTTCATAGAACCGGGTGATCTCGTCCATCAGGGCTTCGATGTGCCTCGGGTTCAGTGTCTCGGCGATGATCCGGATCCTGGTGGGCGTTACCTGCATGTTGAGATAGGCCATGGGCGGCACGCTGGTTTCGCCCGCGGCGTAGGCCTGGCCGTCCGCGTTCACGTGGGGCAGGAAGTAGTCTTCCACCTGGCGGGCAATGGCTTCCATCTCCTGGAGGTTGTAGCCCGGCGGCGCCGACATGGCGGCAAAGGTCTTGGGCTCCTCACCTTCCGGCAGGTATTCGGCGGGTGGGGTCAGCACAAAAATCACCCACAGGCTGACGCCGACGGTTGCGGCCATCACCAGAAGCCGGCGCACCGTGCCATTCACCAGCCATCGCACCGCCCCCATGGCGGTCCCGCTCCAGCGACCCGAGGTTTCGTTGCCGTATTCATCGGTGGTCACGCCCCGACGGCCGAAATCCAGCCGGGCGCAGAGGGTGGGTATGATGGTGATTGCCACCAACATGGAGGCGAGAATGGCGGCAGAGATGGCAATGGCCACGTCGGAATAAAGCTGGCCCGCCTCTTCCTCGATAAACAGGATCGGCAGGAACACCAGAATGGTTGTGGTGGTGGACGCCAGCACCGCCGGCCAGACTTCGCGCACGCCCTTGAGGGCCGATTCGAAACGGTCCAGCCCCAAACGCCGGTGTCGTTCGATGTTCTCCAGCACCACGATGCTGTTGTCCACCGTCATGCCGATGGCAAAGGCGATACCGGCCAGAGAAATCACGTTGATGGTGCGGCCGGTGATCAGCAGCCCGATAAACGCGGCTATGGCACACAGCGGTATACCTACCACCCCGGCAAACGTGGCCCGGCCGGATCTCAGAAACAGGAACATCACCAGGGTTGCGAAGGCGGCACCAATCCCCAGATTGGTCCAGACGTTGGCCACCGAGGCTTCCACATAACGGGCATCGTCTGCGGTCAGGCCCAGCCTCATGCCCGCCGGCTCTAGCACCTCCCGGTTGATGGCGGCCACTTCGTCCATCATCGCGCGTTTGATATCAATGACGTTCGAGCCGCTTTCACGGCGCACCTGCAGGCCAATCACCCGCTGGCCGTTGATAAAGGACAACTCCCGGATCCGGGAGTGGCCCTGCTGAACCCGGGCCACCTCACCAAGGCGCACCACGCTGTCACCCTGCCGGCGTACCACCAGCTGTTCCAGGGATTCAACATCGTCAAAACGCCCGACCGTGCGCAACAGATACCGGCGCTTGCCAGAGTCGATCTCGCCGCCGGAAATGTCCTGGTTGCGGGCCACGATTGCGTTGCGCAGATCCACCAGGCTCAGGCCGCGCTGGGCCAGGGCGGATTCGTCCACAATGATCTGCATCTGCCGGTCGGCACCACCGCCAACGGTAACCTCGGAAACCCCCGGCACACTCTCCATCCTTGGCCGGACGCGATCCTCGATGAAATCGCGCATGAGCTCGATGTCCAGCTCGCGGGGATTGCCCTCCAGGGTAGCGACACGGAAATACATGAACGCATTGGATGAGAAAGACGCCGCGACAATCCGTGGCTCATCGACGTTTCTCGGGTAATCAGGGACTTGGCTCAGGGCATTGTTGATCTGGATGAGGGTCTCGGTGATATTCACCCCGAACGGGAACTCCAGCTCGATCTCCGCCGCGCCGCTGGATGCGGTGGATGTCATCCGGCTCAGGTTCGGAACATTGCGCAGGAACCGTTCCTGCTCAATCAGTATGTCCTTCTCGATGTCCTGGGGCGTCGCACCGGGCCAGCTGGTCTCAACGGTGACGGTGCGCACTTCCAGGTCCGGAATCATCTGAACCGGAATCCGAAGCGCCGCGGCAGTTCCAAGAATGGCAACGATCAGGGCGATAACGGTAACCAGAGTGCCATGACGGATAATGCCGGCGAACATCAGCGGCTCTCCCGTTCGGCAATGCGCACGCTGATACCCTCGCTCAGGGACTCGTTGCCACGAACCACCACGCGCTGGCCGGTCTCAAGACCGCTGATTATCTCAACCCGCCCCTCAAAACCTGTGCCGAGACGCACCCGCTTTTCCTGAACGGTCCAGGTCTCTTCATCCGCCGGCTCGGCGATCCATACCGTGGTCCGTCCTTCGGGATAACGGTTAATAGCATCGCGGGAAACCGTCAAGCCCCGCTCCCCGGTGGTGACCCGCAGCACCGCCTGCACCGCCATGCCCGGAAGCAGCTTCAAGGTATCCGGTTTTATCGCTCGAAGAAGAAAGGTTCTGGACCGGGGGTCGTTGATCGGCACCAGGACATCGATGGTGGCCTGGCTCAGTTCCTCGTCGTTTTGCACCAACAGCCGGCTGTTGTCGTCGATGCGCTTGAAAAAGGCCTGGGGCACCTGGAAATCCAGTCGCAGGTTTTCGGTATCCACCAGCGTCAACAGCTGGTCACCCGGGGTTACCCATTCACCGAGATCCCGAAAGCGCTCGCTGACCACGCCATCGAAGGGCGCGGTCACACGGTGACGGCCGGCCATGACTTCAACCTGCTGCCGGGCAGCTTCCAGGCGGGCCAGGGTGGCTTCATTGGCGGCAACCGCACTCTCCCGGGCACTGACTTCCGTTGCTGCAATATTACGGCCCGCACCCACAGACCTGGCTTCGCGCAGTCTCCGCCGGGCTTCCTCTAACCGGCTTCGGGCCTCCTCAGCCTCGGCCCTGGCGGCCGCCAGCTCCCAGGTCACCATTTCATCATCCAGCGCAACCAGCACATCACCCTGGGAAACCCGATCACCGGTTTCCACCCGAACCTCGTCCAGGAGGCCGGCTACCGCCGCGGACATGCCTGAGACACGAAGGGCGTTTACCGTCCCGTTCAGGGTGACTTCCTGCACAATGTCCTCGGAAGACACTGTCTCCAACTGGACGCCGGGTAAATCCTGAGCCGCGGCGAACAGAGGAAACAGACTGCAGACAGACAATAAGACCCCGTGCAGGGTCCTGATAGCGTTACCCACGTCCTTTTCTCCATGAGTCATGTGCGATGGATGCAATTGCTAACTTTAAAGAATGACCTACGATGAAAACGTCCGTCCGGACCTCGGACCACGTTTGGCCCGACCATTGAAGTCAATGCATACCGAGGTCAATTCCGTTCCAATCCATCTGCGCTACTATTGTCACAATACTGACAACAAGGATGCCCTGTGAAACCTCTCAGCCCCACGGATCAGCTTTTTCTCTGGCTGGAAAAACGGCAGCAGCCCATGCACGTGGGCGGCCTTCAACTTTTCTCTTTTCCCGAAGGCGCTCCGGATGATTACGTCGCCCAGCTGGCGGACCGGTTAAGGCAACACACAAAGGTGACACCACCTTTCAACCAGCGACTGGATTACCGTTTCGGTCAGCCGGTGTGGGTAGAGGATGAGCACCTGGATCTGGAGCATCACTTCCGGTTCGAAGCGCTACCGACCCCGGGACGGGTAAGAGAGCTGTTGTCGTTTGTCTCGGCGGAACATTCCCACCTGATGGATCGGGAGCGACCGCTGTGGGAATTTCATTTGATCGAAGGGCTGGGAGAGCGGCAGTTTGCCGTGTACATCAAGGTACACCATGCTCTGGTAGACGGTGTATCGGCCATGCGGATGGTTACCCGGATGCTGTGCCAGGATACCGGAGAGCGGGATATGCCGCCGATCTGGGCCATGCCACCACGCCCGGAGCGTGAGAAGGATGATGGCGGCCCTTCGCTGTGGCGAAGCGTTGGCCACCTGCTGGGTGAATCCGGCAAGCAACTGGGCACCGTGCCCACCGTCGCCCGGGAACTGCTGCGAACCATCAACGACGCCCGCAAAGACCCGGCCTACTCCTCCATATTCCACGCGCCCCGCAGCATTCTTAACCAGAAGATCACCGGGTCCCGACGCTTCGCCGCACAGTCCTATGACCTCAGCCGTATAAAGGCAGTGTGTAAAATCTACGGAACCACGGTGAATGATGTGGTGATGGCCATGTGCGCCACCGCGCTGCGCAGCTACCTGATGAACCAGGACGCCCTGCCGGAAAAACCGCTGATCGCCATGGTGCCGGTGTCCCTGCGCAAGGATGACAGCTCCGGCGGAAACCAGGTGGGCGTTATCCTCGCCTCGCTGCACACCGACGTCACCAGCCCGGTTACCCGGCTGATGCAGATCCACGAAGATGTAAAGGCGGCCAAGGACCGATACGCCCATATGTCTGCGGAAGAAATTATCAACTACACCGCCCTGACCCTGGCGCCGGCGGCGTTCCATCTGCTTACCGGCATGGCACCGAAATGGCAGACCTTCAACGTGGTCATTTCGAACGTCCCCGGGCCCCGGGAGACCTGCTACTGGAACGGCGCCATGATGGACGGCATGTACCCGGTCTCCATCGCCATGGACCGCCTGGCCCTGAACATGACCCTGACCAGCTACGGCGACCAGGTGGAGTTCGGCCTCATCGGCTGCCGCCGCACGCTACCCAGCCTGCAGCGGATGCTCGACTACCTGGAAGAGGCCCTGGTCGAACTGGAGACCGCGGCCGGCCTGTGATCCGATCGGTCAGCCGAAGCGGCGCTCTTCGTTGCGGATGGAGATCTGGTTGTTCAGAGTCCAGAAGTCATAGAGCACACCGATCAGGAACAGGCCGCCGGTAAACAGGTAGATGATGCCCGTGATCCACTTGCCCATGTACATCCGGTGAATGCCAAACACACCGAGGAAGGTCAGCAGGATCCAGCCGATGTTGTAGCTGACCTCACCTTCCCGGAACCGCAGGTCCGCTTCGCGGTCCATGGCCGGGATCAGGAACAGGTCGATGATCCAGCCGATAAACAGCAGCCCCAGGGTAAAGAACCAGATGGTGCCGGTAACGGGTTTGCCGTAGTAAAACCGGTGTGAGCCCAGGAATCCGAAGATCCAGAGCAGGTAGCCGATCAGTTTGCTGTGGGTGTCTGGCCTTTGGGTCATATTCGTTTTCATCCTCTTGGGTTGGTGTCTGGTTTCAATTATGGCCCTAGCCTGGTTGGTTTGGGGGCTGGCCGGGGGGAAGGAATATTTTCCCTCGGGAAAAACAACTCGCTTCGCTCAGACATCTTTTTCCTGTCGGGAAAATATTCCTTCCCCCCGTCCGTCGAACCATTGTGGCATAGGATTAGAAAAACAAATTAAGAACGAGCAATAACTCTTCTGACGGC